>NZ_CAJXJX010000138.1 GCF_913055775.1 uncultured Demequina sp. | reverse complement strand
AAGGTGCGATGGCCTCCCGCACCCGCGTGATCATCACCGTGGGCGGCACGGGAGTCGGTCCACGAGACCTGACGCCCGAGGCGACCGAGCCGCTCCTGGCGCGCCAGCTGCCGGGCATTCCCGAGCTCATCCGAGCGGCCGGCGCGGCGAGCGCCCCCGCTGCGGCGCTGTCTCGAGGGCTCGCGGGAGTCACGGCCGGCACGCCTGGGTCCGTCATCGTCAACGCCCCGGGGTCGGAGCGCGGTGCACTCGAGGCGGCGCACGTGGTCCTGCCGCTGCTCCCCCACCTGCTGTCGCAGCTCGACGGTGGTGACCACCCATGACCGTCGCCATCGCCCGGATAGCCGATGCGCGCATCGGCCTCGACGAGCACGTCGCCGCCGTCACGGGACCGGAACACGGCGCGGTCGCGACCTTCATCGGCCAGGTGCGCGACCACGACCCCTCCGTGAATGGCGAGGTGACACACCTCGACTACTCCGCGCACCCCGACGCCGCGCACGTGCTCGAGCGCATCGCGCTTGAGGTCGCCGCCGCATCGGCCGTCCCCGTGACCGTCGCGGTCACCCACCGCATCGGCCTCCTGCGCGTCGGAGACGCGGCGATCGTCGCGGCGGTCGCCAGCGCACACCGGGCGCCGGCGTTCGAGGTCTGCCGCGAACTGGTCGAGCGCATCAAGGCCGAGGTTCCGATCTGGAAGCGCGAGATCTTGCGGGACGGCACTCACACGTGGGTGGGAATGTCATGAGCGCGGCGCACCCCGGGCTCGTCGACCGGTTTGGCAGGCAGCACCGTGACCTGCGCATCAGCCTCACGGACCGCTGCTCGCTGCGCTGCACCTACTGCATGCCGGCCGAGGGCGTGCCGTGGCTTCAGCGCGAGTCGATGCTCAGCACGGACGAGCTGGTGCGGATCGCGCGCGTGGCAGTGGAGATGGGCATCGAGGAGATCCGCCTGACCGGCGGCGAACCGCTGCTGCGCGCGGACGTGGTCGACGTCGTGGACCGGCTGGCAAGGCTCGAGGGGCCCACCGGCAGACCGGAGCTGTCGCTCACCACCAATGCTCTTCGCCTGCCGGCGCTCGCCGACCGCCTGCACGACGCCGGTCTCGCGCGCGTCAACATCTCGCTCGACACGCTCAGGCGCGACCGGTTCCTCGACCTGACCCGCCGCGACAAGCTCACGGAGACGCTCGCCGGCATCGCCGCGGCGGACGCCGCGGGCCTTGCACCCATCAAGATCAACGCGGTCGCGATGCGCGGCGTCAACGAGGACGAGATCGTGGATCTCACCCAGTTCTGCGTCACCCACGGCTATCAGATGCGCTTCATCGAGCAGATGCCTCTCGATGCCGGCCACACCTGGGACCGCAACGCCATGGTGACGGGCGAGGAGATCCTCGCTCTGCTCACCGCACGCTGGTCGCTGGTGGAGCGCGGCGACCGCGGCGCGGCGCCCGCTCAGGTGTGGGACATCGAGGGCACCGAGGCGTCGGTGGGCGTCATCGCCTCGGTCACGCGACCGTTCTGCGGCACGTGCGACAGGGTGCGCCTCACCGCGGATGGGCAGCTGCGGGCGTGCCTGTTCTCGCGCGAGGAGTCGGACCTGCGAGGGCTCATGCGCGGCGGCGCGAGCGACGAGCAGCTCGCGGACGCGGTCGCGACCTGTCTGCGCCTCAAGCGCCCGGGTCACGACATCGACGACCCCACGTTCCTGCAGCCCGAGCGGCCCATGAGCGCGATCGGCGGCTAGGCCCTCGACTGCGCGCATCTGCGGCGCTAATCTTCCCTTCATGCCGCATTTGCGAATCTCTGAGGCGGCCGCTCTCGTGGGCGCGTCCGACGACACCGTGCGCCGCTGGATCGACAGCGCCGCCGTCACCACGTCAGTCGACGCCAGAGGTCGGACGCTCATCGACGGCGTCGACGTCGCGCGCCTGGCCCAGGAGCGGGCGCGCGCACCGCGCGACGCGACCGGCATCGCGCGCTCCGCGCGCAACCAGTTCGTGGGACTCGTCACCTCCGTCACGTCCGACGCCGTCATGAGCCAGGTCGAGTTGCAGTGCGGCCCGCATCGGGTGGTGTCGCTCATGAGCACGGAGGCCGTCCGGGACCTCGGGCTCGAGCCCGGCGCAGTCGCGACGGCGGTCGTGAAGGCGACAACGGTCATCGTCGAGCGCGCGCGCGAGACCACGTGAGCAGTACTCGCACACGGGTGCTGGGAGCTGCGGCTGTGGTCATGGGTCTCGCTGCGGGTACCGGGTGCGCGAGCAGCGACGGCTCATCTCAGCTCACCGTGTTCGCGGCCGCGTCGCTCGTCGAGCCGTTCTCCGTGATCGAGGAGTCGTTCGAGGCCGCTCACCCGGGCGTCGACGTCGTGATGGTGCACGCGGGCTCGGCCGACCTCGCGGCGCAGATCATCGAGGGCGCACCCGCGGACGTCTTCGCTGCAGCCGACGAGGCGCAGATGGCGGTCATCGGCGAGCACGCGGCGGCACCACCAGCGGTGTTCGCGACCAACACCCTCACCATCGTGGTGCCCCGCGGCAACCCCGCCGCCGTCGGCAGCATCGAGAGCCTGGGCGATCCATCCGTCGTGAGCGTGGTGTGCGCGCCGCAGGTACCGTGCGGCGCCTCGTCCGCCCGCCTCGCCGCACTCGCGGGCGTCGCTCTGGTGCCGTCGTCCGAGGAGACCTCGGTGACGGGCGTGCTCAGCAAGGTCGCCGAGGGCCATGCCGACGCGGGCCTGGTCTACGTCACGGACGTCGCTCGGCGCACCGGCGTCGAGGCCGTCGCCACCGAGCATGCCGACGAGGTGGTCAACGCCTACCCGATCGCGGCCCTCACCGGCTCCGACCAGCCGGACCTGAGCGCGGGATTCGTGGACTACGTGCTCACCACCGGCCAGGAGGCGCTCGACGCGTACGGCTTCGGGACGGTGCAGCGATGACGGTCGCGATGATGCCGCGATGGATGATGCCACTCGCCGTGGCTGCGGGCGCGCTCGTCGCTCTTCCCTTGGCGGCGACTGCCCTGCGGATCGACTGGTCGAGGCTTCCCGAGCTCGCGGCGTCCCCGTCTGCACTCGACGCGCTGGGCCTCAGCCTGCGCACCGCCGCCGTCGCCACCGCGCTGTGCGTGGCGCTGGGGGTGCCGCTGGGATTCGCGCTCGCGACGTGGCGCTCGAGGGCCAAGCCTGCCGTGCGGGCGCTGGTGCTCGCTCCCCTGGTGCTGCCGCCGGTGGTGGGCGGTCTGGCACTGCTGTACGCGTTCGGGCGTCGGGGCCTCGTGGGAGCGTCGCTCCACGCCGCGGGCGTCGAGCTGGCATTCACCACCGTGGCGGTGGTGCTCGCTCAGACCTTCGTCGCGCTGCCCTTCATGGTGCTCGCCGTCGAGTCAGCCGTGAGCGCGCGCGGCGGCCATCACGAGGCGCTCGCCGCGACGCTGGGTGCCTCTCGCAGCGTGACGCTGTGGCGGGTCACGGTGCCGGCGCTGCGGCCCGCGCTCATCACGGGAACGGTGCTCGCGTTCGCGCGAGCGCTGGGTGAGTTCGGGGCGACCCTCACCTTCGCCGGATCCTTGCCCGGCGTCACCCGTACCCTCCCCCTCGAGATCTACCTCCAGCGGGAGGCCGATGCGGATGCGGCCGTGGCGCTCGCCGCGGTTCTCGTCGTGGTCGCGGTCACGGTGGTCGCGCTCGCCTACCGCCCCGTGGTCAGGCGTGCGTCATGACGCTCGACACGCGCGTCGTGGCGGCCGCTCGCGGCGTCGAGGTCCGGCTCGCGGTACGCGCCGGGCAGACGCTCGCCGTGCTGGGGCCCAACGGTTCCGGCAAGTCCACGGTGCTCGCTACCATCGCCGGCGTGCTGCGCCCGGATGACGGCCGGACAGATCTCGACGGCGACACGCTCCACGACCACGCGACCCGCACCTGGGTCCCGCCGCGACAGCGCGGCATCGGCCTGGTTACGCAGGGCGCCGACCTGTTCCCCGCCATGAGCGTGCTCGACAACGTCGCGTTCGGGATCCGGGCCTCCGGGGCGCGTGCTCGCGACGCGCGGACTCAGGCGCTCGACTGGCTCGAGAGAGTGGGACTCGCGGGCGCGGCGCATCGCCGGCCCGCCGAGCTCTCCGGCGGCCAGGCCAGACGCGCGACGCTGGCTCGGACGCTCGCCGCGCGACCGCGAGCGCTGCTGCTCGACGAGCCTTTCGCGGGAGTCGACGTCGAGGCGGCCTCTCGACTGCGGACGCTGGTCGCCGACGTGACGCGAGACGTCACCACCGTCATCGCGACGCACGACGCGCTGGACGCCCACCTCCTCGCGCAAGAGGTGGCGGTGCTCGAGCACGGCGCCATCGCTGAGTCCGGCCCCACGAGGACCGTCCTCGCGCACCCTCGCACCGACTTCGCCGCGCGCATGGCCGGGCGCTTCGTGCTGCGGGGCACCGCAGGTTCGGGCACCGTGAGCCTTCCCGACGGCACCACCATCGCCGCTGACACCGCTGCCGTGAGCGCTGGGACTCCCGCTGCGGTCGCCCTGGCCGCGGGCGAGGTTCACCTGGCCCACCCCGGCGAGCGAGAGCTCGGACACGAGAGAGCACTGCGCGGAGGACGGGAGCCCGCGAGCCCCGACTCGACGCCGCCGGGGGGCGCGCCGGGGGGCGACACCACCGTGCCGGACGTCGTCGCCTGGCTCGAGCCTCGCGGGGACGTCGTGCGCGTGCAGGGGACGCGCACCGCCGTGGACGTCACCCCGGAGACCGCTGCGACGCTCAGCCCCGGCAGCCCGTTCCGGGTCCGCCTGTCAGACGTCCCGAGGGCCTACGCGATCTGAGCGCGTCATCCCCCCGCGAAGGGCGGGAGCACGTCGACGACGGCGTCTCCCACCGGGTCGTCGTCGCTCGCCCGCCTGCCTTCCACCACGACCGCGCACTGGCGCAGCACTCGGGCGAGCTCCTCGCCATGCGCGTCGACGAGCCGGCGCTTCACGTCGCCCACCGTCACCGCGTCGACCGAGGTCTGCTCGCACCCTGCAGCCTCGGCGGCCGCGGCGAAGAGCCGCACCGTCGCCATCAGCCGGGCATCTCCTCGACCCATCCGCGCGCGAGAGCCGTGGCCGTCCCGGTCGCCTCCGACAAGTCGACGTCACCGCGGGCGACGGCGTATCCGATCAGGAAGGTCGTGATGGGCGCGGCCGGCCGCGCCACGGCGTGGGCCGCCTCGCGCGCGACGTCGAGAAGCTGCTCGACGTCGACGCCCGCGGTGTCGATTCCCAGTTCACCCGCGAGGGCCTCCGCCCACGCCTCCATCTGCGTCGTGTCGCTCATCGCTTCTCCTCTCGGCTCACGTGCCCATCGTGGCCCGTCCGGCGTGCTCGCGCCTGCTCAGGGCCAGCGTTCCCGCAGCTTCCGGACATCGTCCCAGGTGTCGGCGTCGAGCGTGACCCCGGGAGCGACGGGCACGCGCGTCAAGGCCAGCTGGCGCAGCAGCGACCGCATGGATGCTCCGTGTGCCGAGCTGAGGCGCGCGATCGCGGCCTCGAGAGCCGCTCGCCTGTAGACCCCCAGCAGCGGCTGGTCCCGTCCGCCCTCATCGACGGCGATGGCACCCTCGGAGGGGCCGACTGCCGCGAGCAGCTCGGGGAGAGCCGCGCCCGCGCGCGGAGTGTCGACAGCGAGGACCAGGACGAGGTTGACGCCGCCGGCGAGGGCCTTCAGACCCGCCTCGATGCCGGCGACAGGCCCGCCGTCCGGCGGCTCCTCGCGGGTCGAGATGACTCGCGTGCGCTCCACCGGCGCGCCCACCACCGCGACGGCGCGCGCCGGAGCCGCAGCGTCGAGCGCGTGCGCGAGCAACGAGCGCCCGCCCACGTCGATCTCACCCTTGTCGACACCCCCGAGCCGCTCCGCACGGCCCCCGGTGAGAATGATCGCGTCGAACACCGTCATGACGTGTCTCGCGTCCAGGTCCCCGAGCGTCCGCCCTCCTTGCTGAGCAGGCGCACCTCACGGATCGAGGTCGATCGGTCCAGACCCTTCACCATGTCGATGACGTTCAACGCGGCGACGGAGGCCGCCGTCAGGGCCTCCATCTCGACTCCCGTGCGGTCGGCGGTCGACACTCGGGCCACGATCCGCACGCCGCCGTCCTCGACCGCGACGTCCACGCTCGCTCCGTGCACCCCGATCACGTGGGCGAGCGGGAGCAGCTCCGGTGTCCGCTTCGCGGCGGCAATCCCTGCGAGTCGCGCCACCGCGAGCACGTCGCCCTTCGGAACCTCGCCGCCTCTCAACGCCTCCACGACCTCGGGCGCGCACGTCACGAAGGCCTCCGCCGTCGCGGCCCGCACCGTCGGGGCCTTCGCCGTGACGTCGACCATCCGGGCGTGGCCAGCGCGGTCCAGGTGCGTGAACTCCGTCATCGTCTCCACCTCACGACCCCCACGGTATCGCCGGGCTCCACGCGCTCCACGCCCGCAGGCACGTCCGCGAGCGCCTCAGCGGCCGCCAAGCGTGCCATGAGGTGCGACCCGGACCCTCCCGCCGTCGCGGGAACCACGTGACCGTTGTCCGCGAACCGCACCGGCATGAACTGCCGGCGGCCCGGCGCCGTG
>NZ_CAJXJX010000137.1 GCF_913055775.1 uncultured Demequina sp. | reverse complement strand
CCCCGAATCTCCCCGCCATACCCCGGCCCCGCCTCCGCTCCCGCGCGCAGGAAAGGGCCCCGAATCGAGCAAACTGCACGACCCTGCCCTTTCCTCCCGAGCAAGCTGCATGAACGCTGGGCCAGGCCCCTGTCAGGTGAGACAGGGAGACCGCAATTCTTCCGAATCTCACGAATCGCGGCGACCGCGGTCTGGTCCACCAGATCGCTGCTGTCGAAGGAGGAGGTGATCGCGGCGAGATGGGCGTCGTTGCGCTCCCGCGACCAGGAGGCTCGGAAGCCCAGGCGCGGCACCGCGGGGAGTCCGTAGAAGCGCTCGGCGGCCTCGGGCTCGCCTGCGACGAGCGTGACGTCCGCGATGCCTCGTCGTCGCAACATGTCGACGGCGGCCTCGGTCATGGCCTCGTCGCCGAGGTGGTAGAGGTCGTGCCAGCCGATATCGCCGATGACGACGACTTTCATAGCGTCCTTCCGGCTACGGGTGAGAGGGCCTCCAGCGTACCCGGCGCGAGATCTCGGGCGGGGCCGCTGCGCGGCAGCTCCTCCATGGCTTAACCGTCCGCGTCGGGGCGGTCGTAGCCGAACCGCCGGTAGTCCTCGCCGTAGAACTCGCTGATCAGTCGTGCGGCGCGCGACGTGATCTCGACATCCGCGGGGCGGACGCTCGTCACCTCGGAGCCCTTGTGGAGTCGTGGCACCGTGAGCGGGAGGTCCAGTCCGGTGAGGTCCGCGAGGTGCGCGAGGCCCCTGTCGATGCCGTCCTCGACGCGGAAGTTCTGGGCGCCCGAGACCATGAACTCGACCTGGGGGCGGATGTGGTTGTCGTAGATCGAGGGGTTCTGGAGGCTCTTGCGCAGGGTCTCGCGCAGCCACCGCTCGAAGGCGCGGCCAGAGACGTCCACGGAGTCGTTCTTGCGCATGCGCCACACGTACTCCGACCGCATGCGCGGCAGGGGATCGCGGACGAAGCTGAAGACGGCGTCGAAGCGTCCGATGCGGAAGATCCGCTCGAGGTCGGCGGCGTGCGTGTGCTGGGGGCTGTTGCGCCGAAGGTAGTTGACCGAGCCGGGACCGCCGCGGTGGTCGAAGAAATCCATCCTCCACCCGGCGTCCTTGAAGGCCGTCTCGACGGAGCCCCCGCCCGTCTTGGGGACGTGGACGAAGAGCAGCGCGGCTCCGTCCTTCCTCAGCACAGGCATGGTCTCTCCTCAGCGTTGTGACAGCACCAGGCTAGCAATGAGTCGGATGGTCACGGATCGGTAACGGTTGCGGTCGAAACGATGCGACAGGGTTGCGCCTAGTTGGTTAGTAATCTTAACTAACTAACTATGACGACCCACGAGGCGCAGCGACGCTCCACTGGGAGGCGGGCCACCGGGCTCGACCCTCTCGGTGCGGCGACGAGCGCCACGAGCCACCGCGCCCTCGCCGGCGCGGTGAGGCCGGGTGCCCGGGTGCGGCCCGAGCACGCCCGTCGTCACAACCGTGCGCTCGTTCTGCAGGCCCTGTACCGGGGCGATGGCATGAGCCGCGCGGATCTCGCGCGGGAGGTGGGCCTCACGCGCGTCACGATCTCGGACCTCGTCGCGGACCTCATCTCCGAGGACCTGGTCGTCGAGCTCGGGATCCGCCCCGACTCGCGCCCGGGCAAGCCCGCGACGCTCCTGGACATCAACCGCACCGGCTTCTCGATCGTCGGTCTGGACCTCTCCAACAACAGCGCGTTCCGCGGCGTGGTCACCGATCTCGACGGCTCCGTGCTCGAGCGGTCCGAGGTCCCCGTCACGGGCGTTACCGGAGAGGACGCGGTCGCGCGGGTGCACGCCCTCCTCGACGACCTCCTCGGTCGTGCCAGCGCGCCGGTGATGGGCATCGGAGTCGGCAGCCCCGGCATCGTGGACCTCGAAGGGGTCGTGGTGTCCGCACCCAACCTCGTGTGGCACGACGTCCCCCTGCAGCGTCTGCTGGCCGAGCGCTACAGCCTCCCCGTCGTGGTCGCCAATGACGCGAACATGGCCGCGATCGGCGAGCGGTCGTTCGGCGGCGCCAGCCCCGACATGATGCTTGTCCGGGTGGGCCGAGGCGTCGGCTCCGGCATCGTCGTGGGCGGCCAGGTCGTGTACGGATCGGGCTTCGCCGCCGGCGAGATCGGCCACGTCGTGGTCGGCACCGACGGCGGCGACGAGTGCGCGTGCGGCAAGGCGGGATGCCTGGAGACCTGGCTCGCATCGCCCCGGCTCGAGGCGAACCTCGCGCAGGCCGCGACGGAGGCCGAGCGGGAGCAGGTGCTCCGCGAGGCCGGCGAGCGGCTCGGCATCTCCCTGGGCCCCGTGGTGGGCGCCCTCAACCTCGGCGAGGTCGTCCTTGCCGGTCCCCACAATCTTCTCGCAGGTCCCCTCCTGGAGGGCACCTCCGAGACGCTTCGCAGCAGGACGATGGCCGAGCTTCACGGCGATCTGACTCTGCGGATGACCTCGCTCGGGCGCGACATCGTCGTGCTCGGTGCGGTGGTCACGGTCCTCACCGGACAGCTGGGGGTCTCCTGACCTCCTCCACAACGACGTGGCCCCTCAGGTCACGGACGGCACACACACAAACAGAAGGAAGTAGTTCGATGAAGAAGATGACAAGCGGCGCCGTGGCCTTCGCGGCCGCCTCCGCCATCGTCCTCGCTGGATGCTCGTCGTCCGGATCCGACGACCCGGCAAGCGAGCCCGACGAGACCACCGACGAGACCACCGAGGAGACCACCGAGACGGTCGCGCAGGACATCACCCTGTGGCTCATGGGTGCGCCCGACACCCCGGAGGACCTGGTCACCTACCTCGAGGACACCTACGCGGCTGAGAACGGCGGCACGCTGACCGTCGAGGCCGTGGCCTGGGGCGACGCTCTCCCCAAGCTCACGACCGCGCTCCCCGACGCGGCCAACACCCCTGACGTCGTCGAGATCGGCAACACCTGGGCGCCCACCTTCACGGCCGTCGGTGCGTTCTCGGACCTGTCCGACATGTACGACGAGCTCGGCGGCGACGACCTGCTTCCGTCGTTCACCGAGGTCGGCTCGGTCGACGGCACCCCCTACGCGCTTCCGTACTACTTCGGCTCGCGCAACATGTGGGCCCGTGCGGACATCTACGAGGCCGGCGGCGTCGAGGTGCCGACCACCCTCGCGGAGGTCACCGAGGTCCACGCCTCGCTGAAGGACCAGGGCCTGGGCGGCCTGTACCTGGGTGGCCAGGACTGGCGCAACGCCATCTCCTGGGTCTTCGCCTACGGTGGCGACCTCGCCGCCAAGGACGGCGACCTGTGGGAGTCGACGCTGTCGAGCGCCGAGAGCCAGGAGGGCATCGCGGCCTGGCAGGAGATGTTCGAGTCGGCATCGGTGGCCAACGCCAACGACACCGACGCGGACAACTACTTCATCATCAACGACGACACGTTGGCCGGCATCCCGGCGGCGGCGTCGATGGCTCCGTCCTGGGCCGCCTGCTGCATCGGTCTGCCCGTCGAGGGTGGCGAAGAGGGCGAGGTCGCGTGGGATGACGCGGCGAACACCGCCTACGGTCTGCCCGGCGTCGACGGTGGCCTCGCCCCCGTGTTCGCCGGTGGCTCGAACATCGGCATCTCGGCGCAGTCCGAGAACCAGGAGGGCTCGCGCGACCTGCTCCGCATCATCTTCTCGGATGACTTCCAGGCCATGCTCGGCGAGAACGGCCTCGGTCCGGCCAACGTCAACGCGAAGGACTCCTTCGTGACCGACGAGTTCCGTCAGATCGCCTGGGACACCGCTCAGGTCTCGAAGCTCACCCCGGCCGCGCCGGGCTGGGCCTCCGTCGAGGGCTCCGGCCTCCTGGAGGAGTTCTTCCAGGCCGTCGCCGAGGGTGGCGACATCGCCGCCCTCGCCGCCGAGTACGACGAGAAGATCACCGCTCAGCTGAACGGCTGATCCCCTCTTCCCGGTCCGGACGCCGCCCCCGGGGCGTCCGGACCGGGAGACCCGGGGCCGCATCGGCCCTGCAGAGGCGGGCGCACCGCACTCCCCGCGCCAGTGCCCCGCCTCCTCCCGCGCGAGACCACCCGCGCCACCACCCCAGTTGCCCCTGAAAGGCTTCGCCATGCCCGCTCCCACCGCCGCCCCGCCGGCCGAGGTGCTGCCTCCCGTGCAGTCCGACTCGGCCGCGCCGCAGGGCCGCCGCCGGAAGAACCGGCTCCCGTACTACCTGATCATTCCCGCGATCGTCGTGGTGGTCGTGGGTACCGGCTACCCGCTGATCTGGCAGTTCGTCACCTCGTTCCGCGAGTACGGACTCGCGCAGCAGTTCGGCAACCCCGCACCGTTCGTGGGTCTGCAGAACTACATCGAGATGCTCACCGACCAGGGCTTCTGGGGCATCGTCCTCAGGTCCGTCGTGTTCTGCCTCGTCACGGCGACCGTGAGCATGGGCCTGGGCATCCTGCTGGCCATCATCATGAAGAACGTGGGCAAGGTCGCCCGCCTCAGCCTGCAGATCGCGCTGCTGCTCGCGTGGGCCATGCCCATCGTCGCCTACATGACGGTGTGGATCTGGCTGTTCGACGATCGCAACGGCGTGCTGAACTACCTGCTGTCGCTCTTGCCCGGAGTCGACATGATCGGCCACAACTGGCTCGTGAATCCGCTGAGCTTCTTCGCCGTCGGCTCGATCATCATCATCTGGTACTCGGTGCCGTTCATCGCCTTCTCCGCCTACGCGGGCTTCACGCAGGTGAGCGACGAGGTGCTCGAGGCGGCACAGTTGGACGGCGCCTCCGGCTCGGCGATCACGCGCCGGATCATCCTGCCGATCATCAAGCCGGTGCTGTCGATCGTGTTCCTGCTCCCGCTCATCTGGGACCTCCGGGTCTTCGCACAGATCCAGCTCCTCCAGGACGCCGGATCGTTCGGTCAGCAGTACGACCTGCTCGGCACGTACATCTACAAGCTCGGCACCGGCTCGCAGGACTTCGGGCTCGCCGCGACCGCGGCCATCGTGGTCATGCTGCTGACGCTCGGACTCAGCTGGGTCTACGTGCGCCAGCTGATGAAGGAGGACGCGGAGTCATGAACATCACCAAGAAGAGCCCGGCCGCGAAGTTCGGCTGGACCGCGATCGCCATCGTCGCGACCATCGCGTGGGCGTTCCCCGTCTACTGGATGATCAACTCGTCCTTCCTGCCCAACTCGACGCTGCAGTCGCTGACTCCCACGTTCGTCCCCTTCGGCGGCGACTTCCGCAACTTCTCGTCGGCGCTCGAGGACGGCACGTTCGTGCGCGCCCTCGGCATGTCGGCGATGATCACGGGCCTCACGCTGATCGTCTGCATCGCGTTCGCCTTCTTCGCCGCGCTCGCGATCTCGCGCTTCCGCTTCCGCGGCCGCAAGTCGTTCGTGCTCGCGGTGCTCGTGATCCAGATGATCCCGGCAGAGGCGCTGTTCATCGCGCAGTACAAGATGATCGCCGGCTTTGGCATGCTCAACACCGTGGTGGGCGTGTCCCTGATCTACACCGCGACTGTCATCCCGTTCACGATCTGGATGCTGCGCGGGTTCGTCGCGGGCATTCCGGCGGACCTCGAGGAGGCCGCGATGGTGGACGGCCTCAGCCGCAACCAGGCCTTCATGCGCATCACGTTCCCGCTCCTGGCGCCCGGGCTGGTCGCTTCCGGCGTATACGCGTTCCTGCAGGCCTGGAACGAGTTCGCCGTCGCGCTGATCCTGCTGCCCGAGGGCCAGAAGGCCACCCTGCCGCTGTGGCTGCGCGGCTTCCTGCAGGACAGCGCCGTCAACCAGACCAACTGGGGCGAGGTGATGGCCGCGTCGACGCTCGTCGCCGTGCCTGTCATCATCTTCTTCATGTTCGTGCAGGGCCGCATGACGCAGGGCCTCGTGGGCGGGGCGGTGAAGGGATGACCGCGCTCGCGACCCTGATGCCCGGCTTCGAAGGCCCGGAGCTGCCCGCATGGGTCGAGCGTCGACTGCGCGAGGGCATGGGAGGCGTGTGCCTGTTCGCCACCAACGTCCGCTCGCCCGAGCAGCTCCGCGCGCTCACGGACGCGATCTACGCGGCGAACCCCGATGCGATCGTGTCGATCGACGAGGAGGGGGGCGACGTCTCGCGCCTGTACCAGCGTGACGGCTCGCCGTTCCCGGGAAACGCGCTCCTGGGACGCATCGACGACGAGGCCCTCAGCCGCGCCGTGGGCGAGCAGGTGGGACGCGAGCTGCGGGAGGTCGGCGTGAACCTCACGCTCGCTCCCGACGTCGACGTCAACTCCAACCCCAGCAACCCCGTCATCGGGGTGCGCAGCTTCGGCGCCGATGCGGCGCTGGTGGGCCGCCACGGAGTCGCGTGGACGCAGGGCGTCCAGGCCATGGGCGTCGCGGCGGACGCCAAGCACTTCCCGGGGCACGGGGACACCGCGCAGGACTCCCACGTGTCGCTGCCGACCGTCGATGCGGACGTGCAGGCTCTGCGCCAGCGCGAGCTCGCGCCGTTCGCCGCGGCCATCGCCGGCGGCGTCCAGACCATCATGAGCTCGCACATCATGGTGCCGGCGCTCGACCCGGACAACCCCGCGACCTTCTCGAGCGCGATACTCACGGACCTGCTCCGCGCGGAGATGGGCTTCGACGGGGTGATCGTCTCGGATGCGCTGGACATGGTGGG
>NZ_CAJXJX010000136.1 GCF_913055775.1 uncultured Demequina sp. | reverse complement strand
CAACCACCACCGCAACCACTCAGCCATCGGCAAGATCCCACCCATCAACAGATTGAACAACCTGCCTGGGCACTACAGCTAGGCGAGCGAGAATCGACCGCCAGGAGCCTCGCTACAGGTCGTCGACCGGGCGCGCGAGGAGCGCGACGCGGACGGTGCCGTCCTTGGTCTCCTGCTCGGCGAGCTGGCGGAACCCCAGGTGCTCGTGGAACGCGATCGAGCGCGCGTTGTGCGGGCGCACGTTGACCTCGGCGGTGACCTCGGTCGCTCCGCGCTCGCGGGCCCGCTCGAACACCGACTCGTACATCGCGCGGCCCACGCCCGTGCCGCGCGCCCCCGCGCCCACCACGATCCGGTCGATGTACTGGTGACGCACGCCGCGCGCCTCGAACCAGCGGTAGTTCTCCGACTGGTACGGCTGGCCCGATCCCAGGCTCAGCAGGAACGCGATCACGCGGCCGTCACGATCGGAGGCGACGAGCGTGACGTCGCACCAGCCGATCAGCGCCCGCAGCTCGTCCTCCGTGAGCTCGTTCACCGCCGGGTGGGCGGCGGAATTGAGCGCGAGAACGTCAGGCACATCGGAATCGCGCATGACGCGGAGGCGGAGATACTGCATGGCGCCATTGTGCCTGGTCCATGTCACGGATGCGTGTCAGAAATGCGTCGTGTCGGTGTCCTATCAGGGGCGAAGCGGTTCACGGCAGCAGGAGCACCTTGCCGGTGGTGCGGCGGCTCTGCAGGGCCTCGTGGGCCGATGCGGCGGAGGCGAGCGGGAAGGTCTCGCCGATGCGCACGTCGAGTTCGCCGGTGGCGACGGCCGCGAACAGGTCGCCCGCGCGCCAGGCGCGCTCCTCGTCGGTACGCAGGTAGTGCCCCATCGACGGGCGCGTGAGGAACAGCGAGCCGGCGCGGTTGAGCCGCTGCAGGTTGAAGTCCGGCACCTGGCCCGACGCCCCGCCGAAGAGCACCATCGTGCCGCGAACCGCGAGCGACGCGAGAGATCCGTCGAAGGTCGACGCGCCCACGCCGTCGTAGACCACGTCGACGCCGGCGCCGTTCGTCAGGTCCCGCACCGCGGCCGGAAGCTCGGCGGCCATGTCCCGGAAGCGCTCGTAACGGATCACCTCGGACGCGCCGGCCGCGCGCGACAGCTGCTCCTTCTCGTCGCTCGACACGGTCGAGATCACGCGCGCGCCGCGCGCGCGAGCCAGCTGAGTGAGCAGCAGCCCGACCCCTCCCGCGCCCGCGTGGACCAGCGCCACGTGGCCGGCGTGCAGCGTGAACGTCGACGCGCTCAGGTAGTGGGCGGTGAGCCCCTGCAGCATGAGCGCGGCGGCCGTCTCGAGCGGCACGCCCTCGGGCACATGGAAGCAGTCGTCCCGAGACAGCCGCACGCGCTCGGCGTACGAGCCCGCCGCCGACGCCCACGCCACACGGTCGCCGGGCCGCGCCCAGTCCACCTCAGACCCGGCCTCGACCACGGTGCCGGCGCCCTCGAGCCCCGGGGTGAAAGGGAAGTCGATGGGGTAGATGCCCGAGCGCTGGTACGTGTCGATGTAGTTGACTCCGCACGCGGCGACCTGCACGAGCACCTCGTGCGCGCCCGGCGCCGCATCGGGCACCTCTGTCAGCGCCATGACCTGCGGACCGCCGGGGTTCGGTGCCACGATGGATCTCATGCGTCCATCGTGGCACGGGCGGTTCTCGCCCTCCACTGCAGCGCCACGCGCGCCATCCCTGGTAGCACGGACATCACGGCGCGCGCCGAGCGGCGCCGACGGTCGGCCCCAGGTCATTCGAAGGCATGTATAGTTATGCACATGAGCATTTCAGTAGCGGTCTCTGGAGCATCGGGATACGTGGGAGGTGAAGTCCTCCGCGTGTTCAGCGAGCACCCCGACGTGGAGTTCGGGGCGCTGGCCGCGCACTCGTCTGCGGGCGACGCCCTTGGCGTCCACCAGCCGCACCTGCGCACGCTCGCGGACCGCACCATCGTCGAGACCAGCGCCGAGACCCTCGCCGGTCACGACGTCGTGGTGCTCGCGCTCCCGCACGGCGCCTCGGGCGAGATCGCGGCGCAGCTGCCGCCGGAGACGCTCGTGATCGACTGCGGCGCGGACCACCGGCTCGCGAGCTCCGCGGACTGGGCCGAGTACTACGGCGGCGAGCACTCCGGCACCTGGCCGTACGGCATGCCGGAGCTCATCACCGCGGACGGCCACCAGCGCGACCGGCTCGCGGGCGTCAAGCGCATCGCGGTGCCCGGCTGCAACGTCACGGCCGTCACGCTCGGGCTGCAGCCCGGCGTGGCTGCGGGCGTCGTGGACCCCACGGACGTCGTCGCGGTGCTCGCCAACGGGTACTCGGGCGCGGGCAAGAAGCTCGCGACCAACCTGCTCGCCTCGGAGGGCCTGGGCGCCGCCTCGGCCTATGGCGTCGGGGGAGTGCACCGCCACATCCCGGAGATCGTCCAGAACCTGGGCGTCGCGGGCGCGGATGACGTCAGGATCAGCTTCACGCCCACGCTGGTGCCCATGGCTCGCGGCATTCTCGCGACCATCACCGCCCCGATCGCGCCCGGCGTCACGGCGGGCGAGGTGCGCGAGGCCTGGGAGAGCGCGTACGCGGACGAGCCGTTCGTGCACCTGCTGCCCGAGGGACAGTGGCCCACCACGGCGGCGACGCTGGGTGCCAACACGTGCCTAGTGCAGGTCGCCGTGGACCGCAAGGCGGGTCGCGTGGTGGTCGTGTCCGCGATCGACAACCTCGTGAAGGGCACCGCGGGTCAGGCCCTCCAGTCGATGAACCTCGCGCTCGGGCTGCCCGAGACCACCGGTCTCCAGGTGCTGGGGGTGGCCCCGTGAGCGTCACCGCTGCCCAGGGATTCGTCGCGACCGGCGTCGCGGCCGGCATCAAGTCCACCGGCGCCAAGGACGTCGCTCTCGTCGTCAACGAGGGTCCGTCGAAGGTCGCGGCCGGAGTCTTCACCACCAACCGCATCGAGGCGGCTCCCGTCACCTGGTCGCGCGAGGTGGTCGCGGACGGCCGAGCTGACGCCGTGATCCTCAACTCCGGCGGCGCCAACGCGTGCACGGGGCCCGAGGGCTTCGCGGACACCCACCGCACCGCCGAGCACATCTCCGAGGCTCTTCAGGCCGCGGGGCGCGACGTCGCCGCAGGTGACGTCGTCGTCTGCTCGACCGGGCTGATCGGCGTGCGCCTCCCCATGGACACGCTTCTCGCTGGGGCCGATGCGGCCATCGCCGGGCTCTCCGGCGACGGTGGCGACGCGGCCGCCGAGGGCATCATGACCACGGACTCGGTGCCCAAGAAGGCCGTGGCGGGACGCGACGGCTGGACCGTGGGCGGCATGGCCAAGGGCGCCGGGATGCTCGCGCCGGGCATGGCCACCATGCTGTGCGTGGTCACGACCGACGCCCAGGTGGACGCGTCGACCGCCAAGGCGGCCCTTGCATCGGCCGTCGCCCAGACCCTCAACCGGGTCGACTCCGACGGCTGCATGTCCACCAACGACACGGTCCTGCTGATGGCGTCCGGCGCCAGCGGCGCCGCGCCCGACCCGAGCGCGTTCGAGGCCGAGCTCACGGCGGTGCTCGCAAGCCTGTCGCGCCAGCTGGTCGCTGACGCCGAGGGCGCCGGGCACGACATCGCCGTGACCGTCGAGAACGCGACCACGGAGGCCGCCGCGGAGGCCGTCGCGCGCGCGATCACCCGCTCGAACCTGTTCAAGACCGCGATCTTCGGCAACGACCCCAACTGGGGTCGGATCATCTCTGCGGCCGGCACGGTGCCGGAGGACGTCGCGCCCTACGACGCGACCACCATCGACGTCGTGGTCAACGGCGTTCAGGTGTGCCGCAACGCGGGCGTGGGCGATGACCGCGACCTCGTCGACCTCTCCGGCCGCGAGGTGCAGGTGATCGTCGACCTCAAGGCCGGCGACGCGGCCGCCACCGTCTGGACCAATGACCTCACCCACGACTACGTCCACGAGAACAGCGCGTACTCCTCATGACTCATGACATCGACTATCCCGACCTGACCCCCGCCCAGAAGGTGGGCGTCCTCATCGACGCCATGCCGTGGATCGAGAACTTCACGGGCGCCACCGTCGTCATCAAGTACGGCGGCAACGCCATGATCGACGAGTCCCTGAAGGCCGCCTTCGCCCAGGACGTGGTGCACCTGCGCCTGCTGGGCCTGCACCCCGTCGTCGTGCACGGCGGCGGCCCGCAGATCTCGGACATGCTGAACAAGCTGGGCATCGAGTCCGAGTTCAAGGGCGGGCTGCGCGTCACGACCCCCGAGGCGATGGACGTGGTGCGGATGGTGCTGACCGGCTCCGTGTCGCGCGAGCTGGTGGGCCTCATCAACGACCACGGCCCGCTCGCCGTGGGGCTCTCGGGCGAGGACGCGGGCCTGCTGCAGGCCAAGCGCCGCCACGCCGAGATCGACGGCAAGCAGGTCGACGTGGGCCAGGTGGGCGACGTCATCAAGGTCAACCCCGCCGCGATCGAGGACATCATCTCCGCCGGCCGCATCCCCGTGGTCAGCACGGTCGCGCCGGACATCGAGGACCCCACCACGGTGCTCAATGTCAACGCGGACACCGCCGCGGCAGCCATCGCTGTCGCGCTCCGCGCCCGCAAGCTCGTGATGCTCACCGACGTCGAGGGCCTCTACGCCAACTGGCCGGACCGCGACTCCCTGGTGCGACGCATCCACGCGACCGATGTCGAGAAGCTCCTGCCGTCGCTCGCCTCGGGCATGGTGCCCAAGATGGAGGCGTGCCTGCGCGCCGTCCGCGGCGGCGTGCCCCAGGCGCACATCATCGACGGCCGCGAGCGGCACTCGGTGCTCACCGAGATCTTCACCACGTCCGGCATCGGCACGATGGTCCGGCCCGACGACGTGGACCTGTGGGCATGAGCGGACTGTCCGAGCACGGCGAGGCCGGCCTCGAGAAGGGCCGGGTCGAGACGCAGCGCTACGAGCACGCGCTCATGTGCACGTACGGGACGCCGATGCGCGCGCTGGTGCGCGGCGAGGGCTCGCACGTGTGGGACGCGGACGGCAACCGCTACCTGGACCTGCTGGGCGGCATCGCCGTCAACGCGCTGGGCCACAACCACCCCGCGTGGGTGGGTGCCCTCACGCAGCAGGCGCAGACTCTCGCGCACGTGTCGAACTTCTTCGCGACGCCGCCGCAGGTCGCGCTCGCCGAGCGGCTGCTGGACCTCGCTCACGCGCCGTCCGGATCACGCGTGTTCTTCTCGAACTCGGGCGCCGAGGCCAACGAGGCCGCGTTCAAGATGGCGCGCAAGACGGGCCGCGGCGCCATCATCGCGCTCGAGGGCGGCTTCCACGGCCGCACCATGGGCGCCTTGGCGATGACTCACAAGCCCGCGATCCGCGAGCAGTTCGCTCCCATGCCGGACGGCGTGGTGTTCGTGCCCGCCGACGACGCCGACGCCCTGCGCGCCGCCGCGACCGCCGCGGGCGACGACCTCGCCGCCATCATCGCCGAGCCCATCCAGGGCGAGGCCGGGGTGGTGCCGCTGAGCCACGCGTACCTCGCGCTCATCCGCGAGCTCACGCACCGCACCGGTGCGCTGTTCATCCTCGACGAGGTGCAGACCGGCGTGGGCCGCACCGGAGCCTGGTTCGCGCACCAGCTGCACGGCATCCAGCCCGACGTCATGACGCTGGCCAAGGGCCTGGGCGGCGGCTTCCCGATCGGCGCCGTGGTCGCGTTCGGCGAGCGCGCCGGCGCGCTGCTGGGCAAGGGCGAGCACGGCACGACGTTCGGCGGCAACCCGCTCGCCGCGGCGACGGCTCTGGCCACGATCCAGGCGATCGAGGACGAGGGCCTGATCGACAACGCCAAGACCGTGGGCGCCCACATCCGCGAGCGGCTGTCGACGGTCCCCGGTGTGGTCGAGGTGCGCGGCGAGGGCCTGCTGCTGGGCATCGGGCTCGCGACGCCCGTGGCGCCCGACGTCGTGCAGGCCGCGCTCGCTGCAGGCTTCATCGTGAACCCGCCCGCCCCGGACACGGTGCGCCTCGTGCCCGCACTGACGCTCACCACCGCGGAGGCCGACACCTTCCTCACGTGGCTCGAGGGCTACCTCGCGACCCACTCGACGAGCGGAGAACAGGCATGACGAGGCACTTCCTGCGCGACGACGACGTCACGCCCGCCGAGCAGCGCGAGATCATCGAGCTCGCTCTCGAGCTGCGCGTGGACCGCTACAAGGTGCAGCCCTTCGTGGGGCCCAAGGCCGTCGCGGTGCTGTTCGACAAGCCCTCGACGCGCACCCGCGTGTCCTTCCAGGCCGGCATCGCCGAGCTGGGCGGGTTCCCGCTGGTGGTCGACGGGGGCAGCTCGCAGATGGGCCGCGGCGAGTCCATCGCGGACACCGCGCGCGTGCTCGAGCGTCAGGTCAGCGCGATCGTGTGGCGCACGTTCGGCCAGGACCGCCTCGAGGAGATGGCCGAGCACTCGTCCGTGCCCGTCGTCAACGCGCTGACGGACGCGTTCCACCCGTGCCAGATCCTCGCGGACCTGGCGGCGGTGGCCGATGCACGGGGAGGGGTGGCGAACCTCGCCGGCCTGGACCTGGCGTACGTGGGCGACGGCGCGAACAACATGGCGCACTCGTACCTGCTCGGCGGCGCGACGGCGGGCATGCACGTGCGCATCGGCACTCCC
>NZ_CAJXJX010000135.1 GCF_913055775.1 uncultured Demequina sp. | reverse complement strand
CCCGCCTCTCACGACCCTTCGCCAGCCCTTCGCGAAGATCAGCCGCGAGATGGTTCGCATTCTTCTCGAACACGACCTGAGCGAGGTCGTGAACGAGACCGTTCCCGCGCCGCTGATCGAGCGCGAGAGCACCCCGGTCCGGTCCACGCCATGACCGCGCAACGCAACACACCACGCACAGGAAAGGGGACAGCGATGTCCATCACCATGAAAAACCGCCGCACGCGGCTCGTGTCCGGCAGCACCGCTGCCGCCGCGGGGGCTGCGCTGCTGCTCGCAGGGTGCAGTTCGTCCAGTTCGTCAGAGTCTGCTGATGCCGCAGCCGACGTCGACTCCACCGAGCCCGTCACCGTCACGGTGATGTACAAGTCCTCGGAGTTCACCGAGGACCACATCGCGGCGATCGAGGACGAGTACCCCCACATCACCATCGAGTTCATCGAGTACGACGAGACCCGCCTCAACGCGATGATGACTGCGGGCGACCCGCCGGACATCGTGCGCTCCGGCCCCAACTCGAACCTGTTCGCCAAGGGCCTTGCCACCAACCTCGACGACTTCATTGCGAACTCGGAGATCCTCACTGAGGACGACCTCCTTCCGGCGAACGACGCCTGGCGCTACGACGGCACCACGCGCGGTCAGGGCAACTACTACGGCATCATCAAGGACTGGAGCCCCGACGCCACGATCTGGCAGAACGAGGCACTGTTCGACGCGGCCGGCATCGAGCCCCTCGACACCACCGAGCCCACGAGCTGGGACGACCTGCTCGACAAGGCCATCGAGCTCAAGGACGCAGGCGTCGAGTACCCGCTCGGACTCGAGTGGGGCTGGGGCATCACCAACCTGCTGCAGACGATGATCGTCCAGCAGGGCGGCGAGGTCTACAACGACGACCTCACCGAGGTCACCTTCGACACCCCGGAGGCCGAGCGTGCCATTCAGTGGCTCATCGACTACGGCACTTCGGGGGTCGGAGTGACGTCGCTCAACCCGCTCCCCGACGGCCAGGACGCCCCTACCTTCATCGCTGGCAACATGGCGATGACCATGGACGGCTACTGGTTCGGCGGCAACCTGCAGGCCGACGAGGCGGCCACCGTCGCCGAGACGACGACCATGGCGCCGGCACCCACGTTCGGCGATCGCGTCAGCCCCATCTTCGGCGGCGTCGGCGCGTACATTCCGTCCGGGTCTGACGCACCTGGTGCGGCGTGGCTCGTGCTCGAGTACTTCATGGGCCAGGAGCCCGCTGCCGAGCGCGCTCAGACGGGTTGGGGCCTGCCCATCCTCGAGTCGCTGTGGGAGGAGCTGCCCAGTGAGCAGCCGTACCAGGTGCAGGCGAAGGACGCCGCACTCATCGAGGCGGAGTACGTCCAGCCGCTGCCCGACTCGCCCTACGTTCAGCTCTCGCAGTGGGACCAGATCGTGGACGCCGAGGTGACCGCTGGCATCCAGGGCAACAAGGACGCCGCCGGCGTCGCAGCTGCGATCCAGGAGCAGATGAACACCCTCCTTGCGCAGGGCAAGGACCAGCTGGGCTGATGTCCACCGTGACTGAGGCACCGGCCGCGACCACGGGCACGTCCCGTGGTCGCGGCTGGCGCCGCTACCGCTCTTCGACCTTCTACCTGTTCGCCTCGCCGTGGATCATCGGCTTCGTGGCGCTGACGCTCATGCCGATCGTCTATGCGCTGGGCGTCAGCTTCACCAACTACGACGGCAAGTCGTCCTTCTGGCGCTGGGTGGGCTTCCGCAACTACGTGGAGCTCATCACCTCGGACCCGAGCGCGATGCAGAGCATCGTCCGCACCGTCCTGTTCACCATCATCGTGGTGCCTCTGAGCGTGGCGCTCGGGCTCGTTCTCGCGATCATGGTGAACCACCGCCTGCGTGCTCGCGGCGCCTTCCGCGCGATCTTCTTCCTGCCGTCCGTGGTCCCGGTGGTCGCGACAGCGATCATGTTCCGCCTGATCTTCAACCGCGACGCAGGACTTCTCAACTACCTCCTGAGCTTCTTCAGCGATTCCAAGATCACCTGGCTCGCCGATCCGTATGCGTTCTACGTGCTCATCATCATGATGCTGTGGGGCTGCGGCGCCGGCATGGTCATCATCCTTGCCGCACTGCAGGACGTCCCCGTCGAGCTGGAGGAGGCTGCGAAGATCGATGGCGCGAGCTCGTGGCGCATCACCCGCAGCATCGTGATCCCGCTCATCTCACCTGTGCTCTACTTCCAGGTCATCACCGGCGTCATCGGGACCCTGCAGATTCTGGTGCAGCCCATGCTGCTCGCGGAGACGAGTTCAATCGCGAGCTCGGCGAATGTCCCGCAGAGCACGTCGCTGTTCATGGTCGAGGTCTACAACGAGTACTTCTACAACAGCCGGTTCGGCTACGGCTCCGCGATGCTCTGGGTCTTCTTCCTGTTCATCCTGACCCTCACGCTCGTCCTGCAGCGCCTGAGCAAGCGCTTCGTGTTCTACCAGGTCGAGTCCGGAAACGAGGAGTGATCTCCAGATGACCACCACCGTCAAGGACCAGGCTCCTGCGGCGATCGCCGCCCAGAAGCCCAAGACCACGGCACGCAAGCGGCGCCGCAAGGCTCCGGCGGAGGCCGATCACGGGAGGCCGGCGTCGTTCAGGCTCTACCTCGCCGTCATCATCTCGGCCACCGTCTTCCTCATCCCGATCGTGTGGCTCGTGCTCGCATCCATCGCGACGCCTGCACAGTTCTCGCAAGGTGCAGAGGGCCTCCTCAACATCTCCCCCACGCTCTCAAACTTCTACGAGGCCGTGACACGCATCGACTACGGGAAGTTCACGCTCAACTCGCTCCTATTGGCGACGATCATGAGCACGCTGACGACCGCGACGAGCGCCATCGTGGGGTTCGCCTTCGCGAGGCTACGGGGCAAGGGCCAGAAACCGCTGTTCACGCTTCTGCTCGCGACGATGATGATCCCGCACATCGCGACGCTCATCCCGACGTACATCCTGTTCGCCCGCATGGGGCTGGTGGGCACCTACTGGCCGTGGGTCCTGTGGGGCCTTGCCGGCACGCCCTACCTGATCTTCCTGTTCAAGCAGTTCTTCTCGGCGATTCCTCTCGAACTCGAGGACGCGGCGATCATCGATGGCTGCGGCTGGTGGCGCATCTTCGTGCGGGTGTTCCTCCCGCTCGCGCGGCCGGTCATCCTCACGTCCTTCATCCTGTCGTTCGTGTGGGCCTGGGCCGACTACCTCGCGCCCGCGCTGCTGCTCAACTACGACAACACGACGCTGTCGGTCGCGACGGCATCGGGCTACCTTGACCCGCGCGGCAACGGACTGCCCACGATTCAAGCTGCGGGCGCACTGCTGTACATCCTGCCGGTGGTCGCGATCTTCCTGGTCGCGCAGAAGCGGTTCATGGGCTCGGCGGTGAGCTCGGGCGTGAAGGGCTGACGGGCAAAGCTCTCATCCAGGAGGGACAAGCGGCCCCGGACGATGAATCGTCCGGGGCCGCTGCTCTGTCTGCTGTTGGCGACGGTCGACCGCGCTTCACCAGCGCAGGGCCGATGCGGTGGCGCCGGCTAGCGGTCGACGCGGGCGCCGCCGCCGGCGGCGAGCTTGTGGACCTCAGCCTTGGTCGCCATGGTCGTGTCGCCGGGGGTGGTCATCGCCAGAGCCCCGTGGGCGGCGCCGAGGTTCACGGCACGTTCGAGGGTCTCGCCTTCGAGGAGGCCATGGATCAGCCCGGAGGCGAAGGAGTCGCCTCCGCCCACGCGGTCCAGGATCTCCAGCCCGTCACGCTGCGTGGCACGCACGAGGCCGGAGTCGCGCGACCAGGCGAGGGCTCCCCAGTCGTTCACGGTCGCGGTCTTGACGCCACGCATGGTGGTGGCGATCACCTGGAAGTTGGGGAACGCCTCGGCGGCGTTGTCGATCATCTGCGCGAAGCCGGCGACGTCGAGGTCTTCGAGGTTCTCGTCGACGCCGGGGACCTCGAAGCCCAGCGAGGCGGTGAAGTCCTCCTCGTTGCCGATCATCACGTCCACATGGGGAGCGATGGCCCGGTTCACCTCCTGTGCCTTCGCGATCCCACCGATCGCCCTCCACAGCGAAGGCCGGTAGTTGAGGTCGTACGACACCACGGTGCCGTGACGGTGGGCGGCCTCGACGGCCGCGATCACGGTCTCGGCGGCGGTCTCCGACAGCGCAGCGTAGATGCCGCCGGTGTGCAGCCACCGCACCCCCAGCTCACCGAAGAGGTGGTCGAAGTCCACGTCCTCGGCAGTGAGCTGAGAGGCGGCGGTGTGACCGCGGTCGGACACGCCTACGGCTCCGCGGACACCGAATCCGCGTTCGGTGAAGTTCAGCCCGTTGCGCACGGATCGCCCGATGCCGTCGTACGCCTTCCAGACCAGATGAGAGGTGTCGACACCGCCGGCCAGGATCAGGTTCTCGACCAGGTGGCCCACCTCGTTGTCCGCGAGCGCGGTTACCACGCCGGTGCGGTATCCGAACGCCCGGGCGAGGCCGCGGGACACGTTGTATTCGCCGCCGCCCTCCCACGCGGTGAAGGACCGGGCGGTGCGGATGCGGCCCTCCCCGGGGTCGAGCCGCAGCATCACCTCGCCCAGGGACACCGCGTCGAAGCGGCACTCGTCCGCCGACTTCACACTCAGGACACTCACGTCAGGCCTCCTCGCCTTCGCTGTCACTGCGTGCCAGCGCCACGGCCTCAGCCACCAGCGCCGTCACCTCATCGAACGCGCCTGCCGCGACCAGGTCCCGGGGCACCATCCACGAGCCGCCCACCGCATGGACGGCCGGAATGCTCAGGTACTCGTGCAGATTCTTCGGCCCGATGCCGCCGGTGGGCACGAACGACACTCCGCCGAACGGAGCCGCGAGCGCCTTGACCGCCGCAGCGCCGCCGGAGGTCCCCGCCGGGAAGAACTTCACCGTCGACACGCCCAGCTCGAGAGCGGCCATCACCTCAGACGCCGTCACCGCGCCGGGCAGCGCGGCAACGCCGCGCTCGCCGCAGCGCTCCACCACCGCACGCGACAGCCCCGGCGACACCACGTAGGACGCGCCAGCATCGGCGGCCTCATCCACCTGCGCAGGCGTCAGCACCGTGCCGGCACCCACGATCAGATCGCCACGCTCCGCCATGATCCGTATCGACTCGGCCGCCGCGGCGGTACGGAAGGTCACCTCCGCGACCGGCAACCCGCCCGCAACCAACGCACCGGCTAGGCCATCGGCGCGCGCCACATCGTCGAGCACCACCACCGGCACCAGCCGATGCGCGCCCAGCGAAGCGAGGACGTCGCTCACAGGTCCTCCCCCAGGTCGAGCGACGCGACGTCGACGGGTGCCCCAGTGGCGAGCGACTGGTTGGCTGAGATGCCGACCGCGACGGCGCGCAGTCCGTCGCGGTAGCCGGCCGCGCGCTTGAGCGGGTCCTCGCCCACCTGCAGGTCGGAGCGGAACACCTCCATGAGAAGGATCGCGTCGCCACCACCATGACCGCCGATCCCCTCCGGGATGGCGACCTCGACGGGTGCCTCCCAGTGGCGCTGGACCACGAGGCGCTCGCCCTGCGGACGCACCTCGTCGGCGGCGACGCCCTCCGGGGTCGCGGACGGATCGAGAGTGACCTTGCCGTCCTCTCCGGCGATGACGGCGCCGCGCTCGACGACCTCGAGCTCAGCGCGCCCCTCGGTGCCGTTGACCGTCACGCGGTAGCCCTCCCACGGGCCGTGGGCGTTGAGCGAGTAGGTCAGGAGGGCGCCGGATCGGTAGTCCACCACGAGTGCGAGGTTGTCCTCGATGTCGATGCCCTCGTCGAACACGTCGCGGTCGCGAAGGTAGCCGTCGTGGTGCTCGGACTTGAGATAGAGCTGCTCGAGGCGGGGGTCGTCGCGCAGGTCGAGCGAGAAGGGATCGCCCTCGGCTCCGGTGCCGCGCTCGGGGCGCGGTCCGAGGCCGCGCGCACGAGCATTCTCTGCGCCGTAGAACTTGAGCCCGCCGCGCGCGTAGACGCGCTCCGGGACATCGCCCAGCCACCAGTTCACCAGGTCGAAGTGATGGCTGGACTTGTGGATCACCAGGCCGCCGGAGTTCTCCTTGTTGCGGTGCCAGCGCCTGAAGTAGTCCGCACCATGCACGGTGTCGAGCACCCATTCGAAGTGCACGGACGTGACCTGGCCGATCTGCCCGGACGCGATCACCTCGCGCAGCGTCGAGTTGCGCGGGGCGTAGCGGTAGTTGAACGTCATGACGAGGTCGCGGCCAGTCTCAGCGACGGCCTGCGTGATGGTGCGGCAGCCCTCGGCCGTCGTGGTCAGCGGCTTCTCCACCACCACGTTCGCGCCCGCGCGCATCGCCCTGTCGATCATCTCCGCGTGGGTCGCGTCGACCGTCGTCACGATGACGGTGTCGACCTGGCACTCCTCGATCATGCGCTCGAGGCCGTCGGCGTCGTAGCGCGGCAGCCCCGCGGGCGCACCGCCGCCGGCCTCCGCATCGTAGTAGTCGATGCGGCCGGGGTTGCGGTCGAGCCACGCGACGATCTGGGCGACGTCGGAGTGCGGACCCAGGATCGCGTCGACATACATGCCGGCGCGGTGCCCCGTGCCGATCACGGCATACCGGGTGAGCGGGCGGTCCGCTGCGGGCTCGTCGAACACGGGCAGCACGAGCGGGCTCGGGCCACCCGCGCTCACGGGACGGCGCGGCGCGGTGGGATTCTGGTCCTGGACTTCGGTCACGGCA
>NZ_CAJXJX010000134.1 GCF_913055775.1 uncultured Demequina sp. | reverse complement strand
CCGCTATCGCGTGACGCGCGTCGCGGGAGCATTCGAACTCACCGTGGTGGCGGAGCACCTGGCCGCCAAGGGAGCCGATGCGGTGGTCGCGCTGGGCGTCGTGGTGCAGGGGGAGACGCCGCACTTCGAGTATGTGTGCGAGTCCGTGACGCTGGGGCTCACGGAGGTCGCCCGCGCACACCGGGTGCCGGTCGGCTTCGGGGTCCTCACCGTGGACGACGTCCAGCAGGCCCTCGATCGTGCGGGCCTCGAGGGGTCCAAGGAGGACAAGGGCGCCGAGGCCGTCGAGGCCGCCCTGGACACGGCACTCACGCTGCGCTCGCTGGCCTGAACCGCGCGTCTTTGCCCGCGCATCGGCCCTTCACGCGCGCCTCTCTCACGCGAAATGGATCCTTTTCGCTTGCCTATGCGCCTAGACGAGTGAAATGGATCCATTTCGCTTGGATCGAGGGGGCGTTCAGGCTCGGACCCCGGCCCCGGTTCATCCCCTAGGCTGGGAGCCGTGAAGACCTTCGACCAGCTGTTCGAGGAGTTGTCGCGGCGCGCCGAGGAGCGCCCCGAGGGCTCAGGTACCGTCGCCATGCTCGACAAGGGCGTCCACGCGATCGGCAAGAAGCTGGTCGAGGAGGCCGCCGAGTCGTGGATGGCCGCCGAGTTCCAGTCCAAGGAGGAGGCTGCCGAGGAGATCTCGCAGCTGATCTACTGGGCGCAGGTCATGATGATCTCGAAGGGGCTCACCCCCGACGACGTGTACCGGAACCTGTAGGGAGAGAAGTGCTCCGCATCGCCGTCCCCAACAAGGGCTCGCTGTCCGAGCCCGCCTCGCAGCTCCTCAAGGAGGCCGGGTACAAGCAGCGCCGTGACCCGCGCGAGCTGGTCCTGGTCGACCAGCGCAACGAGGTCGAGTTCTTCTTCCTGCGTCCGCGCGACGTCGCGGTCTACGTGGGCTCGGGAACCGTGCAGGCAGGCATCACGGGCCGTGACCTGCTGCTCGACTCGGGAGCGCCCGCGACCGAGCACCTCGAGCTGGGCTTCGGCGGCTCGACATTCCGCTACGCGGCCCCGGCCGATGCGGTGACGAGCATCGAGGACATCGCGGGCAAGCGCGTGGCGACCAGCTACCCGCGGCTGGTCAAGCACCACCTCAAGTCGTTCGGCGTCGATGCCACGGTGGTGCGCCTCGACGGCGCGGTGGAGTCCTCGGTGCGCCTGGGCGTCGCGGACGTGGTGGCGGACGTGGTCTCGACGGGCACGACCCTCAAGGCCGCGGGGCTGTCGATCTTCGGCGACCCGATCCTCAAGTCCGAGGCGATCCTCATCAAGGGTCCGGACGTGGACGATGCCGCCCTCGCGGTCCTCACGGGCCGCCTGCGAGGCGTCCTCATGGCGCGCCAGTTCGTGCTGATCGACTACGACGTCCCCGACGAGCACCTGGACGCGACCATCGCGGTCACCCCCGGATTCGAGGCGCCGACGGTGACGCCGCTGCACGGCAAGGATTGGCACGCGGTGCGCGTGATGGTGCCGCGCAGCGAGCTCAACCAGATCATGGACCGCCTCTACGCGGCGGGCGGCCGGGGCATCCTCACCACGGAGCTGCTGGCGGTGCGCCTGTAGATGTCCGAGGTCTCGGCCGAGCAGCGGCGGCTCAACCTGATGATCGCTCTGTCGCGGACACGCCACCGGCTGACCCGCGAGCAGATCAGGGCGCGTGTCGAGGGCTACGACACGGTGACGCCCGGGGCCTCCGACGAGGAGCGCCAGCGCGCCGACGCCTCGTTCCAGCGCATGTTCGAGCGCGACAAGGACGAGCTACGCTCCATGGGCATCCCGCTGCGGACCATCACGGACCCTGTGCATCAGGATGATCTGGGGTATCGGATCGACGGCGACACCGCGATGCCCGCGCTGGACCTGAGCCTGCAGGACGCGGCCGTGCTGGCCCTGGCGGTCGACTACTGGGCGGGGAAGCCTCTCGAGGCCGATGCGCGCCACGGTTTCGCGAAGCTCATCTCCGCGATCGCTCACGGAGAGAGCCCGGCGCTGCCGTTCGGGGGCATGTCGACCACGGCGGGGGCCGATGCGATCGCCGTCCTGGCGGCGGCGGTGTCGGACCGGCAGGTGGTGCGTTTCGAGTATGCGTCCGCCAGTTCGCCCACGCGCCGTCGCACGGTTCAGCCGTGGGGAATCGTCATGCGCGCGGGCCTCGACTATCTGGTGGGCTGGGATGTGGACGCCGATGCGGTGCGCACCTTCCGGCTGGGCCGCGTTCAGGGCTCGGTGCGCACCGTGGGAGAGCCGGAGGCCTTCGAACGGCCGGCCACGCTTCCGCTGGGCGGTCTGGACGAGGAGTCTCCCGATCACGTGGCTGTCGTGGCGGTCCGACCCGAGGCCGGTCACGCGCTGCGGCGCCGCGGCGAGCGGGTGGGAGCCGAGGATGGGTGGGACCTGTTCCGCGTCCGGTATCGCCACGCGGACCTCGTGCGCGCGGAGGTGCTCGCGCTCCACGGTGGCGCGCGCGTGGTGGAGCCTGCGGAGCTGGCCGCTTCCGTCGCCGCTCACGCCCGCGCGGCCCGGGAGGTGGCGCGTGGCTGAGACGTCGAGGGATCGCATGGTCCGCATGCTCGGGATGGTGGCCTATCTCGAGGTGCACGGCCCCACGCCGGTGGCGACTCTCGCCGAGCACTTCGGGGTCACCGAGCAGCGCGCCAGCAGCGAGCTGTGGACGCTGGGCATGAGCGGGGTGCCCCCGTACCTGCCGGACGAGTGCCTCGACTTCGACTTCGACGCGCTCGACGAGGGCCTCGCCGTGCTGCGCGACTCGCAGGGCGTCTCCCAGGTGCGCCTCAGTGGCCAGGAGGCCGTGGCGCTCACCGGTGCTCTCGCCACGCTGATCGATGCCGGCACCGCGCCGGAGGGCGCGGCCCAGGTGCTGAGGCGCATCCGCGAGGCTTTCGGGGACGTCGCGCCGGTGACGGTCCTGGAAGGCGCGGAGCACGTGGGAACCGAGATCCGCGACGTGCTCACCGCGGCGATCGACGGCGGATCCGCCGTTGCCATCGGCTACGTCGACGCCCAGGATCGCCGCACGGAGCGGACGATCGAGCCGCACCGCCTGGTCGCGATCGACGGGGTGGGCTACGTCGAGTGCTGGTGCCGTCGGGCCGAGGACTACCGCACGCTCCGGCTCAGCCGCATCGAGTCCGCCGCCGCGCTGGCGTCGGAGCAGACCCACGGTCCGTCTCAGGAGCCCGGGTTCGCTCTTGCCGCGCAGTACGAGGCGACGGTGGTCGTCGCGCGCGGCGCGCGCTGGGCATTCGAGGACATCGCCGGCACGTCGATCGTGGTCGACGACGAGACGGCGACCGTGTCGTTCGGCGTCACCGACGAGGACTGGGCTGCGGCGCGCCTGATGTCCGTCGCGCCGCACCTGGTCAGCGTCGCTCCCCAACGCCTCCGTGACGCCCTGGCGCGGCACGCCGATGCCGTGCTGGCGGCGCAGGGCGCTTAGACTGTGGTGTCCGTGCACTACTGAGGAGACTTTCATGGGACCCCGCGAGATCATCATCATCGCCATCATCGTGGTGCTGCTGTTCGGCGCTCCCAAGCTCCCCGAGCTCGCTCGCAGCATCGGCAAGTCCATGAAGATCCTCAAGGACGAGACCAAGTCGCTCTCGGACGACGACAAGGACTCCGGCCAGGACGACTCGTCCGCCACGGGCACCGCCCCCGACAGCACCGTCGAGCTTCCCGACGATGAGGGGCGTGCCAAGTAGACGCGCGCGAGGGGCGGATCCCGATGCGCGGATGCCCCTGACCGCGCACTTCCGGGAGTTCCGCAACCGTCTGATCCTGGTAGCCGTGGGCCTCGCCGTCGGCTCGGTCGTCGGCTGGTTCTTCTACGTGCCCGTGTTCGAGGCGCTCCAGGAGCCGGTACTCGACGCCGCCGAGCAGTCCGAGGGCCTGGTGTCGATCAACTTCGCCGGCCTGGTGACGGCCCTCGACATGCGCATCAAGGTGTCGCTGTTCATCGGCATCGTCCTCAGCTCGCCCTGGTGGCTCTACCAGCTGTGGGCATTCGTCGCGCCCGGGCTGCGGTCGAGGGAGAAGCGCTACACCTTCGGGTTCCTGGGCACGGCGATTCCGCTGTTCCTGGGGGGCATCGCCCTCGCGTGGTGGGTCTATCCGCGGGCGGTGGACATCCTGACCGGCTTCACGCCCGAAGGCGGCTCGAACTTCCTCGACGCGCAGATGTTCATGACCTTCACGATGCGGCTCTTCGTCGCGTTCGGGATCGCCTTCGTGTTCCCCGTCATCATGGTGTTTCTGTCCTGGGCCGGCGTCGTCAAGCCTGCGACGTGGATGCGTGGGTGGCGGTGGGCAGTGCTGGTCATCTTCATCCTGTCCGCGATCCTCACTCCCACCCCCGACGTCTTCACGATGATGACGATGGCGGTGCCGATGACCGCGCTGTACTTCGCGGCCGTGGGCGTCGCGGGGCTCAAGGAGACGCTGGCCCGGCGCCGGGCGCGCCGCGAGCATGCGTAGTCGCGCGCGGCCCCGGCCACCGACGGGACATGCCCGATGAGCGTGCTCGGGGTGATCACCAACCCGACCGCGGGTTCCGGGCGCGGGCAGCGGTGGGGAGCGCAGGCGGTCGCGGCGCTGTCGGGCCGAGGCCACCGGGTCATCGACCTGTCGCGCGGTTCGTGGGCGGCGTCGCTCGAGGAGGCGCGGCGCCGCCACCCCGAGCTCGACGCGCTCGTGGTAGTCGGTGGCGACGGCATGGTGCACCTGGGGGTGCAGGCGTGTGCCGGCTCGCGGCTTCCGCTGGGAATCGTGGCCGCCGGCTCGGGCAACGATGCCGCGATGTCGCTGGGACTCCCGCTGCACGATGTCGAGGTCTCGGTCGCCGCACTCGAACGCGGGCTCGATGGAGACGTCGCGCGGATCGATCTGGGGCGCATCGACGGCGGCGGGGTCGCGGACCGCAAGGGCCGGCGGTACTTCGCCGCGGTGCTGTCGATGGGAATCGACGCGGCCATCGCCGCGTACGGCAACCGCCTGCGCTTCCCCCGCGGCCCGCTCAAGTACAAGGTCGCCACCGCGAGGGAGCTGCCGCGGTTCCGCCCGTACGGGGTGCGCATCGAGGCCGACGGCGAGACGTGGGAGCAGTCCTGCACGCTCGTGGCCGTGGCGAACGGCCCGGTGTTCGGCGGCGGGCTGTGCATCTCGCGCGACTCGTCGCTCGTGGACGGCTCCGTCGAGCTCGTCGTCGCTGATGCCGTCAGCCGCCGGCGCATCGTCCAGCTGTTCCCCAAGCTCTATGACGGCTCGGTTCTCGACGAGCCCGAGGCGCGCGTCGTGCGTGCGAAGCGGGTGCGCATCGGCCCTGCGCCCGGCGGGGCGCCGCTGCCTGCGGCGTTCGCGGATGGGGAGCTCGTGGGACCTGCGCCGCTCGACATCCGCGCGGAGCGCGGCGCGCTGCAGGTGCTCGGCGGAAGGCCGGATAGCCTGAGGGCATGAGCACTCCGGCGGAGCGGTTCGCCGCGGCGAAGGCACGAACGCGGCACCACGACCTGAGCGTGTTCGAGGAGTCCCTGAGCTTCCCGCTCGACGACTTCCAGCGGGAGGCCTGCATCGCCGTGGGCGATGGGCACTCGGTGCTCGTCGCGGCACCCACGGGGGCGGGCAAGACCATCGTCGGCGAGTTCGCGGTGCATCACTGCGTTGCTCGGGGGGAGAAGGCGTTCTACACGACGCCCATCAAGGCGCTCAGCAACCAGAAGTACCTCGAGCTGCGACGGGCCTACGGCGATGACCGCGTGGGCCTCCTCACCGGCGACACCTCGATCAACTCCGAGGCGCAGATCGTGGTGATGACCACCGAGGTGCTGCGCAACATGATCTACGCCTCCTCGCCCACGCTGGATCGCCTCGGCGTCGTGGTGCTGGACGAGGTGCACTACCTCGCCGACCGCTACCGCGGCTCGGTGTGGGAAGAGGTGATCGTCCATCTCGATGCCAAGACCGCCATCGTGTCGCTGTCCGCGACGGTGTCGAACGCCGAGGAGTTCGGGGCGTGGCTCACCGAGGTGCGCGGCGACACCAGGGTGATTGTCTCCGAGCGCCGACCGGTGCCGCTGTGGCCCCATGTGCTGGTCCGCGAAGGCATCTTCGATCTGTATGCGCCGGGCGTGGATCCGCTCGATCCGGGTCCGACACCGCGACTCAACCCCGAGCTGGAGGCGATCACCCGGCGGCAGCGCCACGAAGATGGGCGCTCGCACCCCACGCGTGCGCAGTATCGGCCGGCGCGCGGCGGGCGCCGGCCCCAGGGAAGGCGCAGCCCACCCAGGTTCGCGGTGGTCGATGTCCTCGACCGTCAGGCTCTGCTCCCCGCGATCGTGTTCGTGTTCTCGCGCGCGGGCTGTGAGGACGCCGTCGACCAGGTGCGCGCATCCGGTCTGAGACTCACGTCGGACGAGGAGGCCGCCCGCATCGCCCAGAAGCCTTGGGCCGCGCGCACCGCAGAAGACCGCGCCAACGTGCTGATGAAGTGGCACGACCTGATGATGGCCGCGCAGGACGACCTCGGCGCCATCATGACCGCCGAGCAGGGCAAACCGCTGGCCGAAGCCAAGGGTGAAATCGCCTATGGCGCCAGTTTCGTTGAATTTTTTGCCGAAGAGGCCAAGCGCATTTACGGCGAAACCATCCCCGGCCACCAGCGCGACAAGCGGATCACCGTGATCAAGCAGCCCATCGGTGTCGCCGCATCGATCACGCCTTGGAACTTCCCGAACGCCATGATCACGCGCAAGGCCGCTCCG
>NZ_CAJXJX010000133.1 GCF_913055775.1 uncultured Demequina sp. | reverse complement strand
CCCGCCTCACCGCCTCGCTCGACCGCGCGATCGCGCTGCAGGGCTGACGACCATGGCCGCCGCACCCGCCGTCAGCATCGCCGGACTGGAGAAGTCCTACGGGGATCTCGAGGTCCTGCGGGGCGTCGACCTGGAGATCGCGCGCGGCTCGATCACCGCGCTCCTGGGCGCGAACGGTGCCGGCAAGACCACGCTGGTCAGCGTGCTCTCGACACTGCTAGGGGCCGATGCGGGGGTCGCCACAGTGGGTGGCGCGGACGTGGCGACAGCGCCGGCCGATGCGCGGGCCGCTTCCAGCCTCACCGGCCAGTTCGCGGCGGTGGACGAGGTGCTCACAGGCCGCGAGAACCTCACCCTGGTGGCGCGCCTGCGGCGCGTCGAGGACCCGTCGGGGGTCGCGTCGCGACTGCTGGGGCACTTCGGGCTCGGGGACGCGGGCGAGCGTCGCGCGGGGACCTACTCGGGCGGGATGAAGCGCCGGCTCGACATCGCCATGAGTCTGGTGGGTGATCCCGCTGTGGTGCTGCTCGACGAGCCGACCGCCGGCCTCGACCCCGAGGGCCGGCTCGAGGTGTGGGAAGCCGTGCGCGAGCTGGCGCGCGGCGGCACGACCATTCTGCTGACGACACAGCAGCTCGAGGAGGCCGAGCGCCTGGCGGACCGCATCGCGATCCTGCACGAGGGCCGGATCCTGGTCGAGGGCACGCTCGCCGAGCTCAAGGAGCTCATGCCGCCGGCCCGGGTCGAGTACGTCGAGCGCCAGCCCAGCCTCGAAGATATCTTCCTGCACCTGACAGGACGGGGCCAGCAGACGGAGGAGCCGTCATGACCGTCCACGCGATCGCCGACAGCCGCACGCTCGCGACCCGCTCGCTTCGCCACATCGCGCGCAGTCCGGACACGATCATCACGACGGCGCTGATGCCGGTCGCGATCATGCTGCTGTTCGTCTACGTGTTCGGCGGCGCGATCGACTCCGGCGACGTGCCCTACGTGTCCTACGTGCTGCCCGGGATTCTGCTCATCACCACCGCCATGAGCGTGTCCTACGCGTCCTACCGGCTGTTCATGGATGTCCAGTCCGGGATCGTCGAGAGGTTCCGGTCCATGCCCATCGCGCGGACCTCGGTGCTGTGGGCTCATGTGCTGACCGCCCTGATCGCCACGGCCGTCTCGCTCGTGATCGTGCTGGGCGTCGCAGTCCTCATGGGCTTCCGGTCCGGTGCGGGCCTCGCGGCCTGGCTCGCGGTCGTGGGCCTGCTCGCGCTGCTGGCCCTGGCCTTCACCTGGTTCGCGGTCCTCGCGGGCCTCAGCGCGAGCTCGGTGGACGGCGCGAGCGCGTTCTCCTACCCGCTGATCCTGCTGCCGTTCATCAGCTCGGCGTTCGTGCCGACGGATGGCATGCCGGGGCCCGTGCGGTGGTTTGCCGAGCACCAGCCGGTCACGCCCATCGTCGACACGATTCGCGCGCTGCTCGCGCAGGAACCGGTCGGTGGTCAGGGCTGGCGCGCACTCGGGTGGTGCATCGCGCTCGCGGTGGGCGGGTGGGCGCTGGGAATCGCCGCCTGGCGTCGTCGCACCCGCTGACGCGTCCGCGCGCCCGATGCGCGGGTCGGGTCCCGTACGAGACCCCGCACGCGCATCGGCTCCGCGGCAGCCGCGGGTCAGGGCCAGCATCGTCCGCGAGGGGGATGCCGAACACGCCCTCCGCCTAGGTATGCTGGATCCGGACCCAATCGAGGAGGACCCTGTGGCCAGCCCCGTCTTCAGCTCCGACAAGGCATTCAAGCCTGGAGCGACCATCAACCAGGACGGTTCCACCGTCTCGGCTTCCGACCTGCAGTACCAGTTCGACCAGCCCAGCGCCGGGCCCGTCGACCGCGGTCGCATGAGCTACGAGGGCGTCATCGCCAAGACGTCCGGCATGATCATCCTCGCGTTCCTGACGGCCGTCCCCGGCTACATGTTCTTCAACTTCGCGGGCCTGATGGTCTCCGCGATCGGCGGCATGATCCTGGGTCTGGTGCTGGCCTTCAAGAAGACCACCACGCCCGCGCTCGCGATCCTCTATGCGGCCGTCGAGGGCTACTTCCTCGGATCGCTGTCGCAGTACATCGAGACGGCGTTCGACGTGCCTGGTGCTGCGCTGCAGGCGCTGCTCGCGACCGCGTGCACCTTCGCGGTGTGCCTGTGGCTCTACAGGTCGGGCCGTGTGCGCTACACGCCCAAGCTGCAGAAGTTCCTGATGATCGGCGGCATCTCGTATCTGCTGTTCTCGCTGGTCAACATCGGCATGATGCTCTTCGGCGCGACCGACTCCGCCTGGGGCCTGCGCACCGATGTCGAGATCATGGGTCTCCCCCTGGGCGTGCTCATCGGCGCCTTCGCCGTGATCCTGGGCTGCATCTCGCTCATCGGCGACTTTGATTTCGTCGACAACGGCGTCAAGAACGGCCTGCCTGCGGAGTACGACTGGAAGGCCGCTTTCGGCATCGTCGTCACCCTGGTGTGGCTGTACATTGAGTTCCTGCGCATCATCGCGATCCTGCAGGGCCGCAACTAGCGGCCGGTCACCCACCGCGACGCAAGCACACCACGCATGCCGAAGGACGACGACGACCTGACCGCGAAGCCCGGCGAGGATCCGTACGAGCTGAACTGGCCTGACGAGGACAAGGACGCGCGTTCGCAGCAGCGCGCGAACGAGGCGGTGCTCAACGAGAGGGCGCCCGTCGGCCGCGGCCTCTCCTCGCTGATCCTGGGCGTCCTCATCGTGCACTTGTTCGTGCTCGCGGTGACGGTCGCGTCGGGCGGCGTGAGCTTCTTCATCGAGATCGCCGCGCCGATCGCGATCGGCGGAGCTGTGGTCGCGTGGCCGGTGGGCCTGGTGCTCGATCGCGTGGTCCGCAACCTCCGGCCCGGCGTGGGCGAGACGGCCTTCGCGATCCTGGGCGGCGCGATCGGGTACGGCCTGACGTTCGGTGGACTCACCGTGCTGCAGGGCCAGTTCTCCGACATCGGCCAGTTCACGACGTTCCGCTCGCAGGCGTCGATCTACATGATGACCGCGACAGCCACGAGCCTCCTCGTCACCTACATGTACGTCGACAAACTGCGCCGCTACCCCAAGCAGGTGGCGATCCTCGGCGCCTTCGTGGGGCTCATGGTCGTGATGTCCCTGGTGACGATCGTGGTGGGCGGGGGCGCGGCCTGATGCCGCTGTTCGACCTCCCCGAGTCTGAGCTCCGCACCTACCGTCCCGACGTCCGCGAGCCGGCGGACTTCGACGAGTTCTGGGCGGCGACTCTCGCGCAGGCCCGCACCACGCCCATGGACGTCCTCCGCGCGCCCGCCCCGGTTGACCTGGCCGTGGTCGAGATCGAGGACGCCACCTTCCCGGGCTTCGGCGGCCACCCCATCCGGGCCTGGCTCGCGCGCCCGCGCCACGCCACGGGCCCGCTCCCGGCGGTCGTCGAGATCAACGGCTACGGCGGCGGGCGTGGCCTCGCGATCGAGCGGACCTTCTGGGCCACCGCCGGCTATGCGCACCTCTACATCGACTCGCGCGGACAGGGGGCGACGTGGGGCAGTGGCGGCGACACCGCGGACCCCGTGGGCTCGACTCCCGCTGCGCCCGGCGTCATGACCCGCGGAATCGAGAGCCGCGACCATTACTACTACCGCCGTGTCTTCGCCGACGCTGTCCGGGGCGTTGACGCCGCGCGCTCGCTGCCCGAGGTGGACGCGAGTCGAGTGGTCTTCCTGGGCGGATCGCAGGGCGGCGGCGTCGCGCTGGCGGTCGCGGGCCTGGTGCCCGACCTCGCCGGCGTGGTCGCCGAGGTCCCGTTCCTGTGCCACTTCGAGCGCTCGCTCGACATCTCCGGCGAGTTCCCGTACGGCGAGGTGGTGCAGTACCTCAAGGTCACTCGCGCCGACCGCGAGCAGGTCCTCGACACCCTGAGCTACTTCGACGGCGTCAACCACGCCAAGCGCGCCCGCGCTCCGTACCTGAGCTCGGTCGCGCTCATGGACCAGGTGTGCCCGCCGTCCACGGGCTTCGCGGCCTTCAACTGGTACGGCGACCGGGCCGCGACGCCGCCTGCCAAGCGCATCGAGGTCTATCCGTACAACGGCCACGAGGGCGGCCAAGCGCACCAGCAGATGCGCGAACTCGAGTTCGTGCGCGCCGTCACCGCGTAGGCGACCACCGCTGAGGCGACGCGGGCTCGCCACGGCGACCCGCGCATCGGCCGTCTGCAGGGCCGATGCGCCCGTCACCTCCCGCGGTCAGGCTCCGGCGGGTGCGTACCCCACCTGGCAGAAGCCGTGGTTGCAGTAGCCGCCCGGGTTCTTGTGCAGGTACTGCTGGTGGTAGTCCTCGGCGTAGTAGAACTGGCCGTCGCCGGCCTCCGATGCGCGCGCGATCTGCGTGGTGATCTGCCCGTAGCCCGACTCCGCGAGGCGCGCCTGGTACTGGTCGCGCGAGGCCTCGGCCGCAGCGAGCTGGGCGTCCGTCGTGGCGAAGACCGCGCTGCGGTACTGCGTGCCCACGTCGTTGCCCTGGCGGTTCGCGGTCGTCGGGTCGTGGTTCTCCCAGAACGCGGCGAGCAGCGTCTCGAGCGACACCTGGGCGGGGTCGTAGACCACCTGGACGGCCTCGGCGTGACCGGTCTGCGCGGTGCAGGTCTCCTGGTACGTGGGGTTCGCGGTCCAGCCTCCCATGTAGCCGGCGGCGGTCGAGTGCACGCCGGGGGTCTGCCAGAAGATGCGCTCGGCACCCCAGAAGCAGCCCATCCCCACGTACATCACCTCGAGCCCTTCCGGCCACGGTCCCTGCAGCGGCGTGCCCAGCACCACGTGACGGTCGGGCACCTCCAGCGCGACGTCGCGGCCCGGCAGGGCCTCGTCGGCGGTGATCATGCGCGTCTTGCTCGTTCCCAGCATCAGTGCTCCTCTCCTGGCAGAGAACGCACGCGTGGCGCGGCATGTTCCGCGCGCGCCACGGGAATCGTCAGTGCGGCGCGCTAGGCTCGCGCTATGCCCGATGAGCCGCGCGAGACCAAGCCGAAGTCCTCGGTGCTGTACACCGAGCAGCCATCGGTCGTCGACCGCGTGCCGGTGACACTGAGGGTCGCGGCGGCCTGGTCGTGGCGCATCGTGATCGTGGGCGTCGTGGTGCTCGCGCTGGCGTGGGTGTTCACGAGCCTCACCGCGCTGTTCGTGCCGCTCGTCATTGCGCTCATCATTGCAGCGCCCCTCGAGCGGATGGTCGCGCGGATGGCGCAGGCGCACATCCCTCGCTCGCTCGGGTCCATCCTCGCGATCCTGGCGATCATCGTGACTGTCCTGGGCCTCGGCACGCTGGCATCCACGTCCTTCGTCAACGACTTCGACCAGCTGCAGGAGGCAGCGGTCGAGGGCTTCGAGACGTTCGTGGCCTGGCTCGTCGACGGGCCGCTGGGCATCGATCAGGCGCAGATCGACGAGGTTGTGGGGAACATCGAGGGCTTCATCCAGGACAACGTGCTCGGCGTCGCGTCGGGTGCGCTGTCCGTGGGCTCCGCGATCGGCTCGCTGTTCGCCAGCACCATCATCGCCCTCGTCGCCCTGTTCTTCTTCATGCGGGACGGTCGCAAGATCTGGACCTGGACCGTGGGCCTGCTGCCCGACCCCGCGGTGGAGCGCGCGGACCACGCCGGCATGCACGCGTGGATCACGCTGCGGCGCTACACCCAGACCACGGTGTTCGTGGCCTTCGTCGATGCCGTGGGCATCGGCATCGGCGCCTGGATCCTGGGCGTCCCCCTCGCGCTGCCCATCGCGATCCTGGTGTTCCTGTTCTCCTTCATCCCGCTGATCGGCGCGACGCTCTCCGGCGCGATCGCGTCTCTCGTGGCGCTGGTGGACGGCGGGTGGACCACGGCCCTGATCATGCTGGCGATCGTGCTGGCTGTGCAGCAGATCGAGGGCAACGTGCTCTACCCGTGGCTGTTCGGCAAGGCCGCGTCCATCCATCCCCTCGCGGTGCTGCTGACCATCACCGCGGGAACGCTCACGCTGGGGCTGATCGGCGCGATCATCGCGGTGCCCATCGTCGCGACCCTCTACGCCTTCAAGCGGGGCCTCAGCCTGGGCGCGGCTGTCGACGAGGAGGACCCGCCGCCCATCACCTCCCAGGTGCCGGTCATGGCGACGCGGTCCAAGGAGGCCATCCGGCGTGCGCGCGAGCGCCTCACCCACACCGGCGAGATTCAGGTGCTCGACCAGGATGACCGCCCGGCCTCCTCCACGGACGGTGGTGCTGCGGCCCCTGCCGAGGAGGAGCCGCACAGCGAGCAGCTGCGCACGCGCCGTCCCGACGACGACTGAGCCCCGTGCGCTGCGACTACTACGACGCGCGCCAGTGCCGGTCCTGCACCTGGATCGAGACCCCCTACGCCCAGCAGCTCGAGGCCAAGAGGCGTCACGTCGAGGACCTGCTGGCGCCGGTCACACCCGACCTCCGCTGGCTGGCCACGGTCGCCAGCCGCGAGACGGGCTTTCGCACCAAGGCCAAGATGGTCGTCGCCGGGACCGTGGACGCACCCACGATCGGCATCCTCGACGCTCACGGCGAGGGCCAGGATCTGCAGGACTGCCCGCTGTACCCGGAGCCGTTGGCGGCCGCCTTCGCCCCCCTCGCGGCGTTCGTCACCCGCGCAGACCTCGAGCCCTACTCCGTGCCGCATCGGCGCGGCGAACTCAAGCACGTTCTGGTGACCGTCGCGCCCGACGGCGCGCTGATGGTGCGGTGGGTCCTGCGCTCCACCGAGGCGCTCGCACGGGTTCGCAAGCACCTGCCGTGGCTGCACGAGCAGCTGCCGCGCCTCGCCGTCGCCTCCGTCAACATCCAGCCCGCCCACGCGGCGATCGTGGAGGGCGAGCGGGAGATTCTCCTCACCGAGCGCGAGACGCTGGAGATGGACGTCAACGGCATCCCCCTGCACCTGCGCCCGCAGAGCTTCTTCCAGACGAACACCGAGGTCGCGGCCGCGCTGTACCGCCAGGCCGCT
>NZ_CAJXJX010000132.1 GCF_913055775.1 uncultured Demequina sp. | reverse complement strand
GCGTGGATCGCCGATGTCGAGCCGGCGAGCCTGTGGGACCTCTATTGCGGCGTGGGCGGCTTCGCCCTGCACGCCTGCGCACCCGGGCGCGTGGTGACCGGCGTGGAGACCAGCGAGCAGGCGGTCGCGTCCGCGCTGCGGACCCGCGACGAGCTGCGCGCCCAAGGGCGCGAGGAGATGGCGACGATGGACTTCATCGCCGACGACGCCGTGGCGTGGGCCGCCCGCCAGGCCGATGCGCCCCAGGCGGTCGTGGTCAACCCGCCCAGGCGCGGGCTGGGTCAGCAGCTGTCGCAGACCGTCGACGCGTCAGGCGCTGACACCATCGTGTACTCGAGCTGCAATGCGGACACTCTCGCTCGGGATCTCGCGTGGATGCCGGCCTACCGTGCGGTCGAGGCGCGGCTGTTCGACATGTTCCCGCACACCGCGCACGGCGAGGTGGGCGTGCTGCTGCGACGCGCGTGACGGGATCGGACCGCCTCACGCACAAGAGGCGCCCGTCCGCAAGGAGCGTCAGCCGGTGAACGGCTCCGCGGCGATCACCTTGACGGCGATGTCGTTGCCGTTGGGCGCGGTGTAGCTGGTCTCGTCGCCGGGCTTCTTGCCGATGAGCGCGGCGCCCAAGGGCGACTGTGCGCTGAAGACGTCCAGGTCCGTGCCGCCCGCGACCTCGCGCGAGCCCACGAGGAACTTCATCTCGCGACCCATGACCTCGGCGGTGACCACGGTGCCGGAGGCGATCTCCGCGGAGTCCGTCGCTTCGCCCACGGTCGCAGTCTCAAGGATGTGGTGCAGCTGCTGGATGCGGGCCTCCTGCTTCGCCTGCTCCTCGCGCGCGGCGTGGTAGCCGCCGTTCTCCTTGAGGTCGCCCTCCTGGCGGCGCTCGTCGATCTCCTTGGCGATGGCGGCGCGGCCCTCGCCCTTCAGGTGGTCGTACTCCTGCTGCAGGCGGTCGTACGCCTCCTGGGTCAGCCAGGTGCTGGTGGTCTCAGTCACGTGTCCCTCCTTGCCGGACAGAATATGCCAGGGTAGCAAGCCCCCCGCCGGAGGTGTGAATTCCGCGGCGCGTCACCCCGGCCGGTCGCTCGGGCCGGCTCGCCGTGTGCGCTACTCCGGACCACAGCCGCGCACGGTCGCGGCGGTGGCCTGCTCCACGGTCGGGATGTCGAGGGTGATGCGCTGTTCCGCGCCGTCCGCGGGGTCCACGGTCACCTGGCCCACCCCCACCTCGGCGAATTGGACCGTGAGCGCCTGCACATGGCACACCACGGGATCGTCGGTGTAGAGGTACACATCGAACGTGATCTCCGCCTCCGTCGGGGAGATCACCTGGAAGCCGACGTCTGCCCACCGGGCGGGCTGGCTCGCCATCTGCCAGCCCACCCAGGCGGCAATGGCAGTCAGCACCGTGAGGCCCGCGATGACCAGGATCCAGCCGCGGCGCGACAGCCGGGGGCGCGCGTCGGCGGCCTCGTTCTCGGGCACGTCCTGAGGGGAGCTCACAATGAGGCAGGATAGATCAGGTCAGAAAGGGGACAGGACGTGGCGGACTTCAGTGGTGGGCCGGGCTTCTTGGCGTTCGTGGCGACGTTCGCCGTGGTCGTCGGCGCGATCCTGCTGTTCCGCTCCCTGTCCAAGCACCTGCGCAAGGTCCGCACGCACCCCCCGGAGGGCGAGGCGTCGGCCGATGCGGTGGCCGTGAGCACCGCCGATGCGACGGCGGGCGAGGGCGGCACGGACGAGCCCGCTGACGGCGAGCAGGGGGACGAGGGCCGCGACGACGACGGCCACGGAGGCACTGCCCGGTAGCGGTGCTGGCGAGATCCCGACGGAACCGTGTGGGTGATCGCCAGCAATGTCCGCCGCTTCGCTTCGTACGGGGGAGTCTGCGGGACGCTGCGGGCATCCGCCCACGAGTGCCCGACGGCCGGCGCGAGACTCAGCCCGCGCATCGGCGCTCCTGAGCGGCGGCGGGACGCGCTAGCGCTACGAGACCGTGAAGACCACCAGCGCGATCGCCACGTAGTGGCACAGGAAGCCCGCGATGGTGAGCGCGTGGAAGATCTCGTGGAAGCCGAAGTACCGCTCGGAGCCGCGCGGCCACTTGGTGCCGTAGATGATCGCGCCGACGGTGTAGCACAGGCCGCCCACGATGATCAGTGTCACCACGGCCGCGCCGCCCGCGCGGTAGAACGGCCCGATGAAGCCGATCGCGACCCACCCGAGCGCCAGGTACAGCGGGACATAGGCCCAGCGCGGCGCTCCTAGCCAGAAGACGCGCAGCAGGAGCCCGATGATCGCGCCGCCCCACACGACGGCCAGGACCACGGCTCGCGTGGTGCCGTCGAGCAGCATCACGGTGAGCGGCGTGTACGTGCCGGCGATGATGAGGAAGATGTTGGCGTGATCCATGCGCCTCAGCACGGCTGCCGTGCGCGACGACCAGTCGCCGCGGTGATACACCGCCGAGGTGCCGAAGAGCATGACCGCGGTCAGCGTGAAGATGCCGGTCGAGACGCGGCCGGCGAGCGTGGGGGCGAACACCACGAGCACCATGCCGGCGACCAGGGCGAGGGGAGCCGCACCGAGGTGCAACCAGCCGCGCATCAGCGGCTTACCGGGGACGGGGAGGTTCTCGGCCATGAACCTACGTTACCGTAGGTTACGTGCCGCGAGTACCGTAGTCATCGATCGGTCTGCGGAGCGAAGGGACGTCGATGGGACTGCGGAGCCTGCTCTACGGGCCGTACGAGCGTCAGATCGCCCGCACCCTGCGCACCGAGGGTGACACGCCTCAGCACATCGGCGTGATCCTCGACGGCAACCGTCGCTGGGCCCGCGCCTCCGGCACCTCCGCCGCGCACGGCCACCAGCGCGGAGCGGACAAGATCTCCGAGGTCCTGGGCTGGTCCGATGAGGCCGGCGTCAAGGTCGTGACGCTCTGGATGCTGTCCACCGACAACCTCGAGCGCGATCCCGCGGAACTGGACGCCCTGCTCGAGATCATCTGCGGCGCGGTCGAGCAGCTCGCGGACGACGGCCGCTGGAAGCTGCAGCATGTGGGAGCGGTGGACCTGCTGCCAGCCGATGCGGCCGCTCGGTTGGGAGCGGCCGTCGAGCGGACGTCGGGGAACAGCGGGCTTCACGTGAACATCGCCGTCGGGTACGGCGGGCGGCACGAGATCGCCGATGCCGTGCGTGCGGTGCTGCGCGACGGCGTCGCGCTGGGCAAGTCCCTCGAGGAGCTCGCGGAGACGGTGTCCGTCGAGCACATCGCCGAGCACCTGTACACGAAGGGCCAGCCCGACCCCGACCTGGTGATCCGCACGTCTGGCGAGCAGCGGCTGTCGGGCTTCCTCATGTGGCAGTCCGCGCATTCGGAGTTCTACTTCTGCGACGCGTACTGGCCGGACTTCCGCCACGTGGACTTCCTGCGAGCGCTGCGCGCGTTCTCCCAGCGTGAGCGGCGCCACGGGCGCTGAGCCGGCCGGCCCAGCCCGCGCATCGGCCCCATGCTGGGGGCTGTGCACCCAGGTAACCGCTGCTCCGCGCCCAGAATCACTGACCGGCACGTGCTTCGTCAGTGAAACATGCACCGCGGGGGCGGTTCTCACGCACGCGGGCCCAGGCGCCAGTGGAAACCGCCCGGGCACCTCCGGCCCAGCCCGCGCATCGGCGCGTCGCGTCGGCGTGTTCCGTTCGACGCAGGTGTGACACACCCGACAGCGAGGGCACATGACGAACATGTGACGCGCGGCGTGTCGCGCGGCCACCGCCCGGGCCGGGCGTACCGTCGGGATCGTGGTAACCACCGTGAGTCGGACCCACCCGGGACCGAACTAACCGATCGCCGTAGGGCGTTCGGCGCCCTGCGGCCTGAACCGCTGGGAGCGCCTGTGACCACCATCCAGCCCGACACCACCCCCTCGATCAACGCCGCGACGGCGACGGAGTTGCGCACATTCGTGCTCGACACGTCCGTGCTGCTGTCCGACCCGAGGGCCCTGAAGAGGTTCGCCGAGCACGCCGTCGTGCTGCCGGTGGTGGTGATCACCGAGCTCGAGGCCAAGCGCCACCACCCGGAGCTGGGGTACTTCGCGAGGTCAGCGCTGCGCACGCTGGACGAGTTCAGGGGCAAGCACGGCAAGCTCGACGAGCCGGTGGTCGCGAACGAGACGGGCGGCACCATCCGCGTCGAGCTCAATCACACGGACCAGGACGTGCTCCCGAGCGGCTTCCGCCTGGGCGACAACGACACGCGGATCCTCGCGGTGGCCGCCAACCTCAAGGCCGAGGGCCACGCCGTCACGGTGGTCTCGAAGGACCTGCCGATGCGCGTGAAGGCCTCCGCCCTGGGCATCGAGGCGGAGGAGTACCGCGCCGAGCTGGCCGTCGAGTCCGGCTGGACCGGCATGCGCGAGATCCAGCTCACGGACGAGCAGATGTCCGCGCTCTACGAGAACGAGCACGCTCCTGCACCCGCCCCGGCGGACTGCGGCGAGGACCTCGCGAACCTGCCCGTCCACACCGGCCTGGTGATCCACTCGGCCCGGGGCGGCGCGCTCGGTCGCGTCACCGATGACGGACAGATCCGTCTGGTCCGCGGCGACCAGGAGGTCTTCGGCGTCCACGGCCGCTCGGCTGAGCAGCGCATCGCGATCGACCTGCTGCTCGACGAGACAGTGGGCATCGTCTCGATGGGCGGCCGTGCCGGTACCGGCAAGTCCGCGCTCGCGCTGTGCGCCGGCCTCGAGGCCGTCATGGAGCGACGTCAGCACAAGAAGATCATGGTGTTCCGACCGCTGTACGCCGTGGGCGGCCAGGACCTGGGATATCTGCCCGGCAACGAGTCCGAGAAGATGAATCCGTGGGCGCAGGCGGTCTTCGACACCCTGGGCGCGATGGTGTCCTCCGAGGTGGTCGAGGAGGTCATGGCGCGGGGCATGCTCGAGGTGCTGCCGCTCACGCACATCCGCGGCCGCTCGCTCCACGACGCGTTCGTGATCGTCGACGAGGCGCAGTCGCTCGAGCGGAACGTGCTGCTCACCATGCTGAGCCGCATCGGCCAGGACTCGCGCGTGATCCTCACGCACGACGTCGCGCAGCGCGACAATCTGCGGGTGGGTCGTCACGACGGCATCGCCGCGGTCATCGAGGCACTCAAGGGCCACCCGCTGTTCGCGCACGTGACGCTCGAGCGCTCCGAGCGCTCGGCTGTCGCGGCGCTCGTCACCGACATGCTGGAGCGCCTGGACCTCTAGTCCGGACCCCAGACAGACAGCAGGGCCGATGCGGTGGTGACCACCGCATCGGCCCTTCCGTCGTCCTGGCGGTTGATTCGCGCTCGCCTAGGCGCTTAGGCGAGCGAAATGGATCCATTTCGCTCGGCAGGGGGAGCGGGAGGGGAGAGCTACAGCCCCAGCTCCTGGAGGTAGGGCTCGAGCTCGAGCCAGTTGACCTCATCGGGCCGGGATTCGTCCCAGATGGCCGCGTACTTCGCCTGCTGCTCAGGCGTGAGCGCGTTCCACTTGCGCAGCTGCTCCTCAGCGTCGACGTGCCAGTAGCCCACGATGCGGTAGAGCGTGTGGTGGCGGGTCCACTCCGCGCGGATGAAGGTCCGGGCGCGGCGGGACTCCGCGGACTCGCACGCGACCCACACGTAGACGTCGCCGTCGGGCACGGTCATCGAGCGCATGCAGCTCACGAGAGCGCAGGGTCCGCGCCCGTTGCCGGACACGCGCCACTCCACGTTCACGGTGGCGGGGGACGGCAGCGCGATGGCGTCGTCCATCGAGATGAGCTCGATGAGGACGTCAAAGGTCTCCTCCGGGCCAGCCTCCTCGAGGATGCGGGCGACGGCGGGCAGCCCGGTCGCGTCCGCGATCAGCAGGCGCCGGGTCGAGGCCTCGGGCGGGCTGTAGTACCCATGCGCGTCGCTGACCGCGACCACGTCGCCGGGCTGGGCCTCGCGGGCCCACGTGGCACCCCGGCCGTGGCCGTGCGTGACGATGTCGAGCTCGAGGCTGGGCACCTCGGGGTTCCACCGGCGGATCGTGTAGTGGCGGGCGATGTCGTGGTCGTCCTCCCAGCCCTCGGCCGGGTCCTCGCCGGGGATGTGGACGTGGACGAACTCGTCGGCCTTCGCGGTCGACTCCCATTCCTGAAGAGCGTCCCCGGTGAGGGTGACGCGACGCAGGTTCGGGCTGATCTGCTCGGCGCCCGCGACGGTGACGCGGAACGAGTCGGTCATGGTGTCTCCAGACGGTGGTGGGGAAAGCGGGTGGTGAGGGCCGATGCGCGGGTTGCGCGCGCATCGGCCCTCACCAGGCCGTCACTTCAGTGTCAGCTGGCCGACGAGAACTCGACGACCTCGGTCGCCGGGTCGCCGTCGAGCGCGGCCTCGAGCATCGGCACGAACGCGTCGATCGCGTACGCGATCGACGACGGCGAGTTCGCGAAGAACGCGCCCTCGAGGATCGGGTCGGACAGCCAGATGTTGCCGCCCACCTCGGTCACGTTCAGCGACGGGAACAGCGACAGGCCCTCGAGCTCGCCGCGGGCGTCGGGCGTCGTGGCAACCTGCCACACGATCGAGTCGAGCTCGCCGAGCACGTCGAGCTGCTCCGCGCTGATCTGGAACCAGCCCTCCTCGGTGCCCTCGATCGACGCGACGTCGAGGCCCACGTTCGCGAGGAACTGGTTGCGGGTGTCGGTGGCGGCGTAGACGAAGGTCTGGCCCTCGTAGAAGCCGCCCACCTGCGAGGTGAGGCCCTCCCACTCGGGGTGCGCCTCGCGGACCTCGGCGAACATCGCGTCGATGTCGGCGAGAACCTCCTCAGCCTTGTCCGTGGTGCCGGTGGCCTGGGCGAGTAGCGTGAGCTCGTCGGCGAGGCTGACGCCCCACTCGAAGGTCTCCTCGCCCTCCGAAGTCGTGGCGGGGCGGGTGACGACGGGTGCAATGCCGGTCAGGAGGTCGTACTCCTCCTGCGTCATCGTGTGGTTCGGGTAGGTCGCCACGATGAGGTCGGGCTCGAAGGAGGCGATGAGCTCGGCGTCGTAGGTGGTCGAGCCGGGGACGAACAGCTCG
>NZ_CAJXJX010000131.1 GCF_913055775.1 uncultured Demequina sp. | reverse complement strand
ACGCAGACCGGCGTGCTGGACGCCGGACTCGCCGGTGAACTCTCAGAGACGGGGCCCGCGCACACCGCGCTGGCTCTGGGGGCTGCGGCGGCACTCGCCGCCGTGGGGGGCCTGCTGGTGCTGGCACGACGCTTCGGCGCGTAGCCCGCGACCAGTGGACGCGGCCTGATGGCGGTCGCGGACGGCCCTCGGCGGATCACCGCCGGGGGCCGTCGTGACGCCGGCGTTCGGATCCCCACCCATCCGGCACTCAGCGACCCCTTTCTGGTCCGCCAGCGCCATGTCCGGCACTCAGCGACTCCGGACGAGCCGCAAGGAGGTGTGCGCTAGAACTGCACGCCGGCGCGCGCGCGGATCGCCTCTGCGAGCAGGTCCCACTCGGACTCGCGCGCCACAAGGAACGGCCGGCCGGGATCGCCGGGGCGGTAGTCGGTGCCGTCCAGATGGCGCGCTGCGAAGCCGGCCGCGCGCACGATCGCCGCGCCCGGGGCGTGGTCCCAGGGCTTGGCCCGGAAGTAGAGAAGGAAGTCGGCGTCGCCGTTGAGCAGGTCCCAATAGTCCCACCCGGCACACATGCGCGGCGGGGTGAGCTCGGCGACGTCCTCAGCCAGCCCGGCCAACCCCTCCGAGATCCCGCCGGGCGCGAAGCGCAGCACCGCCATGCCGCGCAGCTCGGACAGGGGGCGCACACGCTCGTCGCCCACGAGGCCCGCGGACCTGACGCGCCCGTTGGCCGCGGTCACGGTCGCCTCGCCGCCCACCTCGCCGTGGATCATGTCGCCGGTCTCGGGGTGGAGGATCCAGCCGGCCTGGGCCTCACCGTCCTCGACCCGCGCGACCATCACTGCGTACTCGACCTTGCCGTGGGCGAAATTCCAGGTGCCGTCGACGGGATCCACGGTCCACGCGGCCGCGACCGCGCCCAGCACGTCCGGCAGCGACGGGTCGTGCTCCGAGGCCTCCTCGCCCACCACGGGGATGTCCTCGATCGCGGCGAGCAGGGGAGTGAGCGCACGCTCGGCCTCCACGTCCGCGATGGTCACGAGGTCATCGGGGTGGCTCTTGGAGGAGACCTCTCCCTCCGCGAGCGATCGGAAGCGGGGCCGGATGATCGCGTCGGCGACGTCCCGCATGGCCTGGTCCACGTCAGTTGGGTTCACCTCCCCATCCTGACACCCGCGCATGGCGAGCGTGTGAACACAAGGTCCCCGCGCATCGGCTGACCGGGCTGCGCCCCAGCAGTCGCTGAGTGCTCGGTTCTCGCCGATTGTGGGCACTCAGCGACTGCTGGGACGCACAGGCGACGGAAGGCGACCCGAACGGGACGTCACGACGGGCGACACCCCGACCGCCGCATCGGCCCGCCCTACGGGCGCCCCCCGACAGCGTTCGACACGGTGCCACCCATATGTATTCTGTGAGCGTCTCGCCCCAGGAGCATGGACCAGCCCCGAGACGCCAAGCCACGAAAGCAGGACGCCGCATGACCCACAAGCTCGTGATCGTCGAGTCGCCCACCAAGTCGAAGACCATCGGCGGGTACCTTGGCGACGACTTCGAGGTGGTGTCCTCGATCGGCCACATCCGCGACCTGCCCGCGCCGTCCGACCTCCCGGCCGACCAGAAGAAGGGCCGTTTCGGCAAGTACGCCGTCGACGTGGAGTCCGACTTCGAGCCGTTCTACGTGGTGTCGCCGGACAAGAAGAAGACCGTCGCCGAGCTCAAGCGAGCGCTCAAAGGCGCCGACGAGCTCTACCTCGCGACAGATGAGGACCGCGAGGGAGAGGCCATCGCCTGGCACCTGCTCGAGGTCCTCAAGCCCAAGGTGCCGGTCAAGCGCCTGGCGTTCCACGAGATCACCCGCGAGGGAATCGAGCGCGCGCTGGCCGCCCCCCGCGAGATCGACATGGAGCTCGTGGAGGCGCAGGAGACGCGCCGCATCCTGGACCGCCTGTACGGCTGGGACATGTCGGACGTCATGCGCCGCAAGGTGGGGCAGGGCTCGTCCGCTGGCCGCGTGCAGTCCGTCGCGCTGCGCCTGATCGTGGACCGCGAGCGGGAGCGTATGGCGTTCCAGTCCGCGGAGTACTGGGATCTCACCGCCCGCTTCACGGCCACGGCGGGGGCCGATGCGGGGGTGTCCTTCGTGGGCCGTCTCACCAAGGTGGACGGCAAGCGGGTTGCAGCGGGCAAGGACTTCGACGACCGCGGCGTGCTGACCTCCGACAAGGCGCACCATGTGACGGCCGGCGAGGCCGCGGCGCTGGTGTCCGGGCTGGCCCACGCGGACTTCGCGATCGCGGATGTCACCCCCAAGCCGTACAAGAAGCGTCCGGCCGCGCCGTTCATCACGTCCTCGCTGATCCAGGAGTCCAGCCGCAAACTCGGGCTGGGCGCGCGCCAGGCGATGGGTGTCGCGCAGGCCCTCTACCAGCAGGGCTTCATCACCTATATGCGTTCCGACTCGCCGTCGCTGTCGAGCGAGGCGATCCGCGCGGCACGCAAGCAGGCGATCGACCTATTCGGTGCGGATGCGGTGCCGAGCTCGCCCCGCATCTACGCGTCGGGTGACTCGAATGCCCAGGAGGCGCACGAGGCGATCCGCCCCGCGGGCGACACCTTCCGCACGCCGGACTCGCTGCGCACGCAGCTGCGCGGCGACGAGTTCCGCATGTACGAGATGATCTGGAAGCGCACCCTGGCCTCCCAGATGGCCGATGCGGTGGGCACCACCTCGACCATCACGGTGGGGGCGAAGAGCTCGGCCGGGCACGCGGTGGAGTTCTCGAAGTCCGGCACCATCCTGACGGCGCCGGGCTTCCGGGCGCTGTACATCGAGTCCCGCGAGGCGGCCCGGTACGAGGACGAGGCCGGCAAGCAGCCCTCCGAGGGCGACGAGCGCCTGCCGCAGGTCACCGTCGGGGACGGCGTGGACGCCGCCGACCTCGAGCCGCTGTCGCACTCGACCGCGCCGCCGCCCCGCTTCACCCAGGGCTCCATGATCAAGGAGCTCGAGGACCGCAAGCTGGGGCGCCCGTCGACCTACGCGTCGACCGTGGACGTCATCATCAATCGCGACTACGTCCGCATCGACAAGAAGCAGCTGGTTCCCACCTGGCTCGCGTTCTCGATCGTGGGCCTGCTCGAGGAGCACTTCCCCACGCTGGTGGACTACGGCTTCACGGCGGAGATGGAGGCGGGCCTGGACCGCATCGCCTCCGGCGAGCGGTCGATGAAGGACTGGCTGCGCGAGTTCTACTTCGGCGGGCCAGGCGCCCCCACGGAGGGCCTGCGCGAGCTGCTCGACAATCTGGGCGAGATCGATGCCCGGGCCGTGAACACGTTCGAGATCGGTGACGGCATCGCGGCGCGCAACGGACGCTACGGCCCCTACATCGAGAGGGACAAGGACGGCGAGCAGCAGCGCGCCTCCATCCCGGAAGATCTCGCTCCCGACGAGCTCACGGTCGCCAAGGCCGAGGAGCTGTTCACGAACCAGGGCGGCGACGAGCGGGAGCTGGGCGTGAACCCCGCCTCCGGGTTCCCGGTGGTCGCCAAGGGCGGACGCTACGGGCCGTACGTGACCGAGGTACTGCCCGAGGACGCCAAGGGCAAGCCCAAGACCGCGTCGCTGTTCAAGGACATGCAGCTCGAGACCGTGACCCTCGAGGACGCGCTGAAGCTCATGAGCCTGCCGCGCGTCGTGGGTGTGGATCCCGCGGACGACACCGAGATCACCGCGCAGAACGGGCGCTACGGCCCGTACCTCAAAAAGGGCACGGACTCGCGCACCATCGAGTCCGAGGCGCAGCTGCTCACCATCACCCTCGACGAGGCCTTGGCGATCTACGCGCAGCCCAAGCGCGGCCGCGGCCGCCAGGCGGCGCCGCCGCTCAAGGAGCTGGGCACGGATCCGGTGAGCGAGAAGCCCATCGTCATCAAGGCCGGCCGCTTTGGCGAGTACATCACCGACGGCGAGACCAACGTGACCATCCCGCGCGACGAGACCGTCGACGGCATGACCCCCGAGCGCGCGGTCGAGCTGCTCGCGGAGAAGCGCGCCAAGGGCCCGGCCAAGAAGCGCAAGCCTGCGGCCCGCAAGGCGCCGGCCAAGAAGAGGGCCGCGCCCAAGAAGAAGGCCTAGGTCGAGTCACGACTCGGCGGCGGCTTGCCCAGTGCTCGATGTCGGACGTGGCGGGATAGTTCCGGCCCCGGCAGGGAGTGGCGTCACTGTCCAACCTGAAGGGCAGATTGACGCGCCACCATGCTAGATTGTTTGCGTTAACGAAGGTGAGACATGCCCGCAAACCACTTCGGGAAGCCGACGATGGCCGATGTCGCACGGCTCGCGCAGGTGTCTGCGCAGACCGTGTCACGCGTCATCAACGACTATGAGTTCGTCAAGGACGACACTCGAGAGCGGGTGCTGCGCGCCGTCGAGCAGCTGAATTACCGGCCCAACGTGGCTGCCCGAACGCTTGCCAACCGCAAGTCCCGGACCATCGGAGTCGTCGCGACGGACTATCACAGCTATGGGCCGGCGGCCACGCTGTCGAGCGTCGAGGCGGCCGCTCGTAGCCACGGCTACGGCGTGTCCGTGATGAGCCTGAGCAGGTACGACTCGAGGTCCGTGTCCGACGGACTCGCGCAACTGACCAGTCAAGGCGTTGACGGCGTGATTTTCATTGCGCCCCAGTCTCGCGACATACACACGCTCCTGAACTCCTTCGACGGAGTACCCGTGGTGACCTACCGAGGGTTCGATGACGGGCATACGACACCGGTGACGTTCGACTCGGTCGAAGGATCACGCCTGGCAGTCCGTCACCTGATCGAGTTCGGCCATGAACGCATTGTCCACCTGTCGGGGCCATCATCGTTTGGCGTCGCCCATTCGCGCACCGTCGGGTGGCTGCGCGAGATGGCCGCCGCGGGCCTCGCCACGGTGGATCCGGTCCCTGGTGACTGGACGCCTGGCGGCGGATACGCCGCTGGAGTGGAGCTGTTGAAACGCTGCCCAGACGCTACCGCCGCGTACGTTGCGAACGACCACATGGCGCTTGGGCTCATGCTGGCACTCCACCGCGCCGGGAGGCGCGTGCCCGACGACTTCTCGGTCGTAGGCTTCGATGACATCCCGGAGGCCGCCTATACGATCCCCCCGCTGACGACCATGCGGCAGGACTTCTCGGACCTGGGCAGCCGGCTCCTCCAGGCGCTTCTCGAGGAACTTGACGGCAGCTCAGACGGTGCACCCGTCCACTTGGTGCCAGATCTGATTGCGCGCGAGTCGACGGCGCGCCCCGCCGGCTGACCGCACGATGCGCACGCTTGATCGAGGTCCTGTTGACAACATGATTGTTTGCGATAACAATGGTTGCACGATGTACCGATGACACGAAGGAGTGTCCACGCATGCACCCGCTCGTCAGCGACTCGGTCGCACTCGGGGTCGCCTACTACCCGGAGTACCTCCGGGAGCAGCGTCTGGAGGCAGACCTTGACCTGATGCTCGACGCGGGCATCAGCGCGATCCGCGTCGGCGAGTCGGTGTGGTCGACCTGGGAGCCTTCCGACGGGAACTTCGAACTCGACTGGCTCGAGCCGGTTCTGGACGCCGCCGACGTTCGGGGCATTCGGGCGATCCTCGGCACTCCTACCTACGCGGTGCCCATGTGGCTGGCGCAGGCGCACCCCGAGATCGCCGCCGAGCGCGCGAGCGGGCAGCGCGTGCCGTGGGGCGCGCGTCAAGAGGTGGAGACGGGCCATCCCATCTTCCGGACGTACGCCGAGCGCTTGATCCGAGCGGTCGTCGGCCGCTACGCCGAGCACCCCGCCGTGATCGGGTTCCAGGTCGACAACGAACCCGGGGAGCACCTTCCCCACAACGACCATGTGTTCGCGGGGTTCGTCGACCACCTGCGCGTGCAGTACCCCGACATCGATGATCTCAACGCTGCGTGGAACCTGGCCCATTGGTCGCATCGGCTGACCGATCACGCACAGCTCTGGCGCCCCGACGGCAACCATGTGCCGCAGTACGACCTCGAGTGGCGTCGCTACCAGGCAAGCCGGACGACCGAATACATTGCCTGGCAGAAGGCGATCGTCGCCGACTACGCACGGCCCCGGCACTTCATCACCACGTGCGTCGACCGCATGCGGCCCGGGGTCGACGAGCGCGGTCTTGCGCGCGCCACCGATACCACGAGCGCGAACTTGTACGTGGCGATGCAGAGCCACATCCAAGCAGGGCGCGGCGGTTCGCCGGACTTTCCTCCATCCGGCGCGTGGGCACCCTTCTACCTCGCGGATCGAGCCTGGAGCATGGGTGCCCGCCCGTTCCTTGTCGCAGAGACGAATGCGGGAACCATCGGGCACCCGTGGTTCAACCAGCCTCCGCACGACGGACAGTGGCGCTCGGTCGCCTACGCCATGATCGCGCGCGGGGCCCGGGCGATCTCTTACTGGAACTGGCACTCCATGCATGGCTCCTGGGAGATGTACTGGCACGGGCTGCTGCCACACAGCCTCGAGCCAGGGCGGGTCTACAACAACGTCGCCGCGCTCGGGGCTGAGCTCCGTGGCCTCGGCGAGCACCTTGAGGGACTCACCCCCGATGCGACCGTCGCACTGGTGGTGTCGACTGACAGCCAATGGTTGTGGGAGTTTCAGCCGCCGATTCCCGACGGATCCCAGGAGCCGGGCAAGCAGGGTGAGCCTTCCCGCGCTGCCTACGAGGAACTCGTCTACCGGGTCTACGCCGGCGCACAGCGTGTGGGAGCTCAGGTGCGGATCGTCCACGACACCGATCTTGAGGCGATGGGAGCGTCGGAGCTTCTTGAACGGTACCCGCTCGTGGTGGCCGTCTCGCCCGTCGTCGCCTCAGACGCGCTCACCTCGCTCCTGCGCACCTATGTTGCCCGCGGCGGCCATCTGGTCGCGACGCCTCGCAGCTTTGCGACCGATGAGACAGGGTGCCCGCGCATCGAGCGCCAGCCGTCAGGCTTCGCGCACGACGCCGGACTGCGGGTGGATGAAGCGACGAACATTCAGCAACCAGTGGCTGTCTCAGGGGAACTCGAGGGAGCCGCCGAGCAGCTTCTCGAGTACGTGTCACCCGACGGTGCGGACGTCATCGCTGCGTACGCGGACCCCGAATGGAGGCATTGGGCGGCCGTCACCACTCGCGCGGTGGGAGAGGGT
>NZ_CAJXJX010000130.1 GCF_913055775.1 uncultured Demequina sp. | reverse complement strand
AGCGAAGTGGGCCCACTTCGCTCGTCTAAGCGCGTAGGTGAGTGAAGTGGGCCCACTTCGCTCGGGACGGGGGCGGTGCGACGTGCGTCAGTGACCCGCGCCCAGGTGACCGGACATGCGGCCGTGGAACTCGGCCGAGGCCTGGTTGAGGCCCACGATCTGCGCCTCGGTGCCGTGCTGCGCGTACTTGAAGACCACGGAGTCGAGCGCCGCGACCGTGGACGCGTCCCACACGTGGGAGTGGGTCATGTCGATGATGACGTGCTCGGGGTCGCCGCCGTAGTCGAACTGCGAGTAGAGGTCGTTCGAGCTGGCGAAGAAAAGCTCACCGGAGACCGTGTAGCGGCGCACGCCGTCCTCGACGGGACCGCCGGAGACGTTGGCGATGTGCGCCACGCGACGCGCGAAGAGCACGGACGCGAGGACCACGCCCGCGACCACGCCGTACGCGAGGTTGTGCGTGATGACGACGACGCCGACGGTGGTCAGCATGACCGCGGTCTCGGAGCGCGGCATGCGGCGCAGCGTCGACCAGCGAATCGAGTGCCAGTCGAACGTCGCCCACGACACGAAGATCATCACCGCGACCAGCGCTGCCATGGGGATCGCGGCGACCACGTCTCCCAGCGCCAGGATGAGGACCAGCAGGAAGATGCCGGCCGCGAGGGTCGAGATCCGGGTGCGCGCCTTGCCCGCCTTCACGTTGATCATCGTCTGACCGATCATCGCGCAGCCACCCATGCCGCCAAAGAAGCCGGAGATCACGTTCGCGGCGCCCTGGCCCCAGGCCTCGCGCGTCTTGTCCGAGTGGGTGTCCGTGATGTCATCCACCAGTTTCGCGGTCATGAGCGACTCGAGCAGGCCCACGAGGGCCACGCCCAGCGCGTAGGGGAAGATGATCTGCAGCGTCTCCATCGAGAAGGGGACGTCGGGGAAGAACAGGCTGGGCAGTCCCTCGGGCAGCTGGCCCTCGTCGCCCACGGTCGGGACCGCCAGCGAGAACGCGACCGTCACGATGGTGAGAAGCACGATCGCGATGAGCGGCGCGGGCACCACCGTGGTGAGCTTGGGCAGGAACGTGATGACGGCCAGCCCCGCGGCGACCAGCACGTAAACGATCCACGGCACGTCCGTGAGGTGCGGCAGCTGCGCCATGAAGATGAGGATCGCGAGCGAGTTGACGAAGCCGATCATCACCGAGCGAGGGATGAAGCGCATGAGCTTCGCGATGCCCAGCCCGGCGAGCGCCACCTGGAGGATGCCGCCCAGGATGACGGCGGCGATGAGGTAGTCGAGGCCGTGGTCGCGCGCCAGCGGCGCCACCACCAGTGCGACCGCGGCCGTCGCCGCGGAGATCATCGCGGGGCGACCGCCCAGGAATGCGATCGCGACGGCCATGGTGAACGACGCGAACAGGCCAACCCGCGGGTCGACGCCCGCGATGATCGAGAACGAGATCGCCTCGGGGATCAGCGCCAAGGCGACCATCAGGCCCGACACGAGCTCGATCCGGTAGCGCTTGAGCGGCAGCTTCCAGGAGCTGAGCCGCCACAGCTCGCCGCCATGGGTCACGTCGGGAATGCCAGTGGGGGTGCGCTCGGTGGTCGTCATGATGTCCTCACGGCGGCGGGCACTTGCCTCACCTGGGAGTCGGGGAAGCCGATGCGGTGGCATGGCTCGAGCCCGGGCGTTCGCCCGGGCTCGTACGGAAGGTGCGGCCTCCGATGGCCGCGTCAAGGGTACCTGATGGCCGCATCGGCCCCTCTGGCGGTCGATTTCCGCTCACCCAAGCCCTTGGACGAGCGAAAGGGGCCCGAATCGCTCGTCTCGGGGCTGAGGTGAACGCAAAGGGGCCCGAATCGCTCGTTCGGGAGGCGTCCGGACATGCATCGGCCGGACCGTCCTAGGGGGGTGGGGCGGCCCGGCCGATGGTCTGTGACCGGTGGTGTCGCGCTAGGGCGACAGCCGGTGGCTTGTGCGGTGCTCGCCGGCACGTGCCGCCGAGATCCTGCGCATCAGTGTGCCAGGTCTCGGCGGCTCGTGCGAGCGAATCGCGGGTGGGTCGGAATCAGGCGTCGACCTTCTCCCAGCCGGTGCCGGGCTCGCCGGCCTCGGCGGGAGCATCGCCCGCGAGGTTCGCGCGCAGCTTCGCACCGAGGTCCGCGTCCACGTTCGTCCAGTACTGGATCGCGCGCTCGCGGATGTCGTCCGACTTCACGCCGCCCACGTGGCCGGTGATCTGCTCGAGGATGTGTGCCTTCTCCTGGTCGTTGAACACCTCGCGGTACATCGTTCCGGCCTGGCCGAAGTCGTCGTCCTCGGGGTGCAGCGTGGCGGCCGCACGCACCAGGGCGCCGTCCGACTCCCAGTTGCCCGCGTCTCCCGCGCGCTCGGCGTCGGCGTGTGCGCCGCCGTGCGAGTTGGGGGCGTACACCGGGGTGTCCGACGATGCGAACGAGTAGCGCATCGAGCCGTCCTTCGCGTACGAGTGGCCGTGGGGGCTCGCGGCGTGCGGCGAGTTCACGGGCAGGTCCGCGTGGTTGGTGCCCACGCGGTAGCGGTGCGCGTCCGCGTAGGAGAAGATGCGCGCCATCAGCATCTTGTCAGGCGACGGGCCGATGCCGGGCACGAAGTTCGACGGGGCGAACGTCGCCTGCTCGATTTGCGCGAAGTAGTTCTCCGGGTTCTTGTTGAGCTCCATGACGCCCACGTCGACCAGCGGGTAGTCGCCGTGCGGCCACACCTTGGTGAGGTCGAACGGGTTGAAGCGGTACGTCTTCGCGTCCTCGTAGGGCATGATCTGCACCTTGAGGTCCCAGCGCGGGAAGTCGCCGGCGTCGATGTGCTCGTACAGGTCGCGGATGTGGTGGTCGGCGTCCGAGCCCGCGAGCTGCGCGGCCTCATCGATCGACAGGCCGTGCACGCCCTGCTGGCTCTTGAAGTGGTACTTCACCCAGAAGCGCTCGCCCTCGGCGTTGATCCACTGGTAGGTGTGCGAGCCGTAGCCCTGCATCTCGCGCCACGAGCGGGGCAGGCCGCGCTCGCCCATGAGCCACGTCACCTGGTGCGCCGACTCGGGCTGCAGGGTCCAGAAGTCCCACTGCATGTCGTTGTCGCGCAGGTGGGTGCCGGGCAGGCGCTTCTGCGAGCGGATGAAGTCGGGGAACTTGATGCCGTCGCGGATGAAGAACACCGGGGTGTTGTTGCCCACGAGGTCGTAGTTGCCCTCGGTCGTGTAGAACTTCAGCGCGAAGCCGCGCGGGTCGCGCCAGGTGTCGGGCGAACCGTGCTCGCCAGCCACCGAGGAGAAGCGCGCGAGCATCTCGGTCTCGACGCCCGGCTGGAACAGGGCCGCGCGGGTGTAGTTCGCGATGTCGGGGTTCGTGACGGTGAACGTGCCGAACGCGCCGCCGCCCTTGGCGTGGACCACGCGCTCGGGCACGCGCTCGCGGTTGAACTGGGCGAGCTTCTCGACCAGGTAGTGGTCGGTCAGCGCGGTGACGCCGTCGTTGCCGACGGTCTGCGAGTGCTGGTCGGAGGCGACCGGCGCTCCGGCGTTGGTGGTGGTGAACTTCTCAGTCACGATGACTCCTTGGTTGCAGAGGGGACGTGTCAGACGGGGGCCGATGCGCCGGCTGGCTGGGCGACCTCCGTCGCCCTGCAGTCGGAGCACACGCCCCAGAAGGTGACTTCGGCCTCGGCGAGGTCGAAGCCGCTGGTCTTGCTGGGCGTCAGGCAGGGCGCGTGGCCCGTGACGCAATCGACGTCGGCGACCTTGCCGCATCGCTGGCACACGATGTGGTGGTGGTTGTCGCCCACGCGAAGCTCGTAGAGGCCGGGTTGGCCGGCAGGCTCGATGCGGCGGGCGATGCCGGCCGCGGCGAGGTCGTTCAGGACGTTGTGGACGGCCTGGCGGGAGGTGCTGGCCAGACGGTTGCTGACCTGGGTAACAACGGCGTCCACGCCTGAGTGCGGGGCGTCCGCGAGCGCGGCGATGACCGCCAGACGCGTCTCGGTGACGCGCAGGCCGGCCTCGCGCAGCAGCGCGCTGGGCTCAGCGGTGTGGGTGTCGATCACGGGTCTCACTCTAGGCGCTTGTTTTTACTGTGTCAAAAGAACGACTGGGGTGGGCGCTGTCCCGCGAGGCAGGGGGCTCACCGTGACACAACGAACGAGCGCCGCCTAGAACTCGGGACCTCCGGCCCATGCGCGCGGAGGCTCCGCGACGTATGTTCGAGAGAGGAACCAATACCCCCGGAGGTATCTCATGAAGCTTGTGGTCGTGGGCGGCGTGGCCGCCGGAGCATCCACTGCGGCGCGTGCGCGTCGCCTCGACGAGGACGCGGAGATCGTCGTCCTCGAGCGCGGACACCACGTGTCGTTCGCGAACTGCGGCCTCCCGTACCACGTGGGCGAGGTCATCTCGGAGCGGTCGCGGCTCATCCTGCAGACCCCGGAGAGCCTGCGTGAGTCTCTCGGCATCGACGTGCGCCTCGGCAAGGAGGTCGTGTCGATCGACCGCGACGCCCGCACCGTGGCGATCCGCGACGTCGACACCGGCGAGGAGTCCACCGAGACCTACGACAAGCTCGCGCTGTGCATGGGTGCCGAGGCGATGCGCCCGCCACTGCCCGGCATCGACCACCCGGCTGTCCAGGTCCTGCGCCGCATCGGCGACATGGACCGCATCAAGGCGCGCCTCGACGCCGCCCTCGACGAGCAGAAGGCCGGCCGCCGCGGCGTGGTCCGCGCCGTGGTCGTGGGCGCCGGATACATCGGCCTCGAGATGGCCGAGAACCTTCACCACCGCGGCGTCAAGGTCGACGTGGTCGAGCTGTCGGACCAGATCCTCCCGCCGGTCGACTCCGAGATCGCCGCTCCCGTCGAGCAGCACCTCACCGCCCGCGGCATCGACCTGCACCTGTCCACCGCGGCCGCAGCCTTCCGCCCGCTCAGCGATGGAGACGGTGACGAGCGCGTCAACGTCGAGCTCGACTCGGGCGTGACGGTCCCCGCGGACCTGGTCATCCTCGCGGCGGGCGTGCGTCCCGCCGTGGGACTCGCCCGCGACGCCGGTCTCGAGCTGGGTCCCAAGGGCGGCATCAAGGTCGACACCCACATGCAGACCTCCGACCCCGCGATCTGGGCCGCGGGCGACGCGGTGGAGACCGCGCACCCCGTGCTCCCCGGCGAGCACCTGAACCCCCTCGCCGGCCCGGCCAACCGCCAGGCGCGCGTCGCCGCCGAGAACATGTGCGGCCGCGACACCGAGTACCGCTCGACCCAGGGCACCAGCATTGTCAAGGTGTTCGACATGGTCGCCGGCGGCACCGGTGCCACCACCCGCCAGCTCGAGTCCGCGGGCGTCGCCTACCGAGTGGTCCACATCCACCCCTCGGGCCACGCCGGCTACTACCCGGGCACCGCGATGATGCACATCAAGCTGCTGTTCTCGCCCGAAGACGGTCGCGTGCTCGGCGCTCAGGCGTGCGGCTTCGACGGCGTCGACAAGCGCCTCGACCTGTTCGCCATGGCGATCCGCGCGGGCCTGACCGTGTACGACCTGGAGGAGCAGGAACTCGCGTATGCGCCGCCGTTCGGCTCCGCCAAGGACCCGGTGAACATGGCGGGCTTCGTGGCGAGCAACGTCCTGCGCGGCGACCTCGACCTCTGGTACTCGAGGGACTTCCCGGCCGCGACCGACGGCGCGCGCCTGGTCGACGTCCGCACCCCCGAGGAGTACGACCTGTGGCACATCCCGGGCGCCGAGTCCGTGCCGCTGGCCACCTTCCGCGAGGCCATCGCGGACTGGGACCGCAGCCAGCCCGTGCGCCTGTACTGCGCCGTGGGTTTCCGCTCCTACCTCGCGTACCGCATCCTCGTGCAGTCGGGCTTCGAGGACGTCAAGACGCTGTCCGGCGGCTCGACCACGTTCAAGCACGTCCACGGGACCGACAAGGCCGAGAGCCAGGCCCAGCCGCCCATGGAGAACTATGCCGAGATGGTGAGCGTCGCGTCCGCCGTCGCCGCCGCGACCGGCAAGCAGACCGACCTCGACTGCACCGGACTCGCGTGCCCCGGCCCCATCATGCGCCTGGCCGGCGCCATGAAGGCGGCCGATGCGGGCGACGAGATCCGCGTGACCGTGTCCGACCCGGGATTCGCCCTGGACGGCCCGGCGTGGGCGTCCAAGAACGGCCACACCCTCGTCGACATGACGCCCCAGGGGCCCGGCTACGTCGCGACGTTCCGCAAGGGCGGCGTCGCGCCGGTGACCACCGCATCCGCCCCCGCCGCCAAGAAGACGTCGATGGTCGTCTTCTCCGGTGACCTCGACAAGGTGCTCGCCGCGTTCATCATCGCGAACGGCGCCGTGGCCATGGGCCAGGAGGTGTCGATGTTCTTCACCTTCTGGGGACTCAACGCGCTGCGCCGCGAGGACCCGCCGCGCCGCGAGAAGAAGGCGATGGAGAAGATGTTCGGCGCCATGATGCCGCGCGGAGCAGACAAGCTGACGCTGTCGCAGATGCACATGGCAGGCGCCGGCACCAAGATGATCAAGAACGTCATGAAGCAGCACGACGTGCAGTCGCTGCCCGAGCTGATCGCTTCGGCTCAGGCTGGTGGCGCGCGCCTGATCGGCTGCACCATGACGATGGACCTGCTGGGCATCGCACAGTCCGACCTGCTCGAGGGAGTCGAGCTGGGTGGCGTCGCGACCTTCCTGGGCGAGGCCGAGGAGTCCGGGTCGACGCTCTTCATCTGAGCTGCCCCGCACCACACGTGGCGCGGTCCGCTGGCGAGTCGAGCCGCCGCGGGCCGCGCCCACGTCATGTCAGGGCCGCGAGCGGTGACGGCTGATCAGGCCCACTGATCCCGGGCGATCAGGACCTCCTTGAGGATGTCCGCCCGGTCGGAGACCAGACCGTCCACCCCGATGTCGAGCAGGTGCTCCATGTGGTCGCGCCGGTTGACGGTCCAGATGTGGACCTGCTTGCCGGCGGCGTGCGCGGCCTCGACATGGCGCTTGAAGATGAACGGGAACGGGTCCTTGCGCCACGGGATCTGGAGGCCGTCGACGCCGCCAAGGGTCTTGTCCGCATCCGCGCCCACCCAGGTGCCCAGCCACCACGCGATGGCCTCGCGCTCCGATGCCGGCATGGCGACCGGGCGTGAGAGCAGTTTCACGGTCGCGCGCCTGCGGTCCGCGGAGAACGACCCCAGGCACACCCGATCGTGGGCACCGGTGCGCTCGATCGCCTTCGCTGTGGGCTCGATCCCCGACTGCTCCTTGACGTCGATGTTCACCTTGACGTCCGGCCAGGTGCCGAGGATGTCCTCGAGCTTGGGCACCGGCTCGCCCCCGCCGATGCGGGCCGCGCCCACCGATTTCCAGTCACGCTCGGCGACGGCTCCGGTGGCGTCGGTGGTGCGGTCGAGCGTCTCGTCGTGCAGCGCGACGGCGACGCCGTCGCGAGTGCCGTGCGCATCGGTCTCGAGGTAGCGGAAGCCCAGGTCGACCGCGGCCTGGAACGCCTTCATCGAGTTCTCGAGC
>NZ_CAJXJX010000129.1 GCF_913055775.1 uncultured Demequina sp. | reverse complement strand
TGGAGCGAGGATCCGGCGGCGCTGGAGACTGGAGCCTACGAGCACAGCGTCGCCGGCCCGACGATAGGCGCCCGCGTGAGCGCCGCCCTCGGGCGTCCGGTGGACACCCCGGAGGTGTTCGACCTCGCCGCTCGCGGTGACGCGGCGGCGCTCGCGGCCCTCGACGAGTTCGCCCGATGTGCGGCCGTGGGCATCGCCGCGGTCGTCGCCGTCGTCGATCCGCCCGTCATCGTGCTCGGCGGTGGCATCGGACGGCGCAGCGACCTTCCCTCGCTCATCGAGCCATGGCTCGAGCACTACGGGTGCGGCCACGTCGTACTGCGCACCAGCTCCTTGGGGCCGTCGGGTCCCGTCATCGGCGCCATCCAGCGCGCCCGTCTCCATGTGATCCAGGAGGGACTCTCATGACAACGCTCGCCGCGCCGCCTCGCGACAACACCGTCGCCGGAGTGATGCGCCGCGTCCCGTGGCGCGCTTCGGTGGTGTACATCGGCTTCGTGCTCGTGTTCGCCTTCTTCTCCATCACCCAGACCGAGTACTTCCTCACGTCGACCAACCTCACGAACATCGTGGTCCAGGCAGCGCCCATCACCGTGATGGCGATCGGTGCCGTCCTGGTGCTGGGCATCGGCGCGATCGACCTGTCGATCGGCTCGACGGTCGCCCTGGCCGCACTCAGCACTGCCGTGGTCCTGGAGACGACCGGCTCGTGGTGGATCGCCGCCGTCGCGGGCCTCGTGGTCGGCGCCGCAGTGGGGGCGACGAATGGGTTCTTCATCACGGTGATGCGCCTGCCCTCGTTCCTCGTGACGCTCGCGTCGATGGGTCTCATCGCAGGGCTCGCTCGGCAGCTCACGGATCTGCAATCCGTGCCTGTGCTCGACTCGACCTTCGTCTGGCTCTTTGGAGGAGGCTCGCTGCTGGGCGTGCCGATCCTGATCTGGTGGACTGTCGCGGCAGCGCTCGTCGGCTGGCACGTGCTCCGTCAACGCCGGTTCGGAGCCCACGTGCTCGCCGTGGGCAACAACCCGCGTGCGGCGCAGGTCTCCGGCATCCTGGTCAATCGAGTGAAGATGGCCGTGTTCATCGTCTCGGGCATGACCGCGGCGCTCGCCGGAATCCTGTACGACGGCAGACTGGGGGGCGCCCGCTACACCCTGGGTGAGGCCGACCTGATGACTGTGCTCGCTGCGGTCATCGTCGGTGGCACCGCGCTCACGGGAGGCAAGGCGTCGATCGTGGGCGCGGTCGCAGGGTCTCTCCTGATGTCCATGATCAACAACGGTCTGATCCTCTCGGGCCTGAACGTCTCTCAGCAGATGATCGTGCGTGGCGCCATCATCCTCATCGCCGTCTCGTTGTCGCTGCGCGGCAAGAAGAGCCAGTAGGGAGTACCCACCTTGTTCCTCGATCTCATCCGTCGACGCAACCCGGCGCTGGTCCGCGATGCGGTAGAGCTCCACCGTTCAGGCGCGATCCCGCCCAACACCTCCGTGATCGATCTCGACGCCGTTCGCCGCAACGCGGACGCCTTCCTCGCCGAGTGTCGCGTCCATGGCGTCACGCCCTTCGCGATGACCAAGCAGATCGGCCGCAATCCCGATGTCTCCGCGGCCCTCGCGGCGCGCGGGATCACGCACGCCGTCGGCGTCGACCTCGAGTGTGCAGTGGCAGCTCGCGCCGGGGGTCTGCGCACGGGCCATCTGGGTCACCTCGTGCAGATCCCGCGCCACAGCGCCGGCCAGGCGGCCGCTCTTGAGCCGCTGTTCTGGACGGTGTTCAGCGAGGCCAAGGCTCATGAGGCCGCGGCGGCGTCGCGGGCTGCCGGACGCACGCAGGATGTCCTGCTCCGGATCGCGGCGCCGGGGGATCGCTTCTACCGAGGTCACGAGGGCGGCTTCGCGGCCGACGAGGTCGTGGCGGCTGCGGACGCCATCGACGCTATCCCAGGTTTGCGCTTCGGGGGTGTGACCTCCTTCCCGGCGACTCTGTTCGACGCCGAAGCGGGCGAGGCCCGCTCGACCCCCAATCTTGCGACGCTGACGCGCGCCAAGGAGCGCCTGCTCGCGGCACGTCGAGAGAACGTCGAGCTGAACGCGCCGGGGACGACGTCGACGTCGATCCTGGGGACTCTGGCTGCGGCAGGAGCGACCCAGGTCGAGCCGGGACATGGCCTGACGGGAACCACGCCTCTGCACGCTGTCGCCGACCTGGTCGAGGACCCGGCGATCGTCTACGTCTCCGAGGTGTCCCACCTCCATGGCGGTGAGGCCTTCGTGTTCGGCGGCGGTCTCTATGTCGATCCAGTTCTGGGCGACGCGTCCACGCGCGCGCTGGTGGTGGGTGAAGGGGTCGAGCCCGACGACGTGCAGCCCCGTCCGGTTGATATGCCCGCAGCCAACGCTATCGACTATTACGCGACGATCGGCGTCGACGCCGGGCCCGTGGCCGCCGGCGACACCGTGGTCTTCGGTTTCCGGCCGCAGGTATTCGTCACGCGCGGGCTGACCGCGGCGGTGAGCGGAGTCGGCACCGGTGCCCCTGTGGTCCACGGCATCTGGTCCGCCGACGGCTCGCGGCCCCTCAGTGTCGATCAAGCGCTCGCGTACGGAGGATCACGATGACTGCCACCCCCACCATCACCAGCCCGCTGCGCCTTGCCGGCATCTCGAAGCAGTTCGGCGCGGTGACCGCAATCCAGCAGTTCGATCTCGAGATCGAGCCAGGCGAGATCGTTGCCCTGGTTGGCGACAACGGCGCGGGAAAATCCACGCTCGTGAAGATCATCTCCGGTCTCTACCAGCCCACCAATGGAGAGATCTGGATCTCGGGCGAGCGGGCAGAGCTCTCCGATCCGTCCGACGCTCGGGCGCGCGGTGTCGAGGTCGTCTACCAGGACCTCGCGCTCGTCGATCTGCAGCCGGTGTACATGAACCTGTTCCTGGGGAGGGAGTTGACCCGTGGCCCGCTGCGCACGCTTGACCGCGCGCGGATGGCGCGCGAGACTCAGGAGCTCGTCGACGAGCTGGACATTCGGATCCCGTCGGCGAGGGCGCAGCTGTCCGACCTGTCCGGTGGACAGCGTCAGGGCATTGCGATCGCGCGCGCGACGCACTGGGCATCCGGGTTGGTCCTGATGGACGAGCCCACGGCCGCGCTCGGGGTCGCCGAGACTGCGCGCGTCGAGGAGACCATTCTCAAGCTCAAGGAACGTGGCGCGGCGGTGCTCATCGTGAGTCACAACATGGAGCAGGTCTTCCGTGTCGCGGACCGCGTCACCGTGCTTCGTCGCGGCACGCAGGTAGGCACGCGCGTGGTGAGCGAGACGAGCCACAACGAGCTCGTCGCGATGATCACCGGCCTCGCGTCATGACAGCAGGGCGGGTGCCCGGCGCTCACATGCGCGCAGAGATCGCCGAGCAGCCCCAGCGCTGGCTCGATCTGGCCCGAACCCAGGCAGACGCGCTCGATGCTGCCGCTCAGCTCATCGTGAGGCATGGGCCGCAGCTGTTGGTGTTCGCCGCGCGCGGCTCGTCTGACCACGCCGCCCAGTACGGCCAGTACCTGGCGCATCGGCTCCTCCGAACGCCTGCAATGCTCGCCACTCCCGCTTCCATGACGGTTGACGCTGTCGACTTGCACTATCCACGGGCCGTCATGCTGGCGCTGTCGCAATCCGGCGAGTCCCCCGATCTGCTCGCGACGGTGCAGTCTGCTCGCGACGCGGGTACGCCGGTGATCGCGTTCACCAACAGCCACAGATCGACACTCGCAGGGCTCGCGAGCGTGCACGTGCCCCTCGCTGCGGGCCCCGAGCGTTCCGTGGCGGCGACCAAGACCTACACGGCCGAGCTGCTGGCGGTGTTGATCGTGCTCGCGCGCGCGGCGGGCATCGACGTGCCCGACGTGTCGCACCTTGCGCGCGATGCCAGTGCCGTTCTCGAGGCGGCTGGCCGGGATGTGCCGAGGGTGCTCGAGTGGGCTGACAGCGAGCGGGTCCTGTGCGTAGGGCGCGGCACATCGATGAGTTCGGCGAAGGAGGCCGCGCTGAAGCTCATGGAGACCAGCGCGATCGCTGCCTCCGGCTGGAGCGCTGCGGATGCGACTCACGGACCGCTCGGTCAGGTGGTGCCGGGGACGCCGGTGCTGGCGTTTACGGCGGGCGCGGGGGCGACGTCGGTCATGGGATTCTCCCGAGCCGCGCGCGCCAACGGGGCGCGAGTCCTCCCGATTCTGGCGGCGCCGACGGATGAGGCGGTGGACGAGGCGCCCCTGGCGCACGTGCACGAGCTGTCCGTCGACTCGATGACCGCGCCGCTCCTTGAGATCCTTCCGATCCAGCGCTTCGCACTCGAGCTCGCTCTCGCCCGCGGGCTCGACCCCGACGCACCGCGTGGTCTGCGCAAGGTGACAGCGACGCGGTGAGCCACGGTGCGAGGCCTCCGACGTGGAGCCGCCCCCGCCACCTGCGATGAGGCGGACCGATCTCCGTGTGGGAGAAGTCTAGGATCTCTCGTCGTCGAGGGGACGGACGATCTCGTCAGTGTGGAGTGACTCGTACTCCGGGGGATCATCCACCGTGCCGGACTCAGTCTCCTGCGCGCTCGCCGCCGCCACGGCAGCTGCCTGCTTCGCCTCTGCGCGCTCCTGCTCCGCGCGCGCGGCCTGCGCCTTGGGGGGCATGAGCCACCTCCCCCAGTGTGGCAGGCGCGTGCGGTCGCCCTCCGGGTCCACCAGCGGACTCGTGGGCTCGAGCCCATACGACTCGCCGATGGTCTCCGTGATGTGGTCGACGAACTCCGCACGGTTGGCACGCAGGTAGGACTGTCGCTCGCGCCTGAACGCCTTGATGGTCGCCATGCACATGCCGATCATCACCAGAGAGAACGGCAGGGCGGTGATGATCGCGGCCGTCTGCAGGGCGGACAGCCCGCCGGACAGCAGGAGCGCGATCGCGACCAGCGCGGTCGTGCAGGCCCAGAACACGCGGATCCACCGCTTGGGGCTCTCGTCGCCACCGGTCGTCAGCATGGAAAGCACGAGCGACCCGGAGTCGGAGCTCGTGACGAAGAACACCGCGATGAGGAAGATCGCTCCGATGACCAGGGCGGTGCCTCCCGGCAGGAGTTCGAGCATCTCGAACAGCGACCCGTTGTAGTCGACGCTCCCGTCCGCGTTGAGGATGCCACCGCCGTTGTACAGCTCCTGGTAGAGCGCAGTGCCGCCCATGACGGAGAACCACAGCATCGTGATCAGCGTGGGGACCAGGAGGATGCCCCACACGAACTCGCGCACCGTGCGGCCCTTCGACACGCGCGCGATGAACACGCCCACGAACGGCGCCCACGAGATCCACCAGCCCCAGTAGAACGTGGTCCACGACGCCTGCCACGCCTCGCCCGCCGCGGCCTGGAACGCGGACACGTTGAACGCGAGTCCCACGAACTCCTGGATGTACGCGCCGATGGACTGCACGAACTCCCGCATGAGGAACGAGGTGGGCCCGGCGAACAGGACGAACAGCAGGAGGAACAGTGCGAGCGCGAGGTTGATGTTCGACAGCCACTTCATGCCGCGCTGCAGGCCGGTGACGAGCGAGAAGATCGTGATGATCGTGATGATGACGATGAGGATGATCTGGGTGCTGGTGTCCGGCTGGGCGAGGTTGATGCTCTCGAGGCCGGAGGAGATCTGCAGCACGCCCAGGCCCAGCGAGGTGGCGACACCGAACAGCGTGCCGATGACGGCCGTGACGTCGATGACGTTGCCCCATCCGCCCTTGATGCGCTTGCCGAGCAGAGGCTCCAGCGCATAGCGGATCGAGACCGGTCGCCCGCGCCGGTGCACCGCATAGGCGATCGCGAGACCGACGGCGATGTAGATGGCCCAGGCGTGGATGCCCCAGTGGAGGAAGGTCTGCGCCATCGCCTGCTGCGCGAGGCGTTCGGGGGACCCCGTCACGCCCGGGCGGGGGTCCGCGAAGTGGGCGAGGGGCTCACTGACGCCGTAGAACACCAGGCCGATGCCCATGCCCGCCGCGAACAGCAGCGCGAACCACGAGAACATCGAGAACTGTGGCAGGTCGTCGTCCTTGCCCAGCCTGATGTTGCCGAACTTCGAGAAGCCCATCACGAGCGCGAACACCACGAAGGCCGCGGCGATCAGGACGTAGTACCAGCCGAAGCCGTTGATGATGCCGGCCTGGATGGAGTCGAAGAAGCTCTCCGCGACGCCGGGCGCCACGATGGCGAAGACCACGAAGCCCAGGATGATGATGGCAGCCGGCCAGAAGACCCACTTGGCGAGCGTCTTCGAGGTCATGGGCTGGCTGGCCTGAGCGGCCGAGGACGAGTTGCTCGTGGTCATCGCGATCGAGCCGCATCGACGTGGGGGTGCGGCTTCCTCCCTGCCGTCCACGCTAGTGCCAACGCCGGTCGGCTGCGAGCGGATCGCGCCGACACAGGCCGAATACCTGGGTCTACGCCGCGTCCACCCGCCGGGACTGCGGCATCTCCGCGTGTGCATCGGCCGGAACCACCGCGCGCCACCGCGACAGCTGCGTGAGGGCCACCGTGATCGCCAGCCCGACCATGATGAGGCTCGCGATCACGATCGCGAGCGGTGCGTAGCCGTTGACAGGGTCCAGGAAGGGGTACGGCACCCATCCGTCGGTCGCTCCCCGCACCAGCACCACGGCGATCCACGCCAGCCCGAAGGCGAGCACGATCCCGACGCCGCGCAGCGGCAGGGGACGGCGTGGGCCCTCGACCAGCCAGTCGACCACGAGCACCACGGCGCTCAGACCGTGGATGATCAGGTTGGCCCAGGGGTGCGAGACGTTCTCGTGGGTCAGCATGGTCCAGTACACCGCCGTGACGATCACCAGGTAGGTGGCGACGGACACGCGCGCCCACTCCACCCACACGGGGCGCTCGCGCCCGGTGTAGCGGAGCGCGATCAGCAGCACGGCCGCCGCCAGCAGGTTCGTCTGGTTCGTGAAGTACCCGAAGAAGTCGAAGAACCGGAAGTCCCCGTTCGAGACCGACGTCCACAGGTTGGCCCCGATCGCAGCCAGGATGGCGGCAGGCGCGAGCGCGCGCCAGGTCAGCACCAGTTCCCTCATGGCGCCGATGCTAACCCGAGCGCGGAAGCCCGATTGACGCGCACCAGGGAGGGCGGCGCCGGCGCCTGAGTGCGTGCTAGTCCCCGGGGACCGCCTGCCGAGCGCCCCGCGCTACCAGTTCCCGGGCGAGCCTGCGCGCGTGGCGCGACCCGCGCATCGGCCGGATGCGGAACGTGCCGGGCACGGGGTGTCTCACCTCCAGCCCGTCACGAAGGCCGCGCCAGCGCGGCGCGGCGGCGACGGTCAGCTCCGTCACCGGCAGCGACCATTCGAGCCCTTGGCGCGGCACCCACCGGAGGGCATCGGTCACCTCGATCAGGCCGACGCGGTGGTCGCCCAGCCGTGTCGCGCCCAGGCCGTGGTCGCCGCGGTCGAGCGTCGCCTCGCACTCCCACCGGCGCCGCACCGCCGTCACGCTCCGGAGTCGACCGCGATCGACTCGCGGTGGCGCGAGGACGGCGTCACGAAGCCGACTGCGGCGAGCACCACCACGGTGACGGCGATCGCCACGGTCGCGTCGAGCCGGGGCAGCCACATCGTGGCTGCGA
>NZ_CAJXJX010000128.1 GCF_913055775.1 uncultured Demequina sp. | reverse complement strand
GGTCGGCGATCGAACCCGAGATCAGGGCCACCGTGATGATGGCGAAGGTCGCACCGAAGCCAGCCGAGATGATCGACATGGCGTCGCCGGACTCAGCCGTCGCGATCATGCCGAAGTCACCGAGCGGGTCGCCGATGATGTTGTTGATGGTCTCGCCGCCACCCGAGATCGAGTAGCCGAAGAGCACCCACGCGAGTGTTCCGACCGCAAGGGCGCCGAAGCTCATCATCATCATGTTGAGCACTGACTTGCCCCGCGACATGCCACCGTAGAACAACGCCAGACCAGGCGTCATCAGCAACACGAGCGACGCAGAGACCAGCAGCCAGGCAATGTTGCCGCTATCCATTCTGCTTCTCCTTGATTGGTTCCCTCACCCCCACGGGCGAGTCACCAGTCACCTTTCCGCAGATGTGTTGCGCCTGAACTGCCGTCGTGTTTCGCAACTGTTACAAGGAGTGCGTGCGAGTAAAAGGTGTGTTGCGAGATCCGACAATGTCCGGCTTGCGTGCGAGTGGCCTAGTCGATCCACTCGTCGAAGTCCACGACCCAGACGCCGTCCTCGCGGATCACGTCGTACCGCCAGCTCTCCGAGTACCGTCCCGTCGAGTCGGTGTAGGTCTCGCGCGTCTGGACGGTCGCGACATCCCCGCTGACGTCGACGGATGTCACGGTGAAGCTCGTGCCTGTCGGCGGCTCCGGGAACAGCTCCTCGATGTCCGCGCACGTCCAGGACGCGTAGTAGGCGTCGCTCGTGGAACTCTCGACGGCGGCGCAGTCGCCCGCGTAGAGCGCGTCGACGTAGTCCCGGACCGCTGCGGTGGGGCCTTCGGTGGCCCGTTCCACGAACACCAGCACCGCCCAGATCAGCAGCGCGCCGAGCACCACGAGCGCCGCCGCTCCTCCAACTATCCACGGCCACACCTTGCCCTGGCGCCGGGCGGGGCCAGGCGCCGCGGCGACCGCCGCGAAGGGATCAGCGCCGGTGGACGGGGTCGCGAAAGAATCGGCGGTGGACGGGGCCGCGAAGGGCTGGGCGGCATACGTAGAAACGGTGGGTCCGGTGGACGCGGTGGGCACCGCGGGCGCGGTGGACGCGGTGGGCACCGCGGGCGCGGCGGACGCAGTGGGCACCGTGGGCGCAGTCGACACCGTGGGCGCAGTGGGCGCCGCCGGCTCGCTGACGTGCTGCGTCCACGCGGCGCCGTCCCAGTAGCGGAGCCGACCGGAGCCGGAGCCGTCGTCGTACCAACCGGCGGGAATCTGCGTCATCGGTGCCTCCAGGCGGACCAGACTGTCACACCGCCGTGACGCCGTCGACGAGCCACGCCTCGCCGTCGTGCACGAGCAGATGAGAGACCTGCTCGACCACGTGGTCGGTGCCGTCGACCGAGGTCTCCGTGGTGGTGACGGTCGCTGTCGAGCCGTCGACCTCGAGCCCGGTGATGACCATCGAATGCCCCTCGGACCCCTCTTGGTAGTCGCGCGCGGCCTCGGAGAACTCCTCGCGGGTCTCAACGCCGAGCGACTCCCACAGATGCTCGGTGGTGATCCAGAGAAAGGCCTGGTAGTGACCCTGTCGCCAGGCCTCCTCGTACGCCTCGACCACCTCGGCCGGCGTCATCGCGTCCGGCAGCTCGTCGAGGTTCACGCGCCGTTCCCCAGCAGTCCGTCCACGAACTCCTCGGTGTCGAACGGCGCGAGGTCGTCGGCGCCCTCGCCCAGGCCGATGAGCTTCACCGGCACGCCCAGCTCTCGCTGGACCGCGACCACGATGCCGCCCTTGGCGGTGCCGTCCAGCTTGGTCAGGACGATCCCCGTCACGTTCGCGACCTCCGCGAACACGCGCGCCTGGGCAAGGCCGTTCTGGCCGGTCGTCGCGTCGAGCACCAGCAGGACCTCGACCGGAGGCGCGACCTTCGACACCACGCGGATGATCTTCCCGAGCTCATCCATGAGCCCGGCCTTGTTCTGCAGCCGGCCAGCGGTGTCGACCAGGAGCACGTCGGCTCCCTGCTCACGCGCGTGGTCGGCGGCCTCGAACGCGACCGATGCCGGGTCCGCGCCCTCGCGGTCCGACCTGATCACCGGCACGCGGACCCGCGCACCCCAGGTCTCGAGCTGATCCGCCGCGGCGGCGCGGAACGTGTCCGCCGCGCCCATCACCACGCTCCGGCCCTCAGCGACCAGCACGCGCGCGATCTTGCCGACCGTGGTGGTCTTGCCCACGCCGTTGACGCCGACCACGACGATGGGCTCGTGCTGGCCGGCGCCCGGCTCCGCGAGCCTCAGCGACCGGTCGAGCGTGGGGTCGATGGTCTCGATCAGCACGTCGCGCAGGATCGACCGCGGGTCCGCGTCGGGCGTGGAGCGCAGGCGCTCCCGCAGGCCGTCGAGAATCTCGTCCGTCGCGGCCGCACCCACGTCCGCGAGCAGCAGCGTCTCCTCGAGTTCATCCCAGTCGTCCTGGGACAGCGTGCCCTTCGAGAAGATCGCGAGCAGGCTCGCCCCCAGGCCGCCTGCCAGCCGGGCGCGCAGGCGGTGGAGGCGGGCATCGGGACGCTCGGGCGCCTCGGCCGATGCGCGGGCTGAGGCCCGCACGGACGCGGACTCGGGCGCGGACGCGGGCGCAGCGTCGGGCGCCGCGCCGGCCTCCGGGGCACCTCCGGCCCGGCGGCCCTTGGCGGCGATGACACCGCCGATGCCGCCCAGGACGGCGACTCCCGCAACGATCAGTACGACGAGGTCAGCAGACCCCGGAATCCAGCTCACGTCCATGGGATCAGTGTGTCAGGAAGCGCGCGGGCAGCGCACCCACGTGGGTTCCAGGGCCCGGCACCCGACTCGACCGGTCCGGGGCGCGACATCATGGCGGGCGTCGAGGGCCCCGTCAGCGCTGAGCGAGACCCAGTTCGCCGGTGCGCGGCTGCTCGACCGCCGCCTGCGCGGCCTCTTCGCCGGAGTGGCGCAGTGCGGCGGCGCGCTCGGCGACCACCTCGGCCGCGTGGGCGGCGGAGCTCCGGGCCCAGGCCGCCGCGCGATCGCCGGGGGCAGGGCGGTCGCGCGTGGAGTCGATGTCGCCCACGAGCTCCCAGTCGGACTCCTGGCGCGGCACCGGCGCGAACACCTCGTCGACATCGCGGCGCGGTCGCACCCCGAACGCCAGGCGCAGGATGTGCCGTCCTCGGCCCTCGGCGAACGCGCCGACGACCATGACGACGACGGCGAGCACCATGATGGCGGACAGAATGCCGAGCACAGGCGTGAACACGGGCGAAGCCTCCAGGGGTCAAGGGACGATCCGGACGAAATACTCACCCGAGGTCGGACTCAGATTCAACTCAGACAGCGGGCCGGACGCGTGCGCGGCACGGCCCGAGCGGCACCCGCCCACGCGGCGCGCGAGCGGTTACCCTCCCACCATGGACAACGCACGGCGGGGCCCTCAGGGTTGGGTCTGGATCGCGGCGGCAGCTGCAGCACTGATCGTGCTGGGCATCGTCGTGGTGCTGGTCTCGCAGCCTCCGGCGGATGACGCGCCGGCCGCGACCTCGCCGTCTCCGGAGAGCGACGCCTGCGGCGGCGTCGACGCCCAGTATATCGACCTCGATCTGCAGATCGTTCAGCCGGAGTCCCTCATGTGCTTCGTGCTCGACGAGCGCCTCCAGGTGACGGTCGGCGCGGCCGCCCTCGAGCCCGACGACGCCGTGGTGCTGACGGTGCGGACCGTCGACGGCGAGACCCTGGGCACCGCGGCGAGCGAGCCGGAGTGGGACCCCGAGGTCGCCGTCACGCTCGAGCCCGGCATCTACGTCGTGGAGGTGACCGGCCAGGGCGGCGGCACTCCCCCGTTCCTCGTCTACAGCGCCACCTTCGCGCCGGGCGAGGATCAGCCGGCCGACTCGGTGGACGTGCCGTCCGAGCAGCGCTGCCTCGAGGACTTCCCCGCGCTCGCCGCCGGCGGTCGTGTGGCGGTGAACGAAGCCGCCGGCGAGGGCACGGCCCACTACGCGTGCATCAGCCTCGATGAGGCGGCCTTCGCCAAGGTGGGGCTCGTGTCCCCCGACCCCTCGGACGGGGACGCCGCGGACCTCCAGATGGCGCTGTATCGGTACGACGGCGGTCCGGTCCTGGTGCGATCGGCCGACGACGCCATCGGGTACGACCCCGAGCTGTCCGTCGATCTCGAGGCGGGCACCTACCTGGTCGAGGCCACCGCGTGGTTCGACTCCCCGACCGGTCCATTCCAGTTCTACCTCGACATCGACGGCGAGCTCTTCCGTCACGGTGAGGTGACGTCGCTGCACGCTGATCTCACGGAAGACGTCTGCACGGGCGCGCCGATGCTGGCTCCCGGCGACGCCGTGACGGTCGAGGGCGAGCGCACCTACGTGTGCGCCACCGTGCCCGCGCAGCAGCGGCTCGTGATCGAGGCGGCCACGCTCGGCGAGCAGGACCTGGTGCTCGAGGTCATCGGCTTCGAGGACTCCGGCACGCCCTTCCGGCTCGCCTGGGCAGACGAGGATCCGACCACGGACGTGCTCGCGGACTTCGATCCCCGGATCGACCAGGTCGTCCCCGAGGGCGCGTGGGTCATCGCCGTGACCACGTACTTCACCGGGGTCGCGGCGGACTACGACATCCGCCTCGCCCCCGCAGAGCGGTAGCGCCGCGCGAGGGGTCGCGCAGGGCCGATGCGGGCTCAGGCCGCGTCGTCGTCCTTGAGTCGCTGCGAGATCACCGTGGTCACGCCGTCGCCGCGCATCGTGACGCCGTAGAGGGCGTCGGCGATCTCCATGGTGCGCTTCTGGTGGGTCACGACGATGAGCTGGCTGTCCTCCTGAAGCTCGGTGAAGATCTCCAGCAGGCGGCCCAGGTTCGCGTCATCGAGTGCCGCCTCGACCTCGTCCATGACGTAGAACGGGCTGGGCCGCGCCTTGAAGATCGCGACCAGCAGCGCGACCGCCGTGAGCGAGCGCTCGCCGCCGGACAGGAGCGACAGCCGCTTGACCTTCTTGCCCGCGGGACGCGCCTCGACCTCGATGCCCGTCTCGAGCATGTTCTTCGGGTCGGTGAGCACGAGCTTGCCCTCGCCGCCGGGGAACAGGCGCGGGAAGATGCGGTCGAACTGGGTCTTGGTGTCCTCGAAGGCCTCGACGAAGATGCGCTCGACGCGCTCATCGATCTCGCGCACGATCTCCAGCAGGTCCTCGCGCGACTTCTTGATGTCGCTCAGCTGCGTCTGGAGGAAGGTGTGGCGCTCCTCGAGCGCCGCGAACTCCTCGAGCGCGAGGGGGTTGACCTGGCCCAGCTGCTTCATCGAGCGCTCAGCGGTGCGCAGGCGCTTCTCCTGGCGCTCGCGCACGTACGGCTCGGTGGGCTGCACGGACTCACCGTCCGGCCCCTCCACCGGCTCGGCATCGGTGACCGGCACGGGCAGGTGCGGGCCGTACTCCTCGACCAGCTGAGCCGGGTCCATGCTGAGCTCGTCGACGGCCCGCTGTTCGAGCTGCTCGAGGCGCACCTTCTGCTGGGCGCGCGCGACCTCGTCGCGGTGCGACTCGTCGGTGAGGCGGCGGTGCTCGTCGGCATGGGCCTCCACCAGGCGGCGAACCTCGCTGAGCTCCGAGGTGCGCTCGGCACGGGAGGCCTCCGCCGCTGCCCGCGCGTCGTCCGCCTTCGCGACGGACACGTCGATCGCCTCGAGCGCATCGGCCGTGCCCGCGATGACCTCGCGCGCGGCCTGCGCCTGGCGCTCACGGCGCTGTGCGGCCTGCTCCGCGCGGACCCGAGCGTCGCGCTCGGCCGCGACGGCCCTCTCGAGGGACTCCGCGCGAGCGGACAGGGCACGCGCCCGCTCCTCGGCGGTGCGCAGCGCGAGCCGCGCCTCGGTCTCCTTGGCGCGCGCGACGCGCGCCTCGGCCTCGTCGTCGTCGCGCTGCGCCTGAGCATCCTTGGTGTCGGACTCGGTCTGCTCCGGCTCCGCCTGAGCGGCCGCGAGGCGCTCCGCGAGGCTCGCGAGCTCCGCCGACTGCTCGGCCATGCGCTGCTGCGCGGCCTCGATCTGCGCCTGGGTGCGCTCCGCATCGGCCCTCGCGGCCCGTGCGGACGCGCCCAGGTGCCCCAGCTGCTCGGCGACCGCCGACATGCGCGCGTCGGACTCGTTGAGCCGGTCGAGGGTCACCTCGAAGCGGGCGCGCGCCTCGGTGGCGCGATCCTCGGCCGCACGGATGTCGAAGGTCGTGGACTCGACCGCGTGCGCCGCAGCGTCGCGCTTGGCCCGGGCCTCGTCGTGAGCGGCCTGCATGTGCAGCACGCTGGGCGCGTCGCCGGCGCCACCCGAGGCGCTGTGGGCGCCCAGGACGTCGCCGCGTCGGGTGACCGCAATCACGTCGCGGTGAGCGGCGACGACCGCCCGCGCGGCGGCGAGATCGTCGACCACGGCGACGCCGGACAGGAGCCCGCGCACGGTCGCGACCAGCGCCGCGGGACCAGAGATGAGCTCGGTCGCCCACACGGCACCGTCCGGGAGCGCCGCCCCCGGGGCGGCCGGCTCCGCGCCCGCATCCGCCACCAGGAAGCGCGCCCGTCCGGCGTCCTCGTCGCGCAGCCATCGGATCGCGTCGACCGCGTCCTCGACGGAGTCGACCGCCAGCGCGTCTGCGAGCGGGCCGAGCGCCGCCGCCACGGCATCCTCCGCATCGGCCCCCACCTCGATGAGCGCGGCGACCGTGCCGCGCACGGACCGCGAGCCGGAGGCGAGCAGCGCACCCGCGCCGTCCTTGCGCGCGAGCGACAGCTCGAGCGCCTCGACCTTCGCCGCCCACGTGTCGCGCTCGCGCATCGCCGCGTTGAGCGAGTCCTTGAGCTCGTCGAGAGCGGCCTTGGCTGCGTCCCACTCCTCGGTCGCCGCCTCGTGGGCGTCGTCCAGGTCCTCCTCGCCCTCCTCGACGGACGCGACCTGCGTCTCGAGGTGCTGGAACTCGGTGGTGGCCTCGTGCGCGCGCCTCTCGGCGTCGGCGAGGGCCTCGCGCAGGCGCCCGATCTCCGCCTCCGCAGCCTCGACGCGCGAGCGCCTGGCGGACACGTCACCCGCGAGCCGGGCCACGCCCTCGCGGCGGTCGGCCACCGAACGCAGCAGGTTCGCGAGGTGCTTCTCCGAGGCGAGGGCGACCTCTTCCGCCGTGGCCCGTGCCGCCTCGGCGGCCTCGAGATCGGTGCCGGCGGCCGTGACCTCGGCATCGAGCTCGGCCTTGGCGACGCGCGCGCGCTCGAGCTGCTCGTCCAGGTCGACCAGGTCGGTGGGCGGCGTCTCGGGGGCGGCCGAGCCGAGCATGCGCAGGCGCTCCTCGGCGAGGCCGGCGAGGTTGCGCAGGCGCTCGCGAATCGCGCTGAGGCGGTAGTAGGTGTCGTTCGCCTTGGTGAGGGCCGGGGTCGCCTCGGCCGATGCGCGCTCGAGCTCCGTGAGCTGCGCGCGCGTGTCGGCAAGGGCCTTCTCGATCTCGGCGCGGCGCTGGTTCAGCGCGGTCTCGTCGGCCTGCTCCTGCTCGAGCTGCGCCTGGAGCTGCGCGAGGTCGTCGGCGAGCAGCCTCGCGCGCGCGTCGCGCACGTCGACCTGGATGCGCTGCGCCTGACGCGCGACCTCGGCCTGCTTGCCCAGCGGCCCCAGCTGGCGCCGGATCTCCGCGGTCAGATCCTGGACGCGCGTGAGGTTGCCC
>NZ_CAJXJX010000127.1 GCF_913055775.1 uncultured Demequina sp. | reverse complement strand
GGCGCTCTCCGGCACCTCCAGCAACTCGGGGCGCTGCTCAATGAACGCCGTCGTCACGCCGCCGGCCCGGAAGTCGGCGTCCGCCAGAACAGCGCGTAGGAACCGGATGTTGTTGGTGACGCCACGGATCCGGAACTCGGCCAGCGCGCGCGATGAGCGGCGGACGGCCTGCTCGAAGTCGTGACCGCGGCACGTGAGCTTCACGAGCATCGAGTCGAAGTGGCCGGTAACGGTGTTGCCGGCCATGCCCGTCGCTCCGTCGAGGCGGACGCCCGCGCCGCCCGGCGAGCGGTACGCGAGGATGCGGCCGGTGTCCGGCAGGAAGCCGTTCGTCGGGTCCTCCGTGGTGATGCGCGTCTGCACCGCGAAGCCGTTCGTCCTCACCTCGTCCTGACGGATGCCGATGTCCGCGAGGCTCTCCCCCGCCGCGATCCGCATCTGCGCGCTGACGATGTCGATCGAGGTGACCTCCTCGGTCACCGTGTGCTCGACCTGGATGCGCGGGTTCATCTCGATGAAGACGTGCTGGCCCGCGCGTTCGCCCTCGGTGGCGACCAGGAACTCGACGGTGCCGGCGTTGCGGTAGCCGATCGACTCCGCGAACTTGACGGCATCGCGGCACAGCGCGTCACGAATCTCGGGGTCGAGCGCGGGCGCTGGAGCGATCTCGATCACCTTCTGGTGCCGACGCTGGACGGAGCAGTCCCGCTCGTACAGGTGGACCGTCTCACCCGTGGCATCGGCGAGGATCTGCACTTCGATGTGACGCGGTCCGAGCACCGCCTGCTCGAGGAACACGGTGGGGTCGCCGAACGCGTTGTTGGCCTCGCGCATGGCCGCTGCGAGTGCATCCGGGAGCTCCTCGCGCCGCTCGACGCGGCGCATGCCGCGCCCCCCTCCCCCGGCGACCGCCTTGACGAACACAGGAAAGCCGATGCGCTCGGCAGCCTCGATGAGGGTGTCGGGGTCTTTCGAGGGCTCGGACGAGTCCAGCACCGGCACGCCCGCCTCACGGGCGGCCTTCAACGCGGCCACCTTGTCGCCGGCCTTCGCGAGCACGTCGGCCGGCGGGCCGATGAAGGTGATCCCTTCCTCCGCGCAGCGCCGGGCGAGGTCGACATTCTCGGACAGGAAGCCGTATCCGGGGTAGATCGCATCCGCTCCGGAGAGCTTCGCCACGCGGATCATCTCGTCGATGTCCAGGTACGCCTTGACGGGGTGTCCCTGCTCGCCGATCTCGTAGGCCTCATCGGCCTTCACGCGGTGCTCGGACATCCTGTCCTCGTGCGGGAAGACCGCGACGTGCCTCGCGCCCAACTCGTACGCGGCACGGAAGGCACGGACGGCGATCTCGGCGCGGTTCGCGACCAGCACTTTGGCGAACATTGACTCCCTTTCGACGTTCGCCTCAGTGTGCCAGGTGCGCCCCGCTACGTCAGTACACGGCGCGGGCGAAGATGCTGGATTCTTGCCGAATCGCGCAGATCAGCTCGCGGTCGAGCGCTTGGCCCGACGTGCGGCGAGCTCATCGACGTCCGACGTGCGCTCGGCACCATCGCCGCGATCGGCGGGCAGCTCTGACAGCGAACCCTCGAGTTCGCGCCACACCTTGCCCAGCGCGATGCCGAAGACCCCCTGCCCTCCCTGGACCAGGTCGATGACCTCATCGTCGGAGGTGCACTCGTACACGGACGCACCGTCGGACATCAGGGTGATGCGCGACAGGTCGTCGACGCCGCGTTCGCGCAGATTGCCGACCGCGGTGCGGATCTGCTGCAGCGAGACCCCGGAGTCCAGCAGGCGCTTCACGACGCGCAGCACGAGGATGTCGTGGAAGCCGTACAGGCGCTGCGTTCCCGAGCCGGTGGCAGACTTGACGCTCGGCTCCACGAGCCCTGTGCGCGCCCAGTAGTCCAGCTGGCGGTACGTGATGCCCGCCGCCTTGCACGCGGTCGGACCGCGGTAGCCGGCGTTCTCGTCGAGGTGCGTGAGTCCGTCGTCGAAGAGGATGCCCTGGTCGACCGCCGGGGCCACGTCGTGACCGCCCTGCTCAGCCATGGGATCTCCCTCGTCTCGTCCTGCACCACCCACGGTAGGGCGGTGCACCAGCCAGGTCAACGACCGACGCCGGTGTGCCGACGCGCGTGTCGCCGTCCCTGGGTCTATCGGCCGATTCTGTCGTGCACACAAGCGCTGAACAGCGCGACCGCGGCATCGGCGCGGGCCCGCTCGAGCGTGTCGGCAGTCGCGTCGTCACCACGGGCCCGGCGCGGGCGCGCAGCGTCCGTGGCCAGCTCGGCCTCACGACGCGCGGCCCGGGCAAGCGTCGCCAGCGACCGGGGATCGCCACCGGAGCCCAGGTAGGCGGCTCCCGCGATGACGAGGGGCACGGCCTCAGGGCCATAGCGCCCCGGTCCCGTCTGTTCGATCAGCCCTGCGGCCGCCAACTGCTCCACGATGTCGACGTCGACCGTCGCGGCGTGAGCGAGCGCGATCGGTGTGAGCGTCGAGGCCGACTCCCCGACCGCTCGCGGTCCCACCGGATGGTGGACGCGGCCGGCATCGAGGTCTCCGAGCTGCTCGGCGATCGCGCTCAGCGGCAGGTATTCGTCCCGCTGGCGCGTGAGAACGAAGCGCAGGCGCTCGACGTCTGCGGCTGAGTACTGGCGGTAGCCGGCGCCGGACCGATGCGGCGTGACCAAGCCATTCGAGTCGAGGAAGCGGAGCTTCGACGAGCTCAGCGCAGGAAACTCGTGCGATAGCTGCTCGAGGACGTCGCTGACGCGCAGTTCGGGATCGTGGGACAGCTGGTGGGGCCAGGTTCCTTCGCGCGCGCCGGCGCCTTCCTGCTCAGGTGTCGGCGCGACTGCCTTGAGCGCGACCATCGATTCAGCCGGTGACGCCCGGGTAGAAGGTCATGCGGTACTTCCCGATCTGCACCTCGTCGCCGTCGTGCAACTCGGCTTCCGTCACGCTCTCGCGATTGACGTAGGTGCCGTTCAACGAACCGGCGTCGACCACACGGAACGTGGTGCCGTCGCGCACGAATCGCGCGTGCTCGCGGCTGACGGTGACGTCATCGAGGAAGATGTCACCGGAGACCGAACGGCCGGCCGTGGTGACGTCGACGTCGAGAAGGAACCGCGCGCCCTGGTTGGGTCCGTGGTGCACGATCAGGAGGGCGCAGGTCGAGTCGAGGGCGTCCACCGCCGTCTGGTCCTGCGATGACATGCGGTGCGGCGCATGCTCGTCGGGCACGATCTGTGCGTCGAGTGACATCGTGCGCTCCACGGGGCTCTCATCGAACGTCATGGCTCCTCCTTCCGTGAGACGATCCGGTCTCATCATCCTAGGCGTTCGTCCGGCGTCGCGACAGACGCGCCGCCGTCATGCGAGTCGGTCTCTGGAGCGAGGATCTGCGCGCGGATCACGCGCACGTAGCCAAGCCCGGACACCCAGTACAGCGCGGACGCGACGCACGCGAGCACGATGGCCGCCAGGTGGATCCCGTCCCACCTGTCGTACGCGAGGAAGGCCAGCGGAAGCGCCACGTACAGCGCCGCAGTGGCGGCCTTGCCCACGAACGTCACGTGCGGCGGCTGGATCCCGCGCGAGCGCCCGATGAGCAACGCGATGGCCACCAGCAGGTCACGGGCCATCAGGATGACGAGCAGCCACCACGGGATGATGCCGCGCACCGCGAGGCCCACGACCACGACGACCGTGAGCAGCCTGTCCGCCGCAGGGTCCAGGATGCGGCCCACCTGGGTGACCTGGTTCCACCGTCGCGCGAGGTAGCCGTCGAGGAAATCGCTGACGCCCGCGAGAGCGAGCGCCACGATGGCCCAGGCGTCCTGCTCGGCGACCAGGAGCGCGCCGAACACGCCGATGAGCGCGATCCGCGCGAGCGAGATCGCGTTGGGCACCGTCCACAGGGCTGTCGACACGGTCGAAGGCACGTCGCTCCGCTTCGCACCAGCCGTGTCACCCACGGTCGGTGAGTCTACTCGGCGTCGTCCTTCGCTGCTACGACCTTGTCCACGGTCTCAGCGGCGATGCGTGTGGCCTCGTCCTCAGAGGCACCGCGCGCGAGTTCCTTCGCCTTGATCTGCTCGAAGCGGTACCGACGAGTGTCGACGGCGTGCTGGTCGTTCATGGCGTGCTCCCTTCGTGCGAGTTCGCAATGCGTCCGCATCAGGCAGTCCGATCCGGACACCTCCAGACTATGACGCCACGAGCGCGACTGCAGGACGCCACACGGCCGTCTTCTAGGGTGGGCGCATGATCATCGCGAGCCGCGGCCACACGCCCTCCATCCACGACAGCGCCTACGTCGCGCCCTCCGCCGTCGTGTGCGGCGACGTCACCATCGGAGCGGACTGCCGGATCCTGCACGGCGCGGTCGTGACAGCGGAAGGTGGCCCGGTCAGCATCGGCGAGAAGGTCGTGATCATGGAGAACGCCGTGGTCAAGGGGCGTCGGCGCCACCCGACGTCGATTGGCGACCACGTCCTCGTGGGTCCCCACGCCCACATCAACGGATCGACCATCGAGAACGAGTGCTTCATCGCCACCGGAGCCTCCCTGTTCCCGGGTTCGCTCGCGCGTCAGGGCTGCGAGGTGCGCGTCAACGCCGTGGTCCAGGTCAACACCGCGCTCGCCCCGCGCTCAGTGGTGCCGATCGGCTGGGTCGCGGTGGGCGATCCCGCCCAGCTTGCCTCCGCGCATGAGCACGAGGAGGTGTGGCGCGTGCAGCAGGGCCTGGACTTCCCCGGCACGGTGTACGGAGCCACCCGCACGAGCTCGATGGTCGAGATCATGGAGGGTCAGTCCGAGTTCTACGGCGCCCACGCCGACGACACCGTCATGGAGGACTGACGCGCCGGGCTACTCCACGACGTAGGTGTCGTACGTCTCGATCAGCGTCCTGACGCGCTCGAGTGCGTCCTCATCCAGGCCGGCGTCTCCCGAGACCTCATGCAGGGCGTCGACGGCGAGATTGCCGTACTTGTGACCGGCGTCCTCGGGAACCGCCGTGCTGAGGATCAGATCGATCACGCCCTGGAATGCGGTGACCACGGGGATCCACACCATGTCCTCCGAGATCTCGGGAGACCGCTCACCTTCCTTCATCCACTCGGGCTCGGACCAGACGACGCTGGGGCCGATCCAGACGATCGGATCGGTTCCGTGCTGCAGGAACGCGATCTTGGTGTCGTCCCATTCGCCGCCCAAGGCCGCGAGCTCGCCTTGCTGCGCGGCCCATCGCACGTGCTGCCCGTCGTCGAGGACCGGAAGGCTGTACGGACTGCCCGGGTCGCGAGCGTCCTCGAAGGCGCTCCACACGGGAGTGAAGCTGGGGGTTCCGGCGAGCACGGCGCCCTCGGTCGATGCCATCAAGTCGCTTCCGTCCTCGTATGCGGACTGGATCCCGAAGGACCCGAGGCTGAGCCCGTACACGATCAGCTGCGGGCGATCGGTTGCCGGAAGCTCGTTCCACCACTGCGTCACGGCCTCGACGAGCGCAGTGGTCCCGTCCTGCGAGAGGTCGGGCGTCAGGAGAGCAGAGACCGGACTTCCCGTCGCTCCGTACTGCTGCGCGACGATCGCCGTGTCGCCGGCGTGCAGGTACTCGAAACCGTCGATCGCAGCGGGGTCGAGCCACCCCGACCCGGTGGTGCCGGCGATCATGAGCACGGACCGCTCCGCGGCGCCGGTGCGCTCGAGCTCCGCGACCGCGAGCTGCGCACGCTCCTCGAACGAGCCCGGAACGTCGATCCCCACGTACACGCGAATGGGATCGACGGCCTCCACTCCGGTCACGGCCGTGATCTGAGCCGCCGAGGGCCCGCCACCCACGATCTTCGCGCCCGCCTGTCCCACCTGGTCCCAGGCGATGAGGCTGTCCTCGCCGCCGGACTTGAGTGGACTCGAGGGCTGCGGGTACTCCGGGTCGTAGGCGCGGTTGCTCTGGACCGAGACCGCCGTCAGCAGCAGCGACAGCATGGAGAGCGCGGCCGATGCGACGACGAGCATGGCGACGAAGGTTGCAGCGCCGTCGAGGACGCGCACGCGACGCCGCGACCGATCGCCAGGAATCCACCGCAGCGCGAGCCGGTGCAGCGCACGCCACCCGCGCGCGACGCCGCGTCCGATGCTGAACGCCAGCGTGGCTCCCACCGCGTAGAAGAGCGCACCGACGAGCCAGTCGAAGCCTGACGTGGGGGCCTCGCCGACGGCCTCTCGCACGGAGTTCTGCCACCCGACGGCCAGCGGCATCAGGGCCATCACCGCCGCCAGCGCCACCAGGGCTACCAGCCACCACGGCGCATCGGCCGAACGACGGAGGCGGCCACGGGACACCGTGACAGCGAGGCGCCACAAGCCCACTCCCGCTCCGTACCCCACCGCGAAGGCGAGTCCGCAGACGAATCCCTGCGCCCAGTTGGGCCGCGGAAGGAGCGAGGGCGTGAGGGCCACGATGATCGCCAGCACTCCGACGACAGCGCCGGCGAGGTCGAGTTCGTGCCGCGCCCGGGGCAACCGGTCCAGCAGGGGCAGGTTCATGGCGCCTCCTCCGGCGGGACCACCCCGCTCCGGGCACCACAGTAGAGGTCCTTCCGCGCCGGCTCGTGGAGAGCGGGCGGCGACCTCGCGCGGTGTCGGCGCGCCTAGGGGCGTCCGGAGGCGACCAAGGACTGGGCGACGCGTGAGGCGGGTTCGAATGGGGTGCCGTAGCGGTGGGCGGTGATCGAGATCGCCTGCTCGCGCACGAACGGCAGCAGCTCGTGCTCCGCGGAGCCCGTCACCGCGCCGTCGAAGACAGCGAGGTCAGCACTCCCCCGCCACGCGTCGTCGACAGTGCCGACCCAGCGGACGCGGCCTGCGGTCTCGGCTCGGGCCCGAGCCACGGCGCTGTCGTCGTCCTCCACCACCACTCGCGCTCCCGCAGCCCGCAGCGCGCGCTTGAGCGGGGCCGGGATCTCGCGGGCGCTCGAGATCGTCCCGGTGCCACCCGCGACCTGCCGTGCCGCGCATACGCGGGCCAGCGCTTCCGCGTCGCCGCCGTCCCAGCGCACCATGACCGGCGCGGGGACGTACCGCTGCACGTTGCGCTCGGCCGCCAGCCCCGTCGGGTCGTGGCCCACGCTGAAACGGTCGCGCCACGCCACGGCATCGCGCTCCGCCGCTGCGCGCACCCAGTCCGCGCGGACGGCGCTGACGATCTCCTCGACGGCATCGCCAAGCGGTGCGCCCGTGCTCGGAACCTCCTCGATCCGCTCCCAGTCGCACAGCGTCGCGACGTAGTGCGGTCCCCCGGCCTTCGCCGTCGCGCCCACGACCGATCGCTTCCAGCCCCCGAAGGGCTGGCGCTGGACGATCGCGCCGGTCATGCCGCGGTTCACGTACAGGTTGCCGGCCTCGATCCCGTCGATCCAGGCCCGCACCTCAGCCTCATCGAGGGTGTGAATGCCTGACGTGAGCCCATAGTCGACCTGATTGATGAGCGCGATGGCGTGATCGAGGTCGCGGGCGCGCATGACTCCCAGCACGGGACCGAAGCACTCGACCTCGTGCATGAACGACCCAGGCTGAACCCATCCGCGCACCGCCGGGGTCCACAGCGCGTCGCCGAGTCGTTCGGGCTCGACCCACCAGGTCTCGCCCGGCTCCAGTTCCGTCAGCCCGCGAAGGAGCTTGTCCTGGGGCTCCGCGATGACGGGGCCCATCTGCGAACCCGGCTCCCACGGCCGTCCCACGCGCAGCGACCGAACCGCATCGAGCAGTTGCCTGACGAAGCGCGGTGAATCGGC
>NZ_CAJXJX010000126.1 GCF_913055775.1 uncultured Demequina sp. | reverse complement strand
AATAGCATTCGTTTTTTGGACCTGCCACCAGGAGACACGAATGGCTCATCGCGATTTTCGGGACTTCCTCGCCGTGCTCGACCAGCGCGGCAAGCTTCAGCGGGTGACGCAGCCGGTCGATCGAATGTGGCAGCCGGCCAGCCTCGCGAAGTGGATGTTCCAGGCGATGCCGGAGGAGGACCGCTTCGGGCTGCTGTTCGAGAATGTCGAGGGATCGGAGTTCTCGCTCGCGACCGGCGCGATCGAGTTCACCAAGGAGCTCAGCGGCGACGGCGCCGCTCAGTACGCACCTGACGAATTCGAGATCACCGTGGTCTGCACCTCGCTCGGCGAAGAGGTCTACCGCAACACCTTCGACGTCGATGTCACCGTCGACCCGAGCGTGCTGGTCGACAACCTGCCGTACGAGGCCGAGTGCACGGTGGAGGAGGGCGAGTCCGGCCAGTACACCGTGGACGTTGACCCTGAGTCCGTGATCGTGCCTGATGGCGCGGTCGCGCCCGCGACGATCACCATCACGAACGACTACCCGCTCGCATCGCTCAGGCTCACCAAGCAGGTCGTGGGCGACGGAGGCGGCTCCAGCGTCGACCCGGAGGATGCCGGGCCCTTCGCGATCGCGGCTCTGTGCAGCTACCTGGGGGAGTTCGTGCTCGCGACGAACACCGGCGACTTCGACTCGCCGCCGGCGTTCCCGAACCTCATGGTGGTCGAACTCGGCCACCTGGACTCGGAGGTTCTCACGGGCCTGCCCGCAGGTGCCGAGTGCGTCGTGGGCGAGCTCGACCCACTGGACGCCACGGGCGTGGGCATCACGTGGGACGCCGGTGGGGTGACAGGGACCAACGTGTTCGATGCGGCCGAGACCCCACTGGTCTCGGACGCCTTCGCCCTGGTGCCCGACGACCCCCAGGGCCTCGAGCCGCCCGGCACCGAGAACGATGCGCTGGTCGTCAACCAGTACGCCGAGGGAAGCCTTGAACTGATCAAGGAACTCGATGGCCCAGCGGCCGACGAGCATGGAGGCGACACCTTCACCGTTGACGTGTACTGCACGTACCAACCCACGCAGCCTGCCGGCGCGGCGCTGATCGTGTCGTACGACGCCTCTGTCGACCTGACGCCCGGCGTGCCGGTCAGCATCGACGGCATCCTCGTCGGCTCCGAGTGCACGATCACCGAGAGCGAGTCAAACGGCGCAGACCAGTGGATCTTCGACCCGGCCGCCGACCCCGCGAATCCCGATCAGGGCTTCGTGGTGGTGGACTCGGACACGGTTGCCGTCGACGTGAGCGTCACCAACCGGTTCGAAGACCTCGTCGACCTCGACGTCACCAAGATCGTGAACGATGACCCGCTGAACGACGGTCAGGGAGGCGTGCCTGACGTGGGCCCGTTCCCCGTCACCGTCGAATGCACGTACGCTCCCGGCACGCCGTACGAGCGGGACGTGTTCGCCGCGGGGTACGGGCTGCTCACGCCCATGGAGAACGACCTCGCGGACGGAGACGTCTGGCTGCTCGAGGACATGCCTACCGGCACGGCGTGCACGGTGACCGAGGAGGACCCGGCGGGAGCGATCGGCACCACGGTCGAGGCCGAGAACGCCGTCGGCACGACCGGCGCTGTCGACGGCACCACGACCGACATCGCACTGACGGAGAACGGCCCCTTCGGCGGGACCACCAACCACGTCACGTTCGTCAACGAGTTCCCCGTCGGGTCCCTCGCTCTCGCGAAGGAGCTGACGGGCGATGGCGCCGCGGATCGAGGGGCAGGGCCCTTCACCCTGAACGTGGAGTGCACCTCGCCGGCGTTCGGCGTCGACTCCTGGTCCGGCGATGTGGTGCTGGGCGGCAGCGAGCCGCTGACGGCGACGATCGACGGCATTCTGGCGCCGTCTCTGTGCACGGTGACGGAGACCGACGACGGTGGCGCCGATGCGGTGTTCTTCGCACCTGCGCTGCCGGGTGCCCGTCAGAGCACGGTGCTCGTGACACCTGATGCCGTGGAGCCGGTCACTGTCACCGTCACGAACCACTTCGAGGAGCTCGCGTCCCTCGCGGTCACGAAGGTGGTCGAGGACACGATCGCGGATCAGAACGGCGACGTGCCTGATCTGGGGCCCTATGTGGTCGCCGTCGAGTGCATCTACGACCCGGGTGGCCCCAACGAGCACGAGGTCTACGCGGATGGACATGGCCTCCTGAAACCCATGGTGGCATTCCTCGACAACGGGGAGACTGTGGTCTACACCGGCCTTCCAGTGACCTCGGTCTGCACGGTCACGGAGCTCGTGGACGGAGGGGCCGCCGCGACCACGATCACGGTGTCCAACGCCGACGCCGCGGGCGCGGTCGTCGAGGGCAGCACGGGCGAAGTCGTCGTCACCCCGAACGACGACGCGGACTCGCCCACCACCGGGGCCCTGGTGACAAATGTGTACGACCCGGGATTCCTCGTCATCGACAAGGTGCTGTCCGGACCGGACGTCCCTGGAGTGGTCGGCCCCTACACGTTCTCGGTCGAGTGCGTCCTCGACAGGTCTCCGCAGCCTCCCGTCACCGTGTGGTCGGGCGAGGTGGTGCTCGGGGGCGGCGGGCCGCTCGCGGCGTCCGTCGACAACCTGGTCCCGGGCTCGGAGTGCACCGTGACCGAGACGGATTCGGGTGGCGCGGACGCGGTGGTGCTCACGCCGGCAGGCGCGGAGGACGGCACGGCGGTCGTGACGATCGAGGCGGGCGCTGAGGCGACCGTGACGGTCGAGAACATCTTCGACGACAGCCTGGCCGCCACCGGCTTCGACCGCTGGTGGGCGGCGTGGATCGCGCTGCTCCTCACCGGAGCAGGCGCCGCGATGGTTGCGGGGACCACGATGCGCGGCCCCGGACGGCCCTAGCCTGCGAGCGCCTCGCTCACCACGTCCTTCGCGGCTGCCTGCACCTGCGTCAGGTGAGCCTCGGAGACGAAGCTCTCCGCGTAGATCTTGTAGACATCCTCGGTGCCGGAGGGCCGCGCGGCGAACCACGCATCGGCCGTCGTCACCTTGAGCCCGCCGATGGCCGCACCATTGCCGGGCGCCTCGGTGAGCTTGGCAGTGATCTCCTGGCCAGCGAGCTCGGTCGCGCGCACCTGCGAGGGCGACAGCTTCTTGAGCGTGTCCTTCTGGGCCTTGGTCGCGGCGGCATCGACGCGCGCGTACCACGAGGACCCGAGCTCGTCCGTGAGTGCGGTGTGGAGCTGCGACGGGGTCCGGCCGGTGGCGCCGGTGATCTCCGACGCGAGCAGCGCCAGGATGATCCCGTCCTTGTCCGTGGTCCACACGCGGCCGTCCCGGCGCAGGAACGACGCCCCCGCGGACTCCTCGCCGCCGAACCCGGTGGTGCCGTCGAGCAGCCCCGGCACGAACCACTTGAAGCCCACCGGCACCTCCTCGACCCGGCGCCCCAGCTGCGTGCCCACCCGGTCGATGAGCGAACTGGACACGAGCGTCTTGCCGATGCGCGCATCGTCCCTCCACTGCGGCCGCGCGCCGCCGTAGAGGTACGAGATCGCGGCGGCCAGGTAGTGGTTGGGGTTCATCAGGCCGCCGTCGCGCGTGACGATGCCATGGCGGTCGGAGTCCGCGTCGTTGCCGGTCGCGATGTCGTACGGAGCGTCCGCGCCCTCCATGAGGCTGCGCAGGCTCGCCATCGCGGACGGCGAGCTGCAGTCCATGCGGATCTTTCCGTCCCAGTCGAGCGTCATGAACCGCCACGTGGGGTCCACTTCCGGGTTGACGACGGTGAGGTCGAGCCGGTGCTGCTCGCCGATCGCTCCCCAGTAGTCGACGGCGGCGCCGCCGAGGGGATCGGCGCCGATGCGCACGCCGGCTTCCCGGATCACGTCGAGATCGATGACGGTGGGGACGTGGTCGAGGTACAGCTTCAGGAAGTCGAACCGCTCCGTCGTGTCAGCAGAGACCGCGGCCTTCAGCTGCAGGCGCGGCACGTGCTTCCAGGCGCCGCCGGCGAGCAGTTCGTTCGCGCGGGCGGCGATCCAGGCGGTGGCATCCGTGTCTGCCGGGCCGCCGTGGGGCGGGTTGTACTTGAAGCCGCCGTCGCGCGGAGGGTTGTGGGACGGCGTGACGACGATCCCGTCGGCGAGGCCCGGCCCGCTGGTGCGCAGGCCGCCAGGTGAGACCGCGCCGTTCTCCACCAGGATCGCGAGCGACACCGCCGGCGTGGGCGTGTAGCCGTCGCGGGCGTCGATGCGGGTGCGCACGCCGGCTGCGGCGAGCACCTCGAGCGCGGTGTCCTGCGCGGGGCCGGACAGCGCGTGGGTGTCCTTGCCCAGGAACAGCGGACCGTCGGTGCCCTGTGCCTGGCGGTACTCGACGATGGCCGCCGTGGTCGCGACGATGTGCGCCTCGTTGAACGCCGTGTCGAAGGCGCTGCCGCGGTGGCCGGACGTGCCGAAGACCACCTGCTGGGCGGGATCCGCGGGGTCGGGGACCCTGTCGAAGTACTGACCGATGAGATCGTCGACGTCGATCAGGTCCTGAGGCTGGGCGAGGGTTCCTGCGCGCTCATTCATGGGTCCCACTCTTCCACTGGTGGACGCATCGCGTCCATCGCCACGGGCCGCGTGCCCATCGGGTCACAGGACGTTCACGAAAGCGTCAACTTCTGACAAAAGTCCCCGGATCGGGCGCTAGGCTGTTCCCGTGGCCGCCAAGCGCAGGAGCACCCCCGCACAGGCGCCTGCGGACGACGATGCACAGCAGGCGTCGACTCCGCCTGCCACCGCATCGGCCCCGCGCGCCAAGAAGCCGCGCGGGACCGCCGGCCGGCGCACCGCATCCGCGGAGCCGGCGGCCGCCGCCCGGCGTCGCGCCGTCACCCGCGCCGAGGACCTCCACGCGGCCGCGGCGCTGATCGTCGCCCATGACCAGGCACGACGGATCGCCGCGACCGTCAGGGCCGCGCGCTCGATCCCGGGCGTCGACCTCGTGCTCGTGGTCGATGACGCCTCCACGGACAACACGCAGGAGCTCGCCCGCAAGGCCGGCGCCGTGGTGGTCCGCCACTCGCATCAGCGCGGCCGTGCGGCGTGCGTCGAGACCGGAGCCTCCGTGATCGCGATGCGCGATGAGCCGGGCCGCACCCCGCGCGCGATCCTGCTGCTTCCCGGCTCCGTGGGACATCACGCCGTCGGGGCGGCGCCTCTCGTGCCTGCGGTCATCGAGCACGTCGCCGATCTCGCGGTCGCCGTGACGGAGGGCGAGACCACGGCGCTGGGCACGGCCGCGAAGGCTGCGCGGCGCGCGATCGAGCAGCGCTCCGGATGGACTCCGCAGGACCCGCTCGGCCACATCCGCTGCATCACCCGCGAGGCCATCGAGGCGGCGATGCCGATCGCGCGTGGGGCGGGGCTCGAGGTCGGCATGACGCTCGATGTCCTCGCCGCCGGCTTGACGGTGACCGAGGTGGCGTGCGAGGTGCGCCACCGCCCGCTGGGCGGCAAGCGCCCCTCAGCGGCGCAGCGCGCGGGCCGGTACCGTGACGTGATGGTCGCGGTCAGTGCGCGGCGCGCCAAAGCAGGCGCGTCGGGGGCGCGCGACGCGATCACGCGGCGCGGGCGGCGCTCGGACAAGGCCGCTGCGTCGACACCCGAAGCAGCGACCGCCGTCACGGACGCGGAGATGACCGAGGAGGACCGGTGACCACGAGGCCCCGATGCGCATACCTGGGGCCGCCCGGCACCTTCACCGAGACGGCGCTGCGCGCGATGGTCCCCGAGGACGAGGCCGAGTACGTTCCGGTGGTCGACGTGCCGGCCGCGCTGGGAGCGGTGCGCTCGGGCGACGTCGAGCACGCGGTCGTAGCGATCGAGAACACCGTCGAGGGTGGCGTCACGGCGACTCTGGACACCCTCGTCGACGGCTCGCCGCTGGTGATCGTGGGAGAGGTGGTGCTGCCCGTCGAGTTCGAGCTGGTGGCGCGCTCTGGGATCACCCACGGGGAGATCGCCCGCGTGACGGCTCACTCGCACGCGTGGGCGCAGGTGCGCCGGTGGGCCCACGCCACGATTCCTGACGCCGTCTTCGTGCCGGCATCCTCCAATGTCGCGGGCGCGCGGGCGGTGCTCGATGGCGAGGCCGTCGGGGGCGTGGAGGTCGACGCGGCGCTCGCGCCTCCCGGCACCGCCGCCCGACTCGGGCTCGCTCTGGTGGAGGAGCACGTGGCCGACAACCCGCACGCCGCCACGCGCTTCGTGAAGGTGGGGAGGCCGGCGGCGGTCGCCGAGCCCACGGGCCACGACAAGACCACCCTGATGGTGCACCTGCCGACCGACCACTCCGGCGCGCTGCTCGAGATGCTCGAGCAGTTCGCGGCGCGCGGCGTGAACCTCTCGCGCATCGAGAGCCGTCCGCGGTGGGACCGCCCCGGCGAGTACTCGTTCTCGATCGACGCGCTCGGTCACGTCGCGGAGGAGAGGATGGCGGAAGCCCTCATCGGCCTGCGACGCACCTGCCCGCTCGTGGTGTTCCTGGGTTCCTACCCGTCTGCGGGTGGGGACCTCACGCCGCTGGTGCCCGGCACCTCGGACGCCGCGTTCGCCGAGGCCCGAGACTGGGTAGAGCAGCTGCGCGACGGCACGCACTCCTAGCTTCTCTCCCTCCCTCCCGAGCGAAATGGGCCCGAATCGCTCGCCTAAGGCTCTAGTTGAGCGTCAATCGACCGCACTGCCAGTCCTCGAACCGCAGTTATCCACACCGGGCCCCTCTCCCTGACACGCGCATCGGCCCTTCGCCTACGGTGCCCGCATGCCGAGACACCGCCGCAAGCCCTCCGTCGCCGCTCTCATCGCGACGCTCCGCGAAGCCCCGCAGCCGTGGTCGAGAGCCGTGCTCGAGGATCGCTGGAGTGGCCGGACGCTCGCGGAAGCCGTGCGACTGGGGCACGCCGTGCGCATCGCGCCGGGCCAGTACGCCCACCGCACCCACGCGGCCGACCTGACCTGTCGGCTCGCGGCCGTCACCGCGTGGATGGCGCCCCACGGGACGATCTCGGGACTCGCCGCGCTGTGGCTCCGAGGATGGCGTGGCACGGAGCCGTCGCGTGTCGATGTGGTACTGCCGCGCGACGTCAAGCTTGCGAAGCCGCCCTATGTTGACACCTTTCGTGCCGACCGTCCTCCCCTGGCAGAGACCATCGACGGCACGCCGGTGGTCACCTCGCCGGAGGCTGCTCTCCTCGCGTGGAGACGCTCTCCGCCACATGCGCGGCGAGGCCTGCTGCTCGACCTCATTCGCGACGGCGCGGTCGATCCAGAGGAGCTTGACCGGCGTGTCGGCGCTACCCGACGCGTGCCCGACCGGGCGGCTCTGAACCAGGTCACGGCGCTCGCGCGCGATGGAGTGCAGAGCATGCTCGAGTACCTCGCGGCGACCGAAGTCTTCCATGGGCGCGAGTGGGCCGATTGGACGCGCCAGGGCGACATCGCAGTCGGGGCGGTCACGCTCCACCCGGACCTCGTGCACTTCGGGGCGCGTGTGGCCATCGAGCTCGACAGCCAACGCTTCCACTCGAACGATGGGCAGCGCCGCCGCGACATCGAGCGCGATGCGCTCCTGGCGTCAGTCGGATTCGTCGTGATCCGCCTCACGTGGGAGGACATCACTCGCCGACCACAGTGGTGTCGCGCGCGGGTGCGCGAGACGTTGCGCGCACGCACCTTCTGAGGGCCGATGCGTCGGTCGGGCCCGGCGACCGTCCTGGCGGTCGTTTCTCGCTCACCTTGGGCCCTAGGTGTAGTGCCCAGGGACGTTGTTTGAGTTCTGGGCGATAGGGAGGACCTCCGGGCAGAGTGGAGCTGTCTAGT
>NZ_CAJXJX010000125.1 GCF_913055775.1 uncultured Demequina sp. | reverse complement strand
GATCGATGCCGACGCGGCGATCTCCGACGCCCGGCTCAGCGACCGCGAGCAGGAGGTGCTGAGCATGTACGCCTCCGGCGAGACCGCAGCGTCCGTCGCGGCCTCGCTGGGCATCTCCCGCGGCACCGTCGCCGACTACGTGAAGGCCATCCGCCGCAAGTACGAGGCCGTGGGACGTGAGGCGGCGTCGCGCGTGGATCTGTACAGGCGCGCCGTCGAGGACGGCATCCTCGAGTGAGCGCTCCCCGGCGCGAACCGGCCGAGGCACGCCTGCGCCGCGTGCTCTACACCGCGTGCGGCATCGGCGCTCTGGTGTTCGGGGCTCTGCTGCTCACCGGCGGCAGCGGGATTCTCGCCCAGCGCGAGGTGCTCGCGCCGTGGTACTGGTGGGCATCGATCCTCACGGCCATCGCCCTCCCGGCGTCTCTCCTGGCACTCTCCGGCACCGTCAGCGTCTGGCTCACACGGCGGGTCGCCCAGGCCTCGGTGGCGGGGTTCCTCGCCATCCAGGTGCTGTGGGTTCCGGCCATGACGGTCGACGTCCTTCCGGATGGGGCCGAGCCCTGGATCCAGGGCATCACCGCGCTGTCGTCGACGATCGCGGGGGTGACGTGGACGACGCGGTGGGTGTGGGTGTTCCCGGCGCTGCAGGGACCGATGGTCACCACGGTCCAGATTCTGTCCTCTGATACCGACGTGGTCGACGCGGTGCTCGACGGCGTGGGCGCGCTGCTGTTCTGCAGCATCCTCACCGGAGTGGCGCAAGCGGTGGTGCGGGCCGGGCAGGCCCAGGACGCCGCGGCTGACAGCGCGCGCGAGGCGGCCATGGCCGCGGCCTCGAGCTCGACCCGTCAGCGCGAGCAGGCGCGCATCAACGGCATCGTCCACGACGACATCATGTCGGTCCTGCTCGCAGCGAGTCGTGAAGAACTCGACCCCGACCTGCCCGTTCGCGCATCGTCGGCACTGGCGTCGGTGCGCGCCATCGCCTCGCCCGTGGGCACCAGCGCGAGCGTGGTGACCGCGGACCTCGTCGAGGCGACCCTGCGCGGCACGGTGGCGGATTGTGCGACGGGTGCCGCGATCTCGGTCGACTCCGAGCCCGACTGCTCGGTGCCCAGAGTGGTCGTCACGGCGGTCGCCGAGGCGATGGGCGAGGCGCTGCGCAACGTCGAACGCCACGCGGGCGAAGGCGTGCGCGCGACCGTGTCGGCGCGCATCGCTTCCGACGCGGTCGAGGTCGTCGTGGCGGACGCCGGTCGCGGGTTCGACCCGGCGGAGGTCAAGGCGACGCGGCTGGGGATCCAGGCCTCGATCAATGGCCGCATGGACGCGCTGCCCGGCGGCTCGAGCAGGGTGTGGTCCCAGCCGGGTGCGGGAACGCGCGTGACGATCGGATGGCGCAGGTGAGCGCGGTGCAGGCCACGGACGAGACCGCCCGTGCCGCCGCGCCGCGCAAGCCCCCGGAGGCCGACGTCTCGGCTCTGCTGTACCTGGGCTCGCCCGCGGCGCGCATCCTCGTCGCAATCTTCGTCGCGTCGAATGCCGCCTTCACCGTCGCCACCGCGGACGTCCTGCGCGCGCCATGGCAGTCCTACCTGGCCATGGTGCTCGTCAGTGGCGCCTCGGTGCTGCTCGTGCGGCGTCACCCCGACCCGTTCCCCCTGCGCGACACCGCCGCCATCCTGGCCGTCGTGACGGTGTCGACGATCCTGGTGGCGACCAACCTGCCCGGCGACGGCGAGCTGGGACGCGCGACGTGGCACCTCGGATCGAACACCTGGCTGCTGTTCATCCTCACGCTGCGCCGGCGCGCTCTGCTCGCGTGGCTGGGCATGGCCCTCATGACCGCGATCACGGTGGCGTGGGGCGTCGAGAGCGGGCGCGGGGCGATCACGGGCGCGCTGATGCTCGACACCCACATCGGCATCCTGCTCGTCGCGACGCTGTTCGCCTCGACCCTGCGCGCGACCGCACGTCGGATCGCGTCCTTCGAACGACGGCAGCTGGGAGCCTCGGCCCAGCAGGCCAGGAACGCCGCGGCGGAGGAGATCAGGCGAACGCGCGCGGCGGAACTCGCGCGTGCGGCCGTACCTCAGCTCGAGAGGATCGCCGGTGGAGGGCCGTTCACGTCAGACGAGCGCGAGAGCTTCATCATCACGGAAGCCGCCCTGCGCGACAGCGTGCGCGGCCGGTCGCTCATGGTGCCCGGCGTCGCGGAGGCCGCAGCGGCGGCCAGGTCACGCGGCGCTTCGATCACGATCCTCGACGATCGCGGTGCCCTGCCCCCGGACGGGGAGGCGGTGGAGCGCATCACCGCCGCCTGCATCGGTGCGCTGAGCGCGGCCGAGCGGGGGCGGGTGACCCTCCGCCTGGTGCCCGTCGGGCGCGAGGCCGTCCTCACGATCGTCGCGGTCGACGGGGACCGCGTGTCGCGGGTGACGCTCGGGCCCGACGGGCGCGAGACGGACTGACTCAGGCGAGAGCCTTGGCCTTGAGCGCCTCGTACTCGTCCTGCGTGATGGTGCCGGCGTCCAGCAGCTCCTTGGCCGCCTTGATCTGGCCGGCGGCCCCGCCGACCTCCTCGACGACGCCCTTGGTGTACTCGCGCTGAGCGTCGCGGATCGCTGCAGCGTCCTTGGCGTCGCGACGGGCCATGCCGTTGCCGCGGGCGAAGAGGTAGACGATCGCGCCCAGCGCCGGCAGCAGGATGACGAACAGCAGCCATCCGGTCTTGCCCCAGCCGCTGAGCTCGGTGTCACGGAAGATGTCCATGATGATGCGGATGACCACCACGAAGAACGTGATGATGATCATGATCCACAGAGTCCACAGAAGGATCTGCAGGAAGTTCGCGAAGAAATCCACGGGTGTTGCTCCTTTGACGTGAGGGTCGGTCCCGGAAGAGGGGACTACCCGCACACTAGCGCGCTGGCGCGACTCGCGAGTCCTGCGCGCGGACCTGGGGCGATGGTCACGCACCGCGCCGAGCCGCCCAGGCATGCGAAAGGCCCCCGCCGCTGTTGCGACGAGGGCCTGTGCGTGGGTCAGAGAGCGCGCCCTGAGGGATTCGAACCCCCAACCTTCTGATCCGTAGTCAGATGCTCTATCCGTTGAGCTAAGGGCGCACGGCCGCAATGGCCGAGTCACGAGTATACAGGCTCGCGACGGTGGGTCACGACCTGCCGACTCGCGGCGGCGGAGACGGTGGGATTCGAACCCACGGATGGGTAACCCCATCACATCCTTAGCAGGGATGCACTTTCGGCCGCTCAGTCACGTCTCCCGATTGCCCACACAGGGTACCGGTCGTGGGGCACGCGGGGCAAAATGCGGCCCGCCTCCCCCTCAGCCTCCACCACGCGACGCCCCCGGCGGGAGAACCACACTCGTGCTCCACTGCCGCGCTCAGACAGCGAGCCGCAGTCTGAGCGCGGTGATGGAGCGTGAGTGTGGATCCGCGAGCGTGGACCACTCCTGCTGGAGCGTGAGCGCTGACCGCACGTGCGGACGGCACCAGGAGCGGAGAGTGTGGGATTCGAACCCACGGAGACGCTACAACGCCTCAACGGTTTTCAAGACCGTCACCTTCGGCCGCTCGGTCAACTCTCCTCGTGACGCCAGGCGCCACCCCAGCATTCTGCCAGGAGAGCACGCGCTCCCTGACCGCGCACAGGAAGCCTGCCCGCGCATCGGCCCCGGTCAGGCGCCTCCGTGCCACCCGTCCGGGAGCCCGGGCGTCACGACCCCGAGCCCATAGAGCACTGCGGCCTGGGCGAGTTCCGCGTCATACGTCGCGACCGTGTCGATCGCCGGGTGCGCGACGGCCGCCCCCAGATGCAGGGCCGCGAACGGCTTGAGGACGGCCGCAGCATGCGTGGAGACGGAGACGTTCTGATCGCTGAAGCGGATCATGGCGATCTTCGATCGCACCTGGTCGATGACGCCATACGCCAGGTCCTTCTGCTCGCGCGGCATCAGCGCCGCAGCCTGGCGCAGCTCGGTGACGCCGAGCTGCGTGATCGCGACGTCGTCGATGCGCGGCACGACCCACGCGTTCCACTCGTCGAAGTGCTTCACCCCGGGCAGGAATCTGCACAGCGCGGAGCCATCGAGGTAGATCACGTCACCAGGGTAGTCGGGTGGCGCCAGCCGATGCGCGCGCGCCGTTGCGCACGCATCGGCCGTCTGGGTGTGGTTACCGCTTGAGCTGCTTCATCGCGAGCTGGACCACGGCGATGAGCGCCTGCTTGGTCGCGGCCTTCTCGCGAGCATCGGTGTACATGACCGGGACGTCGTCGGGGATGCCGAGCGCCTCGCGCACGTCCTCGAGCGTGTGGCGCGCCACGCCGTCGAAGCAGTTGACGCACACGACGAACGGCACGCCACGGCCCTCGAAGTAGTCGACCGCCGGGAAGCACTGGTCGAGACGCTCGGTGTCGACCAGCACGACCGCGCCGATCGCACCGCGCACGAGGTCGTCCCACATGAACAGGAAGCGGTCCTGACCGGGCGTGCCGAACAGGTAGAGCCACAGCGAACCCGGCAGCGCGATGCGTCCGAAGTCCATGGCGACGGTGGTGGTGGTCTTGCGGTCGGTGACGCCACCGGCGTCATCGATGCCGATCGACTTCTCCGTCATCGCCGCCTCGGTGTTGAGGGGGTCGATGTCCGAGATCGAACCGATGAAGGTGGTCTTGCCAACCGCGAAGCCGCCGGCGATGACGATCTTGACGACGGTGGGGGCGGTGGCGGGCGCGCCAGGTGCGACCGCGGCGTTAGAGGGCTGCGATGCCATCGAGGACACTCTCCAGGAGGCTCAGGGAAAGGCCACCGGACTCGTCATGCGTCGACGCGTCCTCAGCCGTTCCACCAGTGTGGATGGTCAGGTGATTTTCTTCAGCAAGATCCGTCACCAGCACGCGGACCACACCCAGCGGAAGCCGGGTGTGGGCCGAGAGCTCGGCCACGGATTGATATTGACCTGTAGCGAGCTGCAGGATCTTCTTCTTCTCCGGGGTGAGCCCCTTCAAAGCCTGGGTGTCCGAGCGCGATTCGACGAGCGCCTCCATGGGGAGGTCCTTGCTCGCGGCGCTCACGCGTCCACCGGTGACGGCGTAGGGGCGGACCGTGTAGGTCTCCTCCTCGCCGTGCGGCGTCGTCGCGTCTGTCATGTCCGGGTCTCCCTACGTGCGGGTCAGGCCGTCGGTGGGAAGGTTCTGGCGCATCTCGGTGATGAGCTGCGGCGTCAGGGCGTTCTCGGTGCGCGACACCAGCAGCGTCATCTCGTAGCCCACGAGGCCCACGTCGCACGTCGAGTCGGCGGCCACGGCGAGCACCGAGCCGTTCGAGACGCTCATGAGGAACAGGAACAGCTCGTCCATCTCGATGATCGACTGTCGCACCTCGCCCGCGTTGAGCTGGCGGGCGGCCCCGCGCGTCAGGCTCGCCATGCCCGAGACGACCGCCGCGAGGGTGTCGCCGCCGGTGCGGTCGAGGTTCTTCGACATCGCCATCAGGAGGCCGTCAGCGCTCACCACGAGGGTGTGACGCGTGCCAGGCACCGTCTGAACGAAGTTATCCAGAAGCCATCCGAAGTTGGTGGCCTCAGTGCTGAGCTCGGTCACAGCTCCTCCTTGCTTTCCTTGCCCCGTCGGTGGAGCGGGTTGTCCTGAATCGTGATGGTAGTCGTGCGGTGTGTCATGTGTCGCTGGCCTCCGCCGGCTCGGTCTGACGGGCGAATGCCGCCGCGTCGTCACGGGCCTTCTGGGTGCCGGAGTAGAACGACGAGAAGCGGTCGCGCACAGCATCGGCGTCGCGCGTCGCGGGTGCGATCGAGACGTCCTCGTCGATGGGCTTGACCTCGACGGGGGCCGCGTCCTTCGCGCGACGCCGCTGCAGGCCGGCGCGCGTCTTCTCGATCTTGGGCCGCTCCGAGGCGAGCGAGCTGAGCTCGGAGAACACGTCCGAGGTCATGTCGCCGCCGAACCCGCCGCTGCTCTCTTCCGGCTGCAGCACGGGCTGGTACGACGTCGTGACCTCGGGCTCGGCAGCCTGCAGGGCATCGGCACCGGCGGCCTCCCAGCCGTCGGGACGCGCCAGCTGCTCAGGCGAGTAGCTCTGCTGCTGCGGGGCCGGGGTGGCCGGAGACGGCGCCGCGGGCGCCTGCTCGACGTCCCACGAACCGGGTGCGACTCCACCGCCGTGGTCATCGGCTCCCGGCGCGGGCGCGAACGAGGTCGCCGGCTCAGGCGAGAACGCTGCCGCGGGCTCCGGAGAGAACTCCGGCGCGGGAGTGGGGTCCGCCGGCGCGGGTGCAGGAGTGAACTCACCGGCTGCGCTCGGCACGCTCGGTGCCGGGGCGGGCGCCGCCGCCGCCTCGAAGGCTGCGGGCTCGGGCTCCGGCTCGGCGACCGGAGCCTCGAACGCAGTGGGCATCGGCGCGGGCGCCGAGGGCTGGTCAGGTGCGACGGGCTGCGGTGCCGACACCGGCTCGAACGACGCGTGAGAGACGGGCTCCTGCGGCGACTGCTGCTGCGCTGCTGCGCCGGCGATCGCCGCACCCGCGGCGGCCGCTCCAGCAACTGCGGCGGCGTCCTTCTTGTTGCTCCGGCCGAACAGGCGGGAGAAGAAGCTCGAGCGCTGCTCCGAGTCCTCGTCCACCGCGGTCTGGATCAGCTCGTCGAGGCTCGGCTGGTGGGCCGGCGCCTCGTCGTGGGCCTGACCCGGCATCGCAGGTGCCTGGGCCTCCGGTGCGGGGGAGAAGCCCGGCGCAGGCGCGGGCTCGATCGCGTCCTCGGCGGGAGCGAAGGGCGAGCGCGCCTCGGGAGCCGAGGGCTCGACGGGCTCGGGGACGGAGGGAACAGACCCGGCCCACTCGCTCGTGGGTGCGGGCTCCACCGGCGCATCGGCGGCAGGAGCGCTGGGCGCGGACGCGCTGAGCGCCGCGGCCCACGGGGACTCGGGCGCCGCAGCCACCTCGGGCGCCGAGGGCGCCTCCGGTGCCGAGGCGACCGCCGCATCGGCCGATGCGACGGCAGGAACCTGCGTACGGCTCGTCATCGAGAGACACGGCCTCGACGCCGCCGTACGGCGCCTCGTCGGTCTCGTCGGTCTCGTCCTCGGCGGCGAATGCGAGCTCCTCGGGCTCGTCGTCCTCGAGCATCGGGATCACGAGCGGCACGTCGGCCGGCGTCTCGAGCTCGGGCTCCACGGCCGAGTCCGCGCTCGCCGCGACACTCTCGTCGATGGGCGCCTCGTCGCGAGGCTCGGGCGCCGATGCGACAGCGGCCACCGAAGCTGCGCTCAGCTTCGGCATGCGGAACGTCGGAACGTCGGGCTCAGGCTCGGGCTCAGGCTCGGGCTCGGGCTCAGGCTCGGCTTCCGGAGCTGCCTCAGCCTCGGCTGCGGGCTCGATCTCAGGAGCGGACACCGCTTCAGGGGCAGATTCCTGGTCGAGGGCGGGCACCTCGTCGAGGGCGGGCTCGTCCTCGGCGATGCCCGGGATCGACGGCTCCGCCGGGGCAGCGTCGTCGACAGGCGCGCTCGCCACAGAAGGCTCGTCGCCCCCACGGGAGCCGAAGAATGCGGCAGCGCCGAACGCAGCGGCTCCGGCCGCGCCGCGGCGCGCCGACTGTCCAAGGGACTCGCCCTCGACCTCGACGGGGGTCTCCGCGTCACGGGTGGACCGGAAGCCTCGGAACATCGAGGCACGCTCCTCGGCGGACTGCGGCGCAACCTCGCTCGGCGAGACTTCGGGACTGAAGCCCAGCTGGTCCTCGGCCGCGAGCGCGGACAGCTGCTCGTCGGTCGCGCGTGCGGGCAGACCCACGATCGACTGCTTCTCGCGCTCGGCGTCCGCAGGAGCGG
>NZ_CAJXJX010000124.1 GCF_913055775.1 uncultured Demequina sp. | reverse complement strand
GGAGGGGTCGGAGGGCGACTCGCTGGCGGTCGCGCCTCGCATCGAGATCTCGCTCGCCGAGGGCTGGTCGGTCGGGGACGACGTGGGCCAGGCGACGGTGCTGGTCAACGGCAGCGCGAACCTGTACGTCGCGACCGGTGCCACCGCCGGCGAGGCCCTCGAGGGGCAGCTTCAGGAGGCTCTCGCGGACTTTGAAGAGGACCCCAACGCGACGTGGGTCTTTGGCGACCCCGTGCAGTTCGCGACCGACGTCGGGGACCCCGGAGTATCGGTCTCCGGGACCAGCGAGACTCAGGGGTCCAAGACCTGGGTGGTGGCGCACGGCACGTACGAGACGGTCGCGGTCCTCACGGCGCCGCTGGAGCGCTGGTCCCAGGTCGAGCCCGACGCGGCGCGGATGGTCGCGTCGCTCGCGCTCTCGACCCCGGCACCGGCCTCCGACGCGGGAGGCGCGCCGTGACAGCGGGCGAACCCCAGCCGTACACCGTCTCGATCGCGGCGCTGCCGCGGATGGTGCCCAGGACGACGAGCTTCCTCGACGTGCGCTCGTGGGTCTTCTGGGTGGGGGCCGCGCTGACCCTGGTCGGCCTGTGGCAGTGGGGACCGCTCGTCGCCCGCGCGCTGCGCGACAACCCCTCGACCGCGACGCTGTCCGCGATCCTGTGGCTGGCCTACGGGCTCGCATTCATCGTCATCCTGTATCGCCTCGAGCTCTTCGAGCGCCGCTCTCCCGTGACGGTGCTCGGTGCGCTCCTGTGGGGAGCGCTCGCCGCTCCCGGCCTTGGGGCGATCGCCGCACCCGCGATGCACGACCTGGTCGCGAGCGCGCTGGGCACGGACAACCCGTGGATCTCCTCGTTCGCGGCGCCGCTGTCGGAGGAACCGCTCAAGCTCATGGGCGTGCTCGCGCTGGCTCTGATTCCCGGCGCGCGGGTGCGCTCGGCCGCCGACGGTCTGTTCTACGGCGCCGTCGTGGGTCTGGGCTTCCAGGTCTCCGAGGGCTTCCTGTACACCGCGACCTTCAGCGCGGACAGCGGGTACGCGACCGTGTGGGAGGTATTCATCCTGCGCGGCATCATCGGGGGTCTGTGGTCGCATGCGACCTTCACGGCCATCGCCGGTGCCGGCCTGGGCTACTTCTTCAACGCGGGCACGTCGCGGCTGCAGCGCGTCGCAGCGCTCGTGGGCGGGCTCGGTCTCGCCATGGCCGTGCACGGATTCTTCGACACCCCCATCGTGGGTGGATACGTGGTGCTCGGGTCGATCATCAAGGGACTCCCGGTGCTCGCGATGCTGCTGGTCGTGCTGCGCTGGGCGCATCTGCGCGAGCGCCGCACGTTCGCCGGTCTCGCGCGTCACGTGATCCCGGACGATCTGGTGTCTCCCGGCGACTTCAGCACCCTCGTGACCCGGCGCGCGCGGCGACGGGCGCGGCGGTGGGCGCGGCGTCGCGGCGGTCGGGCGACGGCGCGGGCCCTGCGCCGCCTGCAGTCGGCACAGCTCCACCTGCTCACGGCCTCGCACGAGGACGGGTGGGGGTCACCCCGGTCCGTGGAGCTCACGCGAGACGTGCGCATCCTGTCCGCGACGGTCGACCGCCGCCAGGTGCAGTGGGACCGGCGGCGGACGGCGTCCGGCTAGTCACACCTTCGCGCGGTACCCGCGGAAGCCCCGTAGGCGCAGCGAGTTTCCCACGACGAACAGGCTCGACCCGCCCATGGCCGCAGCCGCGATCATGGGGTTGAGGATGCCCAGCGCAGCGAGCGGGATCGCCGCCGTGTTGTAAGCGAAGGCCCAGAAGAGGTTGCCGCGAATCGTGCCGAGCGTGCGCCGGGACAGGGCGATCGCATCGGCCGCCGCCCTCAGGTCTCCCGAGACGATGGTGAGGTCCGAGGCCTCCCGCGCGACATCCGCGCCCGTGCCCACCGCGATGCCCAGGTCTGCTTGCGCGAGCGCGGGCGCGTCGTTGACGCCGTCGCCCACCATCGCGACGCGCCGAGGGCGGCCGTCGGCGCCCGACTGAAGCTCGCGCACCACGTCCGCCTTGTCGCCGGGCAGCACCTGGGCGATCACCGTCTCGATGCCCACCTGGTCAGCGACTGCCCGCGCTGCGCGCTCGTTGTCGCCCGTGAGCAGCACGACGTCGAGACCCAGCTCGCGGAACGCCGCCACGGCCTCGGCGCTCGTGGGCTTCACGGTGTCGCTCACCACCAGGACGGCCTCGGCGATGGCCGGCGCGCGCGTCGCCAGCGTGGCGGCACCCAGTGCGCCGCCGTCCGCGGGCACGCGTCCGGCGAAGATCGCGGTGCGACCCTCGGACTCAGCCTCGGAGGCGAGAGCCTCGAGAGCGTCCGGCACCGTGTCGAACATCCGGCGCGACCCCACCAGCAGGTCCGTGTTCGGGGCCTCGGGCCCGGGGGCCTCTCCCAGGAGTCCGAGGTGCTGCACGGTCGCGATGACGCCCTGGCCGGGAACGTTGCGGAAGCCCTTGATGCGCGCTCGGCCCGGCCGCGCATCGGCGATCGCCTGGGCGATGGGGTGCTCGGAGCGCGCCTCGACCGAGGCGACGGCGTCCAGCAAGGCGGCCTCCGCATCGGCCCCATGCGAGCGTGCGACCTCCGGGGCGGACGCGCTCACCAGCGCCATGCGCCCCTCGGTGACCGTGCCGGTCTTGTCGAGCACGATGGTCTGAACATCGCGCGTGTCCTCGAGCGCCTCGGGTCCACGCACCAGCACGCCCAGCTGCGCTCCGCGCCCCGTCCCGACCATGATCGCGAGCGGCGTCGCGAGTCCCAGCGCGCAGGGGCAGGAGATGATGAGCACCGCGACGGCAGCGGTGAATGCGCCGTTGACATCGCCGGTGACGAGTAGCCAGGTCACGAGCGTGGCCAGCGCGACTGCGATGACGATGGGCACGAAGATGCGGGAGATGCGGTCCGCGAGACGCTGCACGCGCGCGCGGCCGGTCTGGGCCTCGTCGACCATGCGGGCGATCTGCGCGAGCATGGTCTCCGCGCCCACCTTGGTCGCCTCAACCGTGATGGATCCGTCGGTGGCAATGGTGCCGCCCACGACCTCGGAGTCCGTGCCGGCGCCCGCCTCGACGCGCACCGGCACCGGCTCGCCCGTCACGAGGCTGGCGTCCACCGCTGCGCCACCGTCGACCACGATTCCGTCCGTCGCGATGGTCTCGCCCGGGCGGACCACGAATCGCATCCCCACCTCGAGCTCGTCGCGCGCGATGGTGCTGCCATCCTCGAGCCGCGCGGTGGCGCTCTGACGGCTCGACAGCGCGCGGATCGCGTCGCCCGCCCGCGCGGTGGACCGCACCTCGAGCCACTTGCCCAGCAGGATCAGCGACACGATGACGGCGCCGGTCTCGTAATAGATGTGGCCGCTCTCGAGAGCACCGAAGGCGTGGCCGACCAGCACCACCGTGGACCATGTCCACGCCGCGACCGTGCCCATCGTGACCAGCGTGTCCATGTTGGTGGCGCGGTGGCGTGCGCTCATCAGAGTGCTGCGGTGGAACGGCCACGCCGACCAGCCGATCACCGGTGTCGCGAGGAGCGCGACGACCCACTCCCAGCCGGCGAACTGCCAGGCGGGAACCATCGAGATGAGCAGCACCGGGACGGTGAGGACGGCGGCAACGAGGAAGCGCCGGCGGTAGTCGGCGATGCGGGCGGCATCGGCCTGCATATGGGCGGCGTGCTCGTCCACCTCGGCGTGCTCGTCGCCGTGGCCGGTGCCGTGGCCGGTGCCGTGGCTCGCTCCGTGGCTGGCTCCCTGGTCGGAGCCGGCATGCGTGGCAGCGACAGCGCCTCGAGGCTTGGTCAGCACCTCGTATCCGAGACCCTCAATCGTGGCGCGCATCTGCTCCTCGAGGGCGGCGGCATCGGCCCCCGCGCCCGGCCGCACCGTGGCGCGCCGGGTCGCGTAGTTGACGGTCGCGTCGTCGACGCCCGGCAGCTGGGCGAGGCCGCCCTGGATGGACGCGGCGCAGCTCGAGCACGTCATGCCGCTCACGGCGAGGTTGATGGCCTCGACCTGGGGAATGCGGTCGGCCGCGGCCTGCGACGCGTCGGTGGGCGTGGTCACGGCGCTTCCACCCGATAGCCGACGCCCTCCACCGCCTCGTCGAGAGCGAACTCGAGGTCGTCGGCGGGCACGGTGCCGTCCAGGCGCACGCGCACAGCACCGGAGGCGTGGTCGACGTCCGCGGATGCGACGCCCTCCGTCGACTCGAGTGCGCTCCGCACCTTCCCGGCGCAGCCGTCGCAGCTCATGCCGGTCACGGTGATGTCGATGATGTCGCTCATGGTCAGAGTCCTCTCGCGGGGGTCACTGAGAACCACGGTAAACCTTCCACCATGCTAGAAGGTCAAGCCGGTCGCACGCCTGGCCCCGTGCACAGAACTCGGAACCCTTGCGCGAACTACGCGTCGACGGCCTCCGTCGCGGGCATCGCGGCGACGATGGCCTCGACCTGGGTCTTCGCGTCACCGAACAGCATCGCGGTGTTGTCCCGGAAGAACAGCGGGTTCTGGACTCCCGCGTACCCGGTGGCCATCGACCGCTTGAACACCACGACCTGCTCCGCGTTCCACACCTCGAGCACCGGCATGCCCGCGATGGGCGAGCCCGGGTCCTCGAGTGCCGCCGGGTTGACGGTGTCGTTCGCGCCGATGACGAGCACCACGTCGGTGTCCGCGAAGTCCTCGTTGATCTCGTCCAGCTCGAGAACGATGTCGTACGGCACGCGCGCCTCGGCGAGCAGCACGTTCATGTGACCAGGGAGGCGGCCGGCCACGGGGTGCACCGCGAAGCGCACCTTCACGCCGCGCGAACGCAGCCGCGTCACGAGCTCCGCCACCGGGTACTGGGCCTTGGCGACGGCCATGCCGTAGCCCGGCGCGATCACCACGGAGCGCGCGGCAGAGAGCAGCTCGACGGTCTCCGCGACGGAGACCTCGGTGTGCTCGCCCTGCGGGCCCTCGGACGCCGCGGACGGCGCGGCTCCGTCTCCGCCGAACCCGCCCAGGATGACAGCGAGGAACTTGCGGTTCATCGCCTTGCACATGATGTAGCTGAGGATCGCACCGGAGGAGCCCACCAGCGCACCCACCACGATCAGCAGATCGTTGCCCAGCATGAAGCCCGCCGCCGCTGCGGCCCAGCCCGAGTACGAGTTGAGCATCGACACGACCACGGGCATGTCGCCTCCGCCAATGGCGGCCACGAGGTGGAAGCCGATGGCCAGCGCGATCACGGTCATGAGGATCAACGGCAGCACAGAAGGCGCCGCGACGAACCAGGCGCCCAGCCCCAGCGAGACCACCAGGCCGGCGAGGTTCAGTGCGTGACGCCCCGGCAGGGTCAGCGGCGAGGACTTCATGCGCGCGGACAGCTTGAGGAAGGCCACGATCGACCCGGTGAACGTCACCGCACCGATGAAGACACCCAGGAACACCTCGATCAGGTGCACCGCGTCGTGCCCCTCGGTCAGGTAGGAGTTGAACCCGATCAGCACCGCCGCGGCGCCCACGAACGAGTGCAGGATCGCGATGAGCTCGGGCATCTGCGTCATCTCGACGGACCGCGCGCGCCAGGTGCCCACCAGGGCACCGATGAGCAGCACGCCCACGATCAGCGCGGCCGTCACCCCGACGGGTCGCTCGGACTGGTCCAGTGCCAGCGCGATGGTCGCCACGATCGCGATGACCATGCCGCCCATCCCCAGGAGGTTGCCGCGCCGCGCGGTCGTCTGCTTGGACAGGCCCGCGAGGGACAGGATGAACAGGATGCTGGCGCCGATATAGGCGACGGTGGTCAGGCCTGATGTCATGGTCCGGCTCCTAGCTCTTCTGGAACATGCGGAGCATGCGCTGGGTGACCAGGAACCCGCCCGCGATATTGATGGTGGCGATAAGGACCGACACGCCGGCCAGCACGACGACCAGCGACGACGGGTTGGAGATCTGCAGCAGCGCACCGATCACGATGATGCCGCTGATCGCATTGGTGACGCTCATCAGCGGCGTGTGCAGCGCGGGCTTAACGTTCCAGATCACCTGCCAGCCGACGAAGCAGGCCAGCACGAAGACGGTGAAGTGGCCCATGAAGGCGGGCGGCGCGACGGTGCCGAGCGCGGCGAGCACGATGCCGCCGATCACCAGCGTAACCGCCGATTTCAGGCCCACGTTGGCCGGCTTCTCTTCTTTCGGCGCCGGCTTCGCCTCCTCGGCCTTGTGCGGCGCGATGGCGGGCGTCTTCGGCGGGGGCGGCGGGAACGTGATCTCGCCGTCCTTCACCACGGTGGCGCCGCGGATGACGTCGTCTTCCATGTCCACGTTGATGGCGCCGTCCTTCTCCGGCGTCAGGTCGGTGAGCATGTGCCACAGGTTGGTGCCGTAGAGCTGCGAAGACTGCGCGGCCATGCGGCTCGGCAGGTCGGTGTAGCCGATCAGCTTCACGCCGTGGCGCTCCACAACCTCGCCCGCGACGGTCAGCTTGCAGTTGCCGCCCTGCTCGGCCGCGAGGTCGACGATGACCGAGCCCGGCTTCATCGACTTCACCATGTCCTCGGTGATCAGCTCGGGCGCGGGCTTGCCGGGGATCAGCGCGGTCGTGACGATGATGTCGACGTCCTTCGCCTGCTCCGCGAACAGCTCCATCTCGGCCTTGATGAACTCCTCGCTCATCACCTTGGCGTAGCCGCCCCCGCCGGAGCCCTCTTCCTCGAAATCGAGCTCGAGAAACTCGGCGCCCATGCTCTCGACCTGCTGCTTGACCTCGGGGCGCGTGTCGAAGGCGCGCACGATGGCGCCCAGCGCGCCCGCCGCGCCGATGGCGGCGAGGCCCGCGACGCCGGCACCGATCACCAGCACCTTGGCCGGCGGCACCTTGCCCGCGGCCGTGATCTGGCCGGTGAAGAAGCGCCCGAAATTGTTGGCGGCCTCGACGATCGCGCGGTAGCCGCCGATATTGGCCATCGAGGACAGCGCGTCCATCTTCTGCGCGCGGCTGATGCGCGGCACCATGTCCATGGCGATGGCGGTCGCGCCGCGCGCCCTGATCTTCTCCAGCAGCGCCTCGTTCTGCGCCGGCCAGATGAAGCTGATCAGCGTGGAGCCCGCCTTCAGCAGCTCGGTCTCGTCGACGCCGAGCGCGGGATGCGCCTCCGGCCCGCGGACCTTGAGCACGATGTCGGACTCGCCCCACACGCGGCGGGTGTCGTCGGTCACCTCGACGCCGGCCTCGCGATAGGCCTCGTCGCTGAACTGCGCGGCTGCGCCCGCGCCCGACTCGATGCAGAGATCGAAGCCCAGCTTCTGTATCCGTCCCGCCGTTTCCGGCGTCAGGGCCACACGCTGTTCGCCAGCGTGTACCTCCTTGGGTACGCCAATCTTCATTCCGTTATTCCTTCATTGGAACTGTAGCCCCCGAATGACGCCAGCAGGCTCACCGGCCCGGGGAGATGAATTTGTATTCATTCTAATGTGCAACACCTTGTCTTGTAAAGGGTCCCACAACGCGGCCCCCTGTTTAGTCGATTTGGCGAAAGGTTAAAACCGGCAAAAAGGCGGTACATACGGACTTTCGGTCGCAGGCGATTCACACGGGATGCCGTGCATCCCCTGCCCTGCTCTGCCGATACCGCCGCGCCGCGCCCTTCGAGACGGCCCTCCGGGCCTCCTCAGGACGAGGCTTTCTTATAGCAACCCGAATAACCTAGCCCTCGTCCTGAGGAGCGCGCTTGCGCGCGTCTCGAAGGGCGCGGGCGGGCCCACTCACCCTCACGCCGCCCGGTCCGGCCAGCTCCAGTGGTGGCGGTCGATGACGAAGGGGTGCGTGTGGTGCATCGCGGCGTGGCGGTGGGGATGGCGGTGCGGCTCCGGCCCCTCCCAGCCCTCGTGGATATGCCG
>NZ_CAJXJX010000123.1 GCF_913055775.1 uncultured Demequina sp. | reverse complement strand
TCAACGCGATCATCCCGGGACGGACCATCCTCGTGGGGATCGCGGTGCTCGTCGGTGCGCTGTTCCTGGCCGTCATCTGGCGCGGCGACTGGCGCATCCCCGCCGTGGGCGTTTCGCTGATGGTGCTCTCGGCGCTCGTGGTCGGCGGCATCTACCCGTCGATCGTGCAGCGCTTCCAGGTGGAGCCGAACGCGCAGTCGCTCGAGGCGCCCTACATCCAGCGCAACATCGACGCGACTCTGTACGCGTACGGGCTCGACGAGATCGAGACGATTCCGTATGACGCCGCGACCGAGGCCGAGGCGGACCAGTTGAGGGCCGATGCCGAGACGACCGCGCAGATCCGTCTGCTCGACCCCAACGTGGTGTCGCCGGCGTTCCAGCAGCTGCAGCAGAACCGCCAGTACTACGACTTCTCCGACCGCCTCGCCGTCGATCGGTACCAGCTCGATGGCGAACTCAACGACACCGTCATCGCGGTGCGCGAGCTCAACCTCGCCGGCCTCAGCGACGAGAACCGCTCGTGGGTCAACGACCACACGGTCTTCACGCACGGCTATGGGGTGGTCGCCGCCTACGGCAACCGCACCAGCACCGACGGCCAGCCGGCGTTCTGGGAGGGCAACATCCCGTCGCGCGGAAGCATGGGCGACTACGAGCCGCGCATCTACTTCGGCCAGACGGTCCCCGACTACTCGATCGTGGGTGCCCCCGACGGCACCGAGCCCTGGGAGCTGGACTACCCCGACGACGACTCGCCGACGGGCCAGGTCAACACGACCTACGCCGGCGACGGCGGTCCGAGCATCGGCACTTTCGTCGAGAAGCTGATGTACGCGATCCGCTTCGGCGAGGAGCAGATCTTCTTCTCCGACCGCGTGACCTCGGAGTCGCAGATCCTGTACTACCGCGACCCGATCGAGCGCGTCGAGCGCGTCGCCCCGTATCTTGAGCTCGACCAGACCACCTACCCGGCCGTCGTCGACGGTCGCGTGAAGTGGGTCGTGGACGGCTACACCACCGCCGACTCGTACCCGTACTCGGCGGCGCTGCAGACGCCCGGGCTGTTCGCGAGCGGCGAGTCGCAGTTCCCGTCGACGCTGAACTATGTGCGCAACTCGGTCAAGGCGACGGTGGACGCGTACGACGGCAGCGTGACCCTCTACGCGTGGGACGCGGAGGATCCGATCCTCCAGACGTGGCAGAACATCTTCCCGTCGACCATCGTGCCGGTCGCGGAGATCTCGAGCGAGCTGATGAGCCACCTGCGCTACCCGGAGGACCTGTTCCAGGTCCAGCGGCACCAGCTGCAGCGCTACCACGTGGACGACGCCTCGGCGTTCTACTCCGGCCAGGACATCTGGTCCACGCCGCAGGACCCGACGGGTTCGGGCGCGACGCTGCAGCCGCCCTACTACCTGACGCTGCAGATGCCGGGCCAGGACGACCCGTCGTTCTCGCTCACCAGCAACTACATCCCCGGCGGCAACACCGACCGCAACATCCTCACCGGATACCTGGCGGTGGACTCCGAGACGGGTGATGCTGCAGGCGAGATCGCGGAGGGCTACGGCCAGATCAGGCTTCTCGAGCTGCCCCGCGACACCACGGTTCCCGGCCCCGGCCAGGTCCAGAACAACTTCAACTCCGACCCGGGTGCACAGGAGACGCTGAACCTGCTCCGTCAGGGCGAGACGGATGTCGTCAGTGGCAACCTCCTGACCCTGCCGGTCGGCGGCGGTCTGCTCTACGTGCAGCCCGTGTACGTCCAGTCGAGCTCGGGAACGCAGGTGCCCCTGCTGCGCAAGGTGTTCGTCTCGTTCGGCGACGAGGTGGGCTTCGCCGACACGCTGCAGGAGGCGCTCGACCAGGTCTTCGGCGAAGGTGCGGCTCCCGACACGGATGAGCCGGTCGACGAGGTGGAGCCGGACACGGAGCTGGACCCGGGCGACGTGCCGGACACCTCCGAGCCGACGCCGACGCCGAGCGAGAGCGAGCCGGCGACGGACCCGACGGCCGCGCCCGACGATGCCCAGGCGGCCCTCGAGGACGCGCTCGCGCGCGCCCAGCAGGCCCTGCTGGACGGGCAGGAGGCGCTGGCCGACGGCGACTTCGCCGCATACGGCGAGGCGCAGGAGGAGCTCGAGCAGGCGATCGAGGACGCGATTCTCGCGGAGGAGGCTCTGGCGGCCCAGCAGTAGCCACGGCCGGGAGAGGCGATTTGGAGCCTCGGCGCGCGTCCGATAGACTGATCACTCGCCAACGCGGGGTGGAGCAGTTCGGTAGCTCGCCGGGCTCATAACCCGGAGGTCGCAGGTTCAAATCCTGTCCCCGCTACTCCACGACGAAGGCCCGGACCACACGGTCCGGGCCTTCGTCATTTTCCCGGGCTTCTGCGCTTCCCACCCGCGACCGCCGCCCCTACGCTGGCCGCGTGAGCACCGCGCGCCGTGTCGGCCTCCTGGGGGCGATCGGCATCGGCGTCGGGTCGATGCTCGGCGCCGGCGTCTTCTCTGACATGTGGGCGGAGGTGCTCGCCGCGGGCGACTGGTACCTGGCCGCCGTGGGCCTCGCGGGCGCGGTCGCGCTCGCCAACGCCCTGTCGACGGCGCAGCTGGCGGCGCGCTACCCGGTCGCAGGCGGCGCGTACGCGTATGGGCGCGCCGAGCTCGGACCGATGGCCGGGCATCTCGCGGGTGCCGCCTTCGTGGTGGGCAAGACCGTGTCCGTCGCCGTGGGGGCGCTCGTGCTGGGCTCGTACGTGGTGCCTGGGCACGCCGCGCTCGTCGCCACCGCCGCGATCGCGTCCGTGTGGGCGCTCAACTCTCGCGGCATCACCCGCACCGCGCGGGGCGCGACGGCGATCGCGATCGTCGTGGTCGCGGTGCTGCTCGCGCTGGTGGCGGCCGCGCTGATCGGCGCGGAGCGCTCCTTCGGCTGGTTCGCCTATGCGCCCCTGGCGGAGACGGCGGCGCTCGAGCCTGCGTCGGCCACCGGGCCCGCCTTCATGGTCGCGGCCGCCGCTGCCTTCTTCGCCTTCGCGGGCTATGCGCGCATCGCGACCCTGGGCGAGGAGGTGCGGGAGCCCGAGCGCACCATCCCGCGCGCCGTCATCAGTGCGCTGGGCGTGGTGATCGTGCTCTACCTGGCGGTCGCCGTGTCCCTCGGGCGCACCTTCGGCGTGCCCGTGCCCAGCGAGGGCTTCGCACCTGCCCCCGTTGCCCACGAGGACGAGGCCTCGTTCGGATGGACGGCTGACGCTACGGCGCTGGGCGACGCGCCGCTCGAGTCCCTGGCGGTGGAGGTGGGCATCCCGGCGTGGATCGTCACGGCCGCGGCCGCGCTCGCGGTGGGCGGCGCGATGCTGGCGGTCATGGCGGGTGCTGGACGCACGGCCATGGCGATGGCGCGCGAGGGCGACCTGCCCCGGGCCCTCGCCCACCAGGGAGAGTCCGGAGCTCCGTGGAGAGCGGAAGCGGTGATCGCGGTCCTCGCGATCGTTCTGGTGTGGACCCAGGGCACCAGCCTGCTGCTCGTGAGCGTCGCCTCGATCCTCACGTACTACGCGGTGGCGAATGTCGCCGCCATTCGCCAGCGCCGGACGGGGCGCACCGCAACGCTCCGCGTCCCGGTGCTGGTGAGCGTGTTCGGCGTCGTGGGCTGCGTGGTCCTCGCAGCGGTAGCGGCGCCGGCGGCAGCGGGATCGTGGTGGGCCTTCGCGATCCTGGTGCTCGCGGTGGTCGGGTGGCCGGTGGCGGCCCAGGTGTGGCGAGCACGGGTCACACGACCCCGCGGCTCCTAGACGATCCGCCCCTCGTGCTCGGAGCCGGTCGCCCGCGAGCCCGTGCCCACGAACGACGCGTCGTCGGCGTCGACCACGCGTCCATCCGCGAGGCGCACCGTGTCGTCGGCGATGTCCATGAGCCCCTGGTCGTGAGTCGACACGAGCGCGGTCATCCCGGTGCCAGCGATGACCTCGCGGAGCAGCGCCATCACCGCCGCCCCGGTGTCCGCGTCGAGCTGGCCCGTCGGCTCATCCGCGATCAGCAGCCGCGGCTCGTTCGCCAGCGCTCGAGCGATCGCCACGCGCTGCTGCTGACCGCCCGACAGCTCCGCGGGCCGCTGATCGCGGTGGTTCGACAGTCCGACGAGGTCCAGCAGCTCCGCGACCCTGCGCTCGCGCTCGCCCGTGCGAGTGCTGCGCAGCCGCATCGGCAGCCCCACGTTCTCCGCCGCGGACAGCATCGGCACGAGCCCAAAGGTCTGGAACACGAAAGCCACGGTGTCGCGGCGCAGCGCCGTGCGCCGTCCCTCGGACAGCGCGGTGACCTCGATGTCGTCGACCACGATCCGGCCGGACGTGGGGCGGTCGAGGCCGCCGATGCAGTTGAGCAGGCTCGTCTTGCCGGATCCCGACCTGCCCACCAGGGCCACGAGCCGGCCGCGCTGAACCTCGAACGAGACGTCGTCCACGGCGGTGACGCGGTTCGCGCCGTGGCCGAACACTCGGGTCACACCATCGACGGACACCATGGGCGTCTCAGCGGAGGTCATCGCGGCCCTCCTCGGGCTCGGGGGGCAGGAAGGGGTTCGGGGCGTCCGTGGGCGGGGCCGATGCGCGCGTCGGGTCGGGAGCGCGCGGCGCCTCCCGAGGCGCCGGTGGGGAGGCTGCGGCCTCGGGCGCCGAGGGTGCGGACGCGGGGCGCGCAGTGGAGTCCTTCCACACGCCGATGTGATCGGTCTCCAGCTCGAGGCGCACACGGTCCTTGAGCTCCAGCGCGTCGCGATAGTCGCGCGGCAGCTGCAGGCGCCCGGCGCGGTCCAGCACGGCGTACTCGTCGTGCACGGTCTGCGTGCGGCCCTCGTCGTCCACGTGCGTGCGTCGCACCACCTCCGTCGCGGTGCGGCCATCGCGGATCGCCACCGTGCGCTGCACCTGCGAGCTGACCGCGTGGTCGTGGGTCACGACCACGACCGTCGCGCCCAGGTCCTGGTTAGCGCTGCGCAGAGCCGCGAACACATCGTCGCCGGTGCTGGAGTCGAGCTCGCCCGTGGGCTCGTCCGCGAAGATCACCTCGGGCTCGTTGGCGAGCGCGACCGCGATCGCGACGCGCTGCTGCTCTCCTCCCGACAGCTCGCCGGGCCGCCTGCCCGCGCGATCGGCCATGCTCATCGCCTCGAGCAGCTCGTCTGCGCGGGCGGCGCGTCGCGCTCCCCGCAGCCCGGAGAACGCCATCGGCAGCATGACGTTCTCGCGGGCGCTCAGGTAGGGAAGCAGGTTGCGCGCCGTCTGCTGCCATACGAAGCCCACGACCGAGCGGCGGTACGTCAGGCGATCGGCGTGGTTCATGCGCAGCAGGTCCCAGCCAGCGACCCTGGCTGATCCCGCGGTGGGCACGTCGAGCCCCGACAGCACGTTCAGCAGCGTCGATTTGCCGGATCCGGACTGGCCGACGATCGCGATCATCTCGCCCTTGTCGACCAGCAGGTCCAGCCCCTGCAGGGCCTGCACCTCGATGTTCTCGACCTGGTAGATGCGCACGAGGTTGTCGCACACGATCAGCGCGTCCGCGCCGTACTCGGCGCGGGGCGCCGCAGCGGTCTGGGTCATGACTGTTCCTCCCTCATCGGGACTCTCCATAGCGAAGCACGTCGCTCAGCCGTTCGCGACGGTGGGCGATCACCTCGGTGGTGACCGCGAGCAGCAGCAGCGCGACGACTCCGCCGGCGACGGCTGCGATGAACAGGGGACTGGCGACGAGGGCCGGGGCGGCGAGCCCCCCGGCAAGCACCTCGAGGCCGAGTGCGCCGCCGAGCAGCGCCAGGATTGCCAGGCCGGCACCGGCGCCGCCCACGACGGCGGCAGCGGTGAGCGGGCCCAGCTCGGCGAGTGCGAGCCACCACCCGTACGCGGCGCCCATGCCCTGCGTGCGCAGCATCGCCAGCGCGCGGCCCCGCTCGCGCACGCCCTGCATCACGGTGATGAGCAGGGCGACCGCCGCGAGCGCGCCCACGGTCGCCACGGCGAGAGCCATGAGCGCCTCGACGCCGCCGATGAGCGCGGATCCCCGGACCGCCTCGAGCCATCCCTCACGAGTCGTCACAGCATCGGCCGGAATCGACGGCGTCGAGGTCACCGCCTCCTCGGCGCCGTCGCCTCCCACGAAGGCGAGGTTGGGCGTCCAAGGCGTGTCGTACTCGAAGGTCTCGAGCCCCTCGAGCGGCGCCATGACGAACGGCCCGTCCATCCACCCGTCCGGGGTCGCGGTGGCGATCCCGACGATCTCGACGGGGATGTGCTCCCGCCCGATGTAGATCTGCGAGCGATCGCCGGGGATCTCCAGGGCGGCGAGCTCCGGGCTGGCGAGGACCGGCACCGGATCGCCGTCGGCGCGCTGCGCTTCCAGCGCGTGGAGCTCGCGCAGCTCGGCGGCGTCGACGATGCCGGCCTGGTCGACGATATCGGGGTAGGCCTCGTCGAAGGCCACCAGCGAGCTCTCGAGGGTCTCCGAGCCGAGCGTCAGGTTGGTGAACACGCGCGTGTACACGATCGAGGTCTCGAGGCCCTGGGACGCGAGGTCGTCGACGGTCGCGTCGTCCACGGGCGCGTCGATCCTGACCTGTCCGCCCACCCGTTCCCACGCCGCCTGCTCCTGACCCTCGCGCACCGTGCCCACCAGCAGCCCGCTCGAGACGGCGACCGCGATCGCCAGGGTCAGGGCCAGCAGGGGAAGGACGGGGATCGGCTCGCGCGCCTTGGCCAGCGTGATGGCGCCCGACACTCCGCGCGTGCGACGCGCCAGCGCCTGGATCACGGCCATCGGCAGCGGGTAGAGCCGGACGACGATGACGACGATGGCGAGAGCGACGAGGACGGGCGCGGCCGCGAGGAACGGGTCGATGCCTTCCGTCTGGGTCTGCAGCACGCCGCGGCCCCGGAGCGTGACGACGGCGAGCACGCCGAGCACGACGGCCAGCGCCTCGAGCGTGAGGCGCCGCGCGGCCCTGGCCCGGCGCTTGCGCGCCCTGTCCTGCCTGTTCGCGGGCTCGCGGCGCCCGGTCCACGAGCCGCGGGCCATCGCCACTGCGAGCACTGGCGCTGCGATCACGGCCACCCCAGCGACCAGCAGAGCCTGGAGATTCCCGGCGGCGACGGGTCCCACGGCGGCCCGCGCGGCCGCGTAGCCCGAGGCGAGGCCGACGCCCGTGACAAGCGCCGACTCGATAACCATGCGCAGTGCAACCGAGGCCACGGACGCTCCGCGTGCCCGCTCGAGAGCGATATCGCGCTCGCGGCGGCTCACCAGGAGGCGCGACATCAGGGCGATGACCACCGCTCCCACGGCGATCACGCCCGCGACCACCACCGACATCTGCGCGAGCGCCGCACGCGCCCGGGCGGGATAGGCGTCCAATGCGGGCCCGAGGCCGCTCGCGACCTGGACCGTGACGTCCGCCTCGGGTCCGATCAGGTCGCTCGAGCCGGTCAGGTCGCGCATGCTCGACGCGAGCGTGCGTGCGCTGTCGAGGGTCAGCGTCTCGGGAGACACCGACAGCTCGATCGTGCCGGGGAAGGCCGTTCCCAAACGGGACGCGAGCTCGTCGAGCGTGGCTGCCTGGACCAGGACCGTGCCGCGGCGGAACAGGGGTCGGGACGGATTGTCGACGACGGCAGGGGAGACCGCGTCGGGGAACCGACTCCAGACCTCTGCCTGCGGGTCCTCGGGCTCGACGATGCCGGTGATGCGCAGCGCGATTCGGGCGCCTGTCACGTCCTCGAGCATGATGACGTCGTCGAGATCGAACTCGAGGGGGCTGGCCACCGGCCGGGTGAGCGCGATCTCGATGACCTCGGGCTCGACGTAGACGGACTCGCCGTTGTCGCCCAGCGACGCGACGACGCCGATTCCAGCGTTCGGTCCGCTGACCTGGCGGGAGCGTCCCGTGGGATCGGCGGGGAGGCGACCCTCGACGAGC
>NZ_CAJXJX010000122.1 GCF_913055775.1 uncultured Demequina sp. | reverse complement strand
CCGGAGTGGGGTCAGGCCTCGTCGATCGTGAGCGAGCTGAGCATCGCCTGGACGACGTCGACTTGGGTGCCGTACTGCTCGAGCGAGCTGGCGCTGACGATGACCTGGCGCGGGCCCTCGACGACGACGCCGACGGTGTTGGTGAGCCGCTCTCCGTAGAGGGAATACCCGAACTCGATCACGTACGCCGTGTAGCCGGCTGCCGTCTCCACGGCGCCCTCGGAGATCTTCATGACGTCCTCGAGCTCCGCGGTCGAGGACAGCAGGAAGGCCTCGGCCTCCAGGCGTGCGGAGGAGGGACCGCCCACGTCGGCGGCGCTCATGACCGTGAGCGCCGAGCCTCCGGTCTCCCACGAGCCCTCCATCATCCACGCGCCGTCCACACGCACGTCGATGCCCGTCTCCTGGAGCGTCAGTGCCTCGATGGTGCTGGCGCCCAGCTGGACCCGCACGTCATCCCACGTGGGGTCGTAGCCGATCGTGCCGGCTCCTTCGAGGGTCGCCACGGTCGTCCACGCGTCGGGCACATCCGCCTCGAGCGACGTCGCGCCCGCGCCGTCGATCGCGGACAGCGCTGCGCCCTCGAGCCGCGGCAAGACCACAGCCGCCGCCACGATGCCGAGGACGACGACGGCGACCACGCCCGCGACGATGCCGGCCACGGCCCCGCGTGACAGGCCGCGCTTGGCCGGCGCCGCAGCCGGGATCGCGGTCATGGGCGCGGCCCAGGCCGCCCCGTCCCAGTAGCGCTGCCGGGTGCCGTCCTCCGGATCCGCGTACCAGCCGGGGGGCGGCGCCACTGCAGCGGTCGCTGGCGCGCCGAGGATGGGCGCCGATGCGGGCGCGCTGCGCTGCGCCGCATCCGCGAGCTCGTCGCTCGGGTGGTCACCCGTGCTTCCTGGTGCGTTCCACTCCGTCATGCGTGCTGCTCCCTCGCGTTGTGCCTGGTGCGCACACTAGCGGCGCTGGCGCCGCCGCGGGGGCGATGTGATCAGGTCGACAGTCAGATATCGGAGCGGTGGAAGTTCTGGAAGCTGCGGCTGGCGGTGGGTCCGCGCTGCCCGCGGTAGTGGGATCCGTAGGCGTCCGAGCCGTAGGGGTGCTCGGCGGGGGAGGACAGGCGGAAGAAGCACAGCTGGCCGATCTTCATGCCGGGCCACAGATTGATGGGCAGGGTCGCCATGTTGGACAGCTCGAGCGTGACGTTGCCCTCGAATCCGGGATCGATGAAGCCGGCGGTCGAGTGGGTGAGCAGCCCCAGCCGGCCGAGCGAGGACTTCCCCTCGAGCCGTGCCGCGATGTCATCCGGAAGTTCCACCGACTCGAAAGTGGATCCCAGGACGAACTCGCCGGGGTGGAGCACGAACGGACCGTCGCCCTTGACCTCGACCAGCCGCGTGAGCTCCGGCTGCTCGGCGCTCGGGTCGATCGCGGCGTACTTGTGGTTGTCGAACACGCGGAAGAACTTGTCGAGCCGGACGTCGATCGACGACGGCTGGATCATCTCCGGCTGGTACGGGTCGAGCGCCACGCGCCCGGCGTCGATCTCGGCACGGATATCGCGGTCGGAGAGCAGCATGGTGTCAACCTAGCGCGTGCTCGTCCGGGCGGCGCGAGCACGCTCCGATCCCGCGCGCGGGAGCGGGAACCGCGTTCGTGGTCGAATCGTTATGTCAGAACGTTTCGATCTCGGTTAGAGTGAGGTCGGTTCACCCACATCTCGGAAGGCTCCACCCATGCAGTTCGGCCACTTCGACGACGAAGCGCGCGAATACGTGATCACCACGCCGCACACTCCCTACCCGTGGATCAACTACCTGGGCTCGCAGGAGTTCTTCGGTCTGGTGTCGCATACCGGTGGTGGCTACAGCTTCTACCGCGACGCGAAGATGCGGCGCCTGACGCGCTACCGCTACAACAACATCCCCGTCGACGATGGCGGCCGCTACTTCTCCATCAACGACGGCGGCGACGTGTGGAGCCCGTCGTACCGTCCGTACAAGAAGGACCTCGAACGATTCGAGACCCGGCACGGCATGGGCTACACGCGCATCACGGGCGAGCGGAACGGCCTCGAGGCCTCGGTGCTGCTCTTCGTGCCCGTCGACGTCAACGCGGAGGTCCACCAGGTCACGCTGACGAACCACTCGGACGCGTCCAAGCAGGTGGACCTGTTCAGCTTCATCGAGTTCTGCCTGTGGAACGCGGAGGACGACCAGACCAACTATCAGCGCAACCTGTCGATCGGCGAGGTCGAGGTCGAGGATGGAGCGATCTTCCACAAGACGGAGTACCGCGAGCGCCGCAACCACTACGCGGTCTACGGAGTGAACGCCCCGGTCGCCGGCTTCGACACCGACCGTGACACCTACCTGGGGTTCGGCAACGCCTTCCACGAGGCCGCCGTTCCGCACGCCGCGAAGTCCGGTGACTCGATCGCGTCCGGCTGGTACCCGATCGCGTCGCACCACCTGGAGGCGGAGCTCGCGCCGGGCGAGTCGAAGCAGTACACGTTCGTGCTGGGCTACCTGGAGAACGACGCGGACGACAAGTGGGAGTCGCCCGGGGTCATCAACAAGGCCGGCGCGCGGGACCTGCTGGCGCGCTTCGCCACCAACGAGCAGACGGACGCCGAGTTCGCGCGCCTGAACGCCTACTGGGATGGCCTGCTGGGCAGCTACACCGTCGAGTCGGGTCACGAGAAGCTCGACCGCATGGTCAACATCTGGAACCAGTACCAGTGCATGGTGACCTACAACATGTCGCGGTCCGCGAGCTTCTTCGAGACCGGCATGGGCCGCGGCATGGGCTTCCGCGACTCGAGCCAGGACCTGCTCGGCTTCGTGCACCTGGTCCCCGAGCGCGCTCGCGAGCGCATCATCGACATCGCGTCGACGCAGTTCGAGGACGGCAGTGCGTATCACCAGTACCAGCCGCTCACGAAGCGGGGCAATCACACGCTGGGCTCCGGCTTCAACGACGACCCGCTGTGGCTGATCCTGGGCGTCGCGGCCTACATCAAGGAGACCGGCGACTTCGGGATCCTCGACGAGCAGGTGCCGTTCGACAACGACGAGTCCAAGGCGGAGTCGCTCATGGAGCACCTGCGCCGCAGCTTCAATCACCCGCTCGAGAAGGCCGGTCCCCACGGCCTACCTCTGATCGGGCGCGCCGACTGGAACGACTGCCTCAACCTCAACTGCTTCTCCACCGAGCCGGGAGAGTCCTTCCAGACCACGGGCAACAAGACCGGCGGTGTCGCGGAATCGGTGTTCATCGCCGGCATGCTCTGTGCGATCGGGCCCGAGTACGCCGCGCTGGCGCGACGCCGGGGCGACGAGGTCGAGGCCGAGCGCGCGGACAAGGCGATCGAGGACATGCGCGCCGCGGTCACCGAGCACGGCTGGGACGGCGAGTGGTTCCTGCGCGCGTACGACTACTACGGCAACAAGGTGGGCACGCACGAGACGCAGGACGGCCAGATCTGGATCGAGCCCCAGGGCTACTGCATCATGGGCGGCATCGGCCTCGAGGACGGCAAGGCCATCCAGGCGCTGGACTCGGTGCGCGAGCGCCTCAACACCCCTCACGGCATCGTGCTCCTCAACCCTGCCTACAGGGAGTACCACGTCGAGCTGGGAGAGGTCACGAGCTACCCGCCGGGCTACAAGGAGAACGCGGGCATCTTCTGCCACAACAACCCGTGGGTGATCATCGCGGAGACCGTCGTGGGCCGCAGCGAGAATGCGTGGGAGTACTACAAGCAGATCGCGCCCGCGTACCGCGAGGAGATCTCCGAGGTCCACCGGCTCGAGCCCTACGTGTACGCGCAGATGATCGCGGGCAAGGACGCGGAGCGCCACGGCGAGGCGAAGAACTCGTGGCTCACGGGCACCGCGTCGTGGAACTTCGTGGTCGCGTCGCAGTACCTGCTGGGCGTGCGCGCGGACTACGACGGCCTCGTGGTCGACCCGTGCATCGGCGCCGAGGTGTCCGAGTACACGGTCCGCCGCCAGATCCGCGGATCCGAGTACGTGATCACGGTCAAGAACTCCGGGGGCAAGGGCGCGAGCCTGGTCGTGGACGGCGCGCCCGTCGACGGCTCGCACGTCCCCTACGCCGCTCCCGGCTCCGTGGTCGAGGTGACCGCGACCGTCTGACCCGACCGCCGCATCGGCCCTCCGCACGTCCCGGCGGTGCGTTCTCGCTCACCTACCGCCGTATCCGAGCGATTCGGGCCCATTTCGCTCGCCTAGGCGCTTGGGTGAGCGCAATTCGACCGCCAGGAGGGCCGATGCGCGGGCTGGGGTGCGCTCAGTCCTCGCTGGCGACGGGTTCGGGCACGTCGCTCGCGGCGCGCTTGCGGCTGCGCCGCGCGCGGACCACGAGGAGCGCGCCGATCGCGATCAGCCCCGCGAGGGCGATCCACGGCAGGAGCACGCCCGCGACCACCAGGGCGCCTGAGAGGAAGCCGACCAGCGCATCCCACCCGGACACGAGCCCGCTCCAGAACGACCGCGGGCTGTCGTCGACGATGACCACGGGCTCGGTCGTGAGCGACAGCTCGATGGTCGACATCGACACCTGGTCGTCCAGCCCGCGCTGGCGCGCCTCGAGGCTCTCGAGCTCGGCCTGACGGCGATCCAGCTCGCTCTCGAGCGCGATGATGTCGTCGATGTCCTCCGCCTGGTCCAGCAGCGCCTCGATGCGCTGGGTCGACGCGCGCAGGGTCGAGATCTGGGCGTCGAGGTCCGTGACCTCGCGGGTGACGTCGTACGAGCTGGTGCTGTACTCGTTGACGTCGCCGAGGTCGCGCAGGTCGTCGACCACCCGATCGAGAGCGTCCGCCGGAATGCGCAGGGTGAGCCACGCGGAGCCGCCGTAGTACTCGTCCGGCGCCGTCTCGCTGCGCGAGTCGACGCGCCCGCCGGCGTCGCGCACCACACGTGTCGCCCGCTCCGCGGCGTCGATGGGATCCTCCACGGTGATGTAGAGAGCGCCCGTGACGATGACGGACCGATCCGCCTGTGGTGCCGCAATCTCGCCTGACTCCTCAGCGGCGGCGCGGTCCTCCACGTCCATGGCCTCCGCGGAGTCCTCGAAGGCGGCGTCGCCGCCGCCGGACGTCGACCAGCCGGCATCGTCGGAAGACGAACAGCCTGCGAGAAGCCACGCGAGGACGAGGGCCAGCGCGATCGCCGCTCCTAGGCGGAGACGATGCCGGGCTACGCGGTCAAGTGCTGTCATGTCGCTCATAGTAGGGAGACGGTTGGCGGCCCGAAAGCGTTGGGTGATTGCTGTTCGGCCACGGTTCGGCCACGGCGTCACCCCTGGTGAGAGACGGTGCCGCCGCCGCATCTGGCACGGAACAGCGGTGGCCCCTGGAGCATTCCCGCGTTCGCCGCCAGAGAATTTCCATGCGCGTGCATCTAAACCCGTGCCTCGGCCGGAAGTAGTGGGTGAAGGGGGTCGCAACCGGTGGCCTCCCGAACCGAAGGAGAAGGATCATGCGCACGTCATTCATCGCCGGCGCCGCCGCCGGAACCCTCATCGCCGCGGGTCTCGCCGCCCCTGCCCTCGCTGTCGAGGACGGGATGGCCGAGCTGTCGGTGCTGCACGGCATCCCCGACACCCCCGTCGACGTCTACGTCAACGGCGCCAACACGATCGACGACTTCCAGCCCGGCGACCTCGCCGGACCGCTGGACCTTGAGCCCGGCACCTACACGGTGGCGCTGACCGCGACCGACGCCGCGGACGACTCGTCGCCGGTGCTCGGCCCGATCGACATCACCCTCGAGGAGGGCATGAGCTACACGGCCGTGGCGCACCTCGACGCGAGTGACGCCCCGACCGTCAACCTGTTCACGAACGACATCTCCGAGACCGCCGCGGGCGAGGGCCGCCTCACGGTCCGCCACACTGCGGGCGCGCCGGCTGTCGACGTGTGGGCGGACGGCTCCGTCCTGTTCGACAACCTCTCGAACCCTGACGAGGTGATGGGCGACGTGCCCGCCGCCACGTACGAGGCAGCCGTCTCGCTGACCGGCGAGACCGACCCCGTGCTGGGCCCGGTCGACGTCGAGGTGGCTGACGGTGTGAACACCATCGTCTATGCCTGGGGCAGCGCTGCTGGCGATAGCCTCGACCTCGCAGTCCAGACGGTGGACACCCACGCCTCGAGCCCGTCCGGTGTCGAGGCCGGCACCCAGGGCTTCGCGGATGAGCGCGGCATCTCGACTGGGGCCGCCGCCGGCATCCTCGCCGCCCTCGCACTCGCCATCGGCGTGGGCGCCCGCCTCGCGGTCACCCGCCGCTGAGGCTCGACAGGTCGCGGGGGGACGCGCCCGACCGGCGCGTCCCCCTTCGGCCCGTCAACCGTCCGCCCGTCCACCGCATCCACGCGAACGCAGCAAGGAGAGAGCCATGCGCACCCTCGTCATCGTGACCATGACCTTCCTCCTCGCTGCGTGTGCTGCTCCTGAAGCCGCGCGTGGTGACCGGGCCGCCGCAGCCCAGCCGTCGCTGGAGGCCGCCTCGCGCGAGACGGTCGGGGCCGTCCGAGCTCCGACGGTCCTGGGCGACGTTCCTATCCAGGACACCTCCCCGGAGACTCTCGAGCAGCTGCGGTCGGAACCGCCACAGCGGCTCACCATCGACTCGCTCGGCATCGACATGCCGGTGGTCGACGTGGGCCTCGCGGACAACGGCACGATGGAGATCCCGACCGCCGCGGCGGACGCCGGCTGGTACCGGTTCGGTCCCGCGCCCGGATCGCCGTCAGGCAACGCCGTCATCGCCGCCCATGTCGACGACCGCTACGGCGTGGGTCCCTTCGCGCAACTCAAGAACCTGTCCGCGGGCGACGCGATCGGGATCACCACCGCCTCGGGCGAGGACCTCGACTTCACGGTGGCGCGCGTCGAGCAGACCAGCAAGCAGGAGGTCGACATGTCCCTCGTCTTCGACCGCGACGCCGCGCCCACGCTGGTGCTGGTGACGTGTGGTGGACGCTTCGACTGGGATGATGGACACTACGAGGACAACGTCGTGGTGTTCGCCACGCCCGTGAATCGGACGTCGCCATGAGTGCCGTCCCCGTCGAGGAGGTCGCTGCGCCGATGGCCGTCGAAGCCACGTCCGTGAGTGGCGCCAATCTCGCGCGGGCTTTCGTCGCGGGCGAGGAGTGGGCCCTCGAAGAGCTGTATCGCGACGTGTCCTCCCTGGTCTACACCATGGCCGTGCGCGCGCTGGGCTCCGAGGCGGACGCCGAGGACGTCGCTCAGCAGACCTTCGTGTCCGCCTGGCGCAGCCGCGAGCGCTTCGATCCTGAGCGCGGTGACCTGCGAGGCTGGGTGGTCGGCATCGTCCGGCGTCGGATCGCCGATGCGCTCGAGTCGAGGGTGCGTGAGCAGCGCAGGCTCGAGGCGGTCAAGGACGCCGAGCCGATCAAGCGCTCGCCAGTCGACGACGCGGAGAGCGTCCTGCTCGCCTATGAGGTGGAGGCGCTGGGCGACCCGCGCAACAGAATTGTGGCGCTCGCGTACTACGACGGCGCCACGCACGAACAGATCTCCGAGCGACTCGATATGCCGCTCGGCACCGTCAAGAGCCACTTGAGACGAGGGCTCATCCAGCTGCGCGACCGATGGGAGGCCTCTCATGTCGCATGATGACGACGAGTCGCTCGAGTCGCTCGAGAAGGCTCTCGGCCGCGCGCGCGGCACCGAGCACGACCCCACGCTGCTCACGCCGCCCGACCGGGTCTGGCGAGCGATCGCTGCGGAGCTCGACGCCGACGACGGCGAGGAGGCCGTTCCCGACACACTGCCCGCATCCGCCCCTGACGTGACGTCCGACGCGACCGGCGCATCGGCGCCCTCGCCTGCCCCCGCATCGGCCCGCGATGATCTCGCGCCGCGCCGGCGCGGCGTCTCCGGCTGGGGGCTGGTAGCGGCCGCCGCCGCAGGCGTGGTGGTGGGCGGTGTCGCCGTGGGTGCGATCATCGGCCTGGGCGGCTCGGA
>NZ_CAJXJX010000121.1 GCF_913055775.1 uncultured Demequina sp. | reverse complement strand
TGAGCGGCCCGGCCGCTGCGGACGCTCCGGCGACGCCGCCCAGGATGCCGTACGCCAGCACTCGCTGTGCGCCGCTGTAGGTCCGCACGATCAGCGCCGCGATGGCGGGAATGACCAGGGCGGCCCCCATGCCCTCGACGAAGGACCAGCCCACCAGCAGCACGCCGATGCTCGGCGCGATCGCGGTGACAGCGGACCCGGTGCCGTACACGAGCATGCCGATGGTGAACGCGCGCTTGGGGCCCCACTTGTCGCCGAGCTTGCCGCCCAGCAGCATCAGCGAGGCCATGACCAGCGTGTAGATGGTGATCGCGGACTGGAGACCGACCACGGTCGTGTCGAGGTCCTCCACCACCGCGGAGATCGACACGTTCATGACGGTGGTGTCGAGCACCATGATGAACTGCGCGGCGGCGAGCATCGCGATCACGCCCCACGGGCCCTTGGTCGGCTCAGAGGCCTCATCTGCCACGGGTTTCTCCCCTCTGGGCCTGATTCGAACCTAGCACCGTGCCGGGGCCAGCGCCGGGGAATCCCACGGACAGGTCTCTCGTTACCTGACCACCACCAGCTGAGGAGACATACATGGCATGGTCCGCGGAGGACATCCCCGACCTGACGGGCCGCGTCGCGGTCGTGACGGGCGCCAACGGCGGCCTGGGGCTCGAGACGACTGCCGCGCTGGCGGGCGCGGGAGCGCATGTGGTCATGGCGGCGCGATCGCCCCACAAGACGGCCGATGCGCGGGAGACGATTCGTTCCCGTCACCCGGGCGCGTCCCTCGAGACGGTGCCGCTGGACCTCGCCTCACAGGCGTCGACGCGAGATGCCGCGGCCACGATCGCCGCCGCGCACGCCCGCATCGACATCCTGGTCAACAACGCGGGAGTCATGGCCACGCCCGAGGGACGGACGGAGGACGGCTTCGAGACCCAGCTGGGGATCGACCACCTGGGCCACTGGACCTTCACCGCGGGGCTCCTGGGTCCGCTGGTCGCGGCCGATGCCGCACGGGTGGTGACGGTCACGAGCACCGCGCACCACATGGGCCGGCGCATCGACCCGGCCAACCCGCACCTCGAGGGGACCTACACCGAGTGGAAGGCGTACGGTCAGGCGAAGCTCGCCAACCTCCACTTCGCCTACGGACTCGAGCGGGAACTGCGCGCCGCCGGGACCCGCGCATCGTCCCTCGCGGCGCATCCCGGGTTGTCCCACACCGACCTGCAGAAGCGCACGGTCCGCGAGGGCGGCGGAGGCTCGACCGGCACGTTCTTCGAGTCGCTCGCCGAGCGCCGCGGAATGCCCGCGTGGCGCGGAGCGCTCCCGCAGCTCCGGGCGGCGACCGACCCGTGCGCCCGCGGCGGCCAGTTCTACGGCCCACGCTGGATGAACGTCGGCAACCCCGTGCGCCTCCCGCTGTACCGGCGCATCGGCCTGCAGCGATCGATCGACGTCCTGTGGCAGGTCTCCGAGGACCTGACGGGGGTCCGGCTCGACCCCGCCGCCGTCGCCTGACGCGCGCCGCCACATCCACCGCGCGCGACCCGCGCCGCGCCCCTACTGTGGGATCTGAGCGGGACTGATGCCCCACGCCGCCACCGATCTACCGCGAGGAGCCCCGATGCCCGGCGCCGCACCCGACACCCCCTCCGACGCGCTGGTGTTCTTCGGTGCATCCGGCGACCTGGCCCGCAAGTCCATCTTCCCGTCGCTGTACCGGATGGTGAAGGCCGGCGGGCTGACGGTGCCCGTCGTGGGCGTCGCGTTCTCGCATTGGACCCTCGAGGACCTGCGGCAACGGGCGCGCGAGGCCGTCGAGGCGGGGCCAGGCGGCATCGATGACCCGACGGCGTTCGAGCGCCTCGTGGGCCTCCTGCGCTACGTCGACGGCGACTACAACGCTCCCGCGACGTTCGCCCGGCTGCGCGAGGTGCTCGCCGAGTGCGACTCCCCCACGCACTACCTCGCGATCCCGCCGGTGCTGTTCGGCACCGTGGTCGAGGGGCTCCAGGGCGTGGACCTGCACCGGAACGCACGCGTGGTGGTCGAGAAGCCGTTCGGCCGCGACCTCGCCAGCGCCACGGAGCTCAACGCTGTCATCCGGCAGGCGTTCGACGAGCACGCCATCTTCCGCATCGATCACTTCCTGGGCAAGGAAGAGATCATGAACCTGCTGTATTTCCGGTTCGCCAACGCGATGTTCGAACCCATCTGGAACCGCGACCACATCGAGTCCGTGCAGATCACCCTCGCTGAGGACTTCGGGGTGCGCGGCCGCGGCTCGTTCTACGAGTCCGCGGGAGCGCTGCGCGACGTGGTGGAGAACCACCTGTTCCAGATCGTCGCGCTGCTGACCATGGAGGCCCCGACCTATCAGGGCTACGGCGCTGTGCAGTCGGCAAAGGCGAACGTCTTCAAGGCGATGCGCCCGCTGACCCGCCACGACTACGTGCGCGGCCAGTTCGTGGGCTATCGCGACGAGGACGGCGTGAGCCCGCACTCCGACGTCGAGACCTACGCCGCCGTGAAGCTGCACATCGACTCGTGGCGCTGGGCGGGCGTGCCGTTCTACCTGCGCACCGGCAAGTGCCTCGCGGTCTCCGCCGGGGAGGTCGTGGTCGACTTCAAGCGCCCGCCCCAGGCGCTGTTCGAGGACGCGATGGACCCCGACCAGCACCCCAACCGGCTGCGGTTCCGCCTGTCGCCTGATGGCGAGATCGGGCTCGGGGTGCGCGTGAAGCGGCCCGGCGAGGAGTTCGTGGGCCACGAGCAGGAACTGCTGCTTCCCACCGAGAGCCCGCTCGAGCGTCAGCCCTACGAGCGCCTCCTGACGGACGCACTCAAGGGCGACAGCGCCCTGTTCACCCACGAGGACTCGGTCGAGGCCGCGTGGCGCGTGGTCGACGGGGTGCTGACCGATCACGCGGGCGCGATCCCCTACCGCCCCGGCACGTGGGGCCCCGAAGAGGCCGCCGGACGGCTGATCGGCGACCACGGGCCCTGGCACAACCCGCTCCCCGCCCACGACTGACGCATCCATGCCGGCGCGACTCGCGCATCGGCCCCACTGGAGGAGGACACCATGACGACGGACACGCCGATGCAATTGGGGATGGTGGGGCTAGGGCGCATGGGCGCGGGGCTGTCCCGCAGGCTCATGCGCGACGGCCATACGGTGGCCGCGAACGATGTGTCGCGCGACGCCGTGGACGCTCTCGCCGCCGAGGGCGCAGTGCCCGTGCACGAGCTGGCCGGCTTCGTCACCGCCCTCGACGCGCCTCGAGCCGTGTGGGTGATGGTGCCCGCCGGGGCCATCACGCAGTCCGTGATCGAGTCTCTCGCGGAGGTGCTCGAGCCCGGGGACACGATCATCGACGGCGGCAACAGCTACTACCGCGACGACATCGCGCACGCCGCGATGCTGCGCGAGCGCGGCATCCACCTCGTCGACTGCGGCACCTCGGGCGGCGTGCACGGACTCGAGCGCGGCTTCTGCCTGATGATCGGGGGCGAGGAGGAGGCCGTCGCTCGCCTGGCGCCCATCTGGGACACGATCGCGCCTGGAGTCGAGGCCGCCGAGCGCACTCCTGGGCGCGACGGCGACCCCATCAGCGCGGAGCACGGCTGGCTGCACTGCGGCCCGAGCGGCGCAGGCCACTTCGTGAAGATGGTCCACAACGGCATCGAGTACGGCCTGATGGCCGCGTACGCCGAGGGCCTCAACGTGCTGCGCAACGCGAACGTCGGCAAGGCCGAACGGCAGGCCGATGCGGAGACGGCACCTCTGTCGCAGCCCGAGTACTACCAGTACGACATCGACACGGCCGCGGTGGCGGAGGTGTGGCGGCGCGGCTCGGTGATCGGCTCGTGGCTGCTGGACCTCACCGCGGAGAAGCTGCACGAGGACGCCGACCTCACGGAATTCTCGGGTCACGTGTCGGACTCCGGCGAGGGCCGCTGGACGTCGATCGCGGCGATCGACGAGGGCGTTCCGACTCCGGTGCTCACCACCGCGCTGTACTCGCGCTTCGCCTCGCGCGACCTCGATATCTACGCGGAGAAGGTGCTGTCCGCGATGCGCAAGGGGTTCGGCGGACACGAGGAGAAGCCCACCGGCGAATAGCTGCGACCGTAGGGTTCGGGCGGCTGCATCACGCCTGCGACCCGCGATTTCAGACGACGAGGCGCGGTCTCAGACGGCGAGGCGCGGGCGGACCGCATCCACGAGCGCCTGTTCATCGTCGACGCCCAGGTAGACCTCCGTGCCGTCGCGCATCGTCAGCACCACGGCACTGGTCCCGAGCATCGTGTATGCGACCGCGCGGCGCTTGAAGCCGTAGCGCCAGCCCCAGCCGCCGAACTCCCGGATGGGACGGTAGGTGCGCTTCTCGATCTCCTTGACGTCGCTCAGCAGCACGTCGCGCTTGAGCACCCCGCCGAGGTTCACGTGAACCCACTCCGCGTCCACGGTGATGGTGAGCGGGATCAGCAGCAGCGCGAACAGCACGACGATCGTGATGAGGCAGATGACGGGAGTCTCTGCCCACGCGCCGGTGGCCGCGAAGATCGCCAGGCACAGCGCGAGCGCGAGCCCCAGGCTCCAGGCGACCACGCGGTTCTGGTACGAGAACTGGCGCGAGCGGAACGTCATGCCGTCAGGCTAGCCGCTCGGTGTAGAGCCCCAGGTCGTAGTCCGAGTAGCAGCAGAAGATGACCTCGCGGATCGAACGGTGCTCCGCGACGGCCTCGCGCACCGCGGCGACGGCGACATCCGCCGCGTAGTCCTGCGGGTAGCCGTAGGTCCCCGTCGAGATGCACGGGAACGCGACGGTCGCGAGCCCGTGACCCGCCGCGAGCCTGATCGACTCGCGGTAGCACGACGCGAGCACCTCGGACTCGCCGTGCTGGCCTCCGCGCCAGATTGGTCCGACCGTGTGGATGACGTGGGTCGCCGGCAGACGGTGGCCGCCCGTCATCTTGGCCTCCCCGGGTTCGCAGCCGCCCAGTTCGCGGCACTCGTCGCGCAGTTCGGGGCCCGCCGCGGCGTGGATGGCCCCGTCGACGCCGGACCCGCCCAGGAGGGTCTCGTTAGCGGCATTGACGATCGCATCGACGTCGAGCGTCGTGATGTCGCCTCGGATCGCGCGCAGTTCCGTCATGACCCCAGTGTTGCGCAGGCGGGGGCGATGTGCACGGCCCCGCGCGGGCGATGCGCGATGAGAGCGTTCACCGTTGTCGGGCGGTGATGACCCCTGCGTAGGGGCCGGACAGCAGGCTGGGCTCGGACAGCCCGTCGACCCACAGATCCGAGACCTGGCCGTCCAGGTAGAGCGCGTCGTCGACGCCCAGCTCATCGCGGAACAGCGTCGCGAAGTCCCAGAAGTTGGTGAGCGCGGTCGACATCGCCAGGTAGACGGTCGTGCCGTCGGGGCTCACTCCGACGCCGCTACGCAGCGCCAGGTTGGTCGAGCCCTCGTTGAAGGCGGGGTGGATCTCGCCATCGAGCACCAGCGCGGGGCCGGACTGGGTCGCGTGCACCACGCCGGCCGGCTCGTAGGCGGTGCTGTCGACCACGGTGGCGGTGCCGTCGTCGAGGACGGCGAAGACCGCGTTGGGCAGCAGGTGGAAGTTGCCGCCGCCGTCGGCGAGGTTGAGCGCGACGAGCTCCTCGCCGTCGGAGACCAGCAGCCCGCCCGGCCGCAGCGACGGCGTGAAGATGCCGGCGTTGGTGGCGAGCGCGATCGTGGGATCGGCGGCGACCACATCCGCGAGCATCTCTCCCCCGGCGTCCGGGTCCCAGTCGATCCGCACGTCCCACGTGTCGAGAGGCAGCGTGACGACCGCGTAGCGGCGATCGGCGTGGGTGAGGATCTGGGTGTCCGTCAGGCCGGAGCCGATGCGCTCGGGCCCGCCCGGCGTCGCTTCAGTCGAGGCGGGCGGGGTCGTGCCGGGCGTGGCGTCCGCGTCGCTCGCGCCCACTCCCGGCGTCACGGTGACTGTGGCGGCCGGGTCGGGGTCAGCGCCGCTGCACCCGGCGAGGACTATCGCCGTCACGACGGCGACGCCCAAGGCCATCCGTGCACGGCGCGCAGGCGTCACAGCTCCAGCCGGATCTGCTCGTGGTCGAGCTCCGTCAGCATCGCGGACAGCGTGGCCGAACTGAACGTGCCGAGACTGCGCGCGTCGAGGAGGGCGTCGCGCTGCGCGTGGATGACGGCGAGCCGCTCGGCAGTGTCGCCGACACCCGTGCTGTCGCGACCCGAGCCACCGTCACTCGGGCCACCGTCACTCGAGCCACCGGCGCTCGCGCTGTCGTCACTCGTGCGACCGTCACCGGTGCCGCCGTCACGGAAGGCGGCCCGCGCATCGGCCGCCGCCGTGTCGAGCTGATCGCGAAGCCGCGCGCGCTCATCCGCCTCCTCCTGGGGCGTCGCGCCTCGCGACGGCTTGAGCAGGCGGACGGCCCACGCGACCGTGCCACCCTGGATCACGAGCGACCCGATCGCCACGAAATAGGCGATGAGCACGAGCAGGGAGCGCCCCGGAGTGTCGGTGGGCAGCGTCTGCGCGGCTGCGACCGTGACGACGCCGCGCATGCCGGCCCACACCATGAGCGCGCCTTCGCGTGGCCCCAACGGAGCGCGCAGGAGGTACGAGATGTCCGCCTCCGCGCGAGTGAGCCTGCGATGCGCGTGCTCCTCGGACCGCGCGCGGCCCGCGAGCCGCCCTACCATGCGACGCAGCGCCTCGTAGGACGTATCCGGGTCTTCGAGCTGCGTCCGGGCATGCTCGATGTGCGGGATGAGGGCCGCGGCGCGGCGGGCGCGGCGGGCCTGGCCGGCGAGCAGCGGCGCGATGAATGCCGCGCGGAGCGTCAGCACGGCGACCAGCGTGATCGCGGCGATGGAGAGAGCGAAGCCCACGCCGGCGTGGTCGCGCTCGACGTCCTCGATGGTCGCGATCAGCTCGAGTCCCAGGATCAGGTAGATCGCACCCTCGAGCATCAGCTCGATCGCGCGCCAGGTCTGGTGGTCGGACTGCCGCACCTGGGGCGACAGCGCGCGTGCCGCGCCGTTGCCGGTGACCAGCCCGGCGACCACCGCTGCGACCAGCCCCGAGGCCCCCACGAGCTCGGCGGGGATCGACGCCAGGAACGGGACCGTGAAGGTGAAGACGGTGTTGGCGGTGGTGTCGCGGATGCGCGCGCTGACCCACAGGTTGATGCGCGCCACGATCCAGCCGATCGCGACGGCCAGCGCCATCGCGACGACGAACTGCCACGCCACCGTCCACACGGTGACGGCGGACGCCGCGGCGGCCACGGCGCCGCGCAGGAGCACCAGCGCGGTCGCGTCGTTGAGCAGGCTCTCCCCCTCGAGCAGCGACACCACGCGCGGCGAGACGCCCAGGCGCTTGATGATCGCGGTCGCGACGGGGTCCGACGGCGACACGATCGCGCCCAGCGCGAATGCCCACGGCCACGCCAGGTCCGGGATGATCGCGTGGAACAGCGCGCCCAGCAGCACGGTCGAGACGATCGTCAACACGACCGACAGCGCGCCGATGGACTTGAACTCGCGGCGGAAGTCGGTCGCCGGGATCGAGACGCCGGCCGCGTAGAGCAGCGGCGGCAGCACACCCGCGAGGATGATCTCCGGGTCGATCTCCACCTCGGGGACCCCGGGGATCAGGCTGACGGCCACCCCGAGCGCGACGAGGATCAGCGGTGCCGCAACGCCGATGCGTGGTCCGAGGGTCGTGGCCATGGCGATCGCGATGAGCGCGACCACGCCGATGATCAGGAACTCCACGCACCACCTCCGCCGGGGACCGAACCCGGTCATCGTATCGACTGGAGGGCCTGGGACTGGGGACCCTGGAGGATGCCGTCCCCGCGCTGTAGTGTCGGCACCACGTGACCTGAGGAGACGAGATGACCGCCACCGCGCGCATCGCAATGCCCGCACCCGCGGGCGCCCCATCGTCCCCCCGCGTCCCCACGCTCGCGCGGGGTGACGCGGGACGCGAGGCGATGGCGATGCGCATGTGGGTCACGGCGCTGACGGCACGAGGCGCCGTGGTCACGGACGGCGAGGGGTCCGTGGTCTGGCGGCTCGAGCCGGCAGGCTTCGCCGCGATCGCCGATGCGCTGGCGGTGGGGATCACTGCCGTGGACTTCCTGGGTGACGGCCGGGCCCGCATCGCGGGCACGGAGATCTCCGTCGCGTAGGCGGGGGTCGCGTCGCCGCGGAGGCGGCGTCGCTGAGGCCGCCTCGCGCCGAGAGCCCGGTACGCTCACCGGCATGCCTGCCGCTGATCCCCACGACCCTCGGCGCCGCGCGCTCATCGGCCGTCGCCGTGACCCTCTCGCGCTCATCGATGGCGAGCTGTGGACGGTGCGCGGCCATGAGTTCGACCGGAGGGGGCATCGCCCGCCCGCC
>NZ_CAJXJX010000120.1 GCF_913055775.1 uncultured Demequina sp. | reverse complement strand
CTCAAGCCGAACGAGGACATCTTCCGCGACCTGAGCATCTTCACCACGAACCTCACGTTCGAGAACTACGTCAACGGGTGGAACGACCTGTCGCATCCGTTCAGCACGTTTCTGCTGAACTCGACGATCATCTCGGTCGCGTCGATCATCGGAAACCTGTTCGCGTGCTCCCTCGCCGCCTACGCGTTCGCACGCCTGAAGTTCGCGGGCCGCAACCTGCTGTTCGCGATCATGCTGATGACGATCATGCTGCCTTTCCAGGTGACGCTGATTCCGCAGTTCACCATCTTCAAGGAGCTGGGCTGGCTCAATACGTTCCTGCCGCTGATCGTGCCAAAGTTCCTCGCGGTGGACGCATTCTTCATCTTCCTGATGGTCCAGTTCATCCGAGCGCTGCCCAAGGAGCTGTTCGAGGCGGCGCGCATCGACGGCGCCGGCCAACTGCGCATCTTCCTCCAGGTCACCCTGCCGCTGATGATTCCTGCGCTCGCGACCACCGCGATCTTCACGTTCATCTGGACGTGGTCCGACTTCTTCGGACCACTGATCTACTTGAGACTCCCGGAGACCTTCCCGGTCTCCGTCGCGCTCAAGGGGTTCATCGACGTCCAATCGAGTTCCGACTTCGGGTCGATGTTCGCGATGTCCGTGGTCTCGCTGCTGCCGCTGTTCATCGTGTTCCTCATCGGGCAGCGGTACCTCATCAAGGGCTTCGCGACCACGGGCATGAAGTGAGGTGGTGGGCGTAGCGCCTGCCTCCGCAACCGCCGCGCTGTCGTATGGAATGATCCAGATCGAACGTTTCGAGGAGGCGACATGCCGGTGAGTGTGCGGGAGGTTGCGGCGCGCGCGGGCGTGTCCGTGGGCACCGTGTCCAACGTGCTCAACCGGCGCGATCAGGTCAAGCCCTCGACCGTCGAGCGCGTCGAGGAGGCCATTGCGGAGCTGGGCTACGTGCCCAACGACGCCGCCCGGCAGCTGCGGGCGGGTCGCAGCCGCACTCTCGCGCTGCTGGTGCTCGACATCGGCAACCCGTTCTTCACGGACGTCGCGCGCGGCGTGGAGGCCCGCGCGGCGGAGTCCGGTCTGACCGTGCTGCTCGCGAACTCGGACGAGTCCGATGAGCGTGAGGCCTCCCACCTCGACGTGTTCGAGCGTCAACGCGTGGCGGGGATCCTGGTGTCGCCCGTTGGGGGGGACATCGCGCGGCTCGAGGAGCTCCAGAGGCACGGCATCCCCGTGGTGCTCGTCGACCGGGGAGCGGACCAGCCGGGTTTCGCGTCCGTCTCGGTGGACGACGTCGCCGGGGGAGCAGCCGCCGTCTCGCATCTTCTCGAGACCGGAAGGACGCGGCTCGCGTTCGTGGGTGGCCCCCTGCGCATCGGCCAGGTATCGGACCGCTTCGAAGGTGCGTCTCAGGCGGTCGCTGAGCGCGGCGGCGCGACGCTCCAATTGTTCCCGACCACCGAGATGTCGCTCGAGGAGGGCCAGCGCGTGGGCCTCGGGCTGAAGGCGATGGTCGAGGACGGGCAGATCGACGGCGTCGTCGCGGCGAACGACCTCTTGGCGATCGGAGTCGAGCGGGCGCTGCTGTTCGGCGAGAATGCCGTGCACATGCCCGAGCAGGTCGCGCTGGTGGGCTACGACGACATTTCCTTCGCCTCCTCCGCCGTGGTGCCCATCAGCTCGATCCGCCAGCCGCGAGAGATGATCGGCGCCACCGCTGTCGATCTCCTGCTCGAGGAGCAGACCCGCGACCCCAAGACACCGCCGCGCAAGGTGGTCTTCGCGCCGGACCTCGTGGTCCGTGCCTCGAGCGCACCCAACGATCGGGGCGCGGTGGGCGTCGAGACTGCATGAGAACCGCCGCCTCCGCGCGCCTCGCGCTCGTCCTGACCGGCCTCGTCGCGCTGACCGGGTGCTCCTCGGAATCGTTGCCCGACCGGGAGGCCGATGCGGTGGGCACCGCTGCAGAGGTTGTCACCGAGGGGGAGGCGACGCGCGTGCTCTTCGAGTACGGCGACGGATACGAGTACTTCGAGGGCACGACGTTCGTGATCGACGACGACGTGACCGTCGCGGGCGTGGATGACCGGTCGGGCATTCCCGCGGGCGCAGCTCTCGAGGTGTGGACGGGACCGTGCGCGGAGTCCTTCCCGGTGCAGTGTGAGGTCGAGGCGGTCCTGGTCCTCGCTCCGTGAGCCCGTTGTGCCGTGTCGGCGCAGGCCCCAGCGAGGTGCTTGACTAGCGGCATGTCGCCCGCCGTGACCGCCACCCTCGTGGGCGGGCCCACCGTGCTCCTCGAGTACGCCGGGCTGCGCCTGCTGACCGACCCGACCTTCGACCCTCCTGGTGCGGTGGGGAACCTCACCAAGCTCGCGGGCCCGGCCGTGTCGCGCGACGACGTGGGCCACGTCGACGTGGTGCTCCTCAGCCACGACGAGCACGAGGACAACCTGGACGTGTCCGGCCGCGCGATGCTCGACGATGTCCGGCACGTGCTCACCACACCGGCGGGTGGGGAGCGCCTCGGCCGCGCCCAAGGCATGAAGCGGTGGGATCAGGCGATCATCCCCGACAGCGGCACCGACGTCACGATCACCGCCGTGCCCGCCCGGCACGGACCTTCCGTGATCAAGCACCTGACCGGCCAGGTCACCGGGTTCGTGCTCGAGGCCGAGGGGTGGCCCACCGTCTACATCTCTGGCGACAACTCGTCGGTCAAGAAGGCGACCAGGGTCGCCGAGCGGTTCCCCGACGTCGCTATCGCCATCGTCTTCGCAGGCGGGGCCAAGGTGGAGCGGTTGGGGGAGATGCTGCTGACGGCCGATGCGGAACGTACCGCGCGCATCGGCGCTCTGTGGCCGCAGGCCGCGCTCGTTCCTGTGCACATCGACGACTGGGCGCACTTCGAGCAGCCCCGTGCGGATCTGGCGGCGTGGTTTGACGACGCCGGGGCGGCGGACCGGCTCACGATGATCGAGCGAGGCGAGCGGCGAGAGCTGGGCTGAGCGGGCGCTCGCGGTTAGTCGGTCAGGGCCGATGCGAGGGTCAGGGCATCGAGGCCCAGCGCCTCGGCGCCGAGCACGTTGGTGAGCAGGGCGAAGGCGACGTCGTGCTCGGGATGGATCCACAGCTCGCAGCCATCCCAGCCGGCGTGGCCGAAGCCGTCCGAGGCAGCGAGTCCCGGCATCGCGCGGCGCAGGTTCCAGGTGAAGGCCCACTCGGAGCGGCGCGCCGGCACGCTCTGGTCGAAGTCCGGGATCCCGAGTGACACAGGCTCGCGCATGGCCGCGAGAGTCGCCGAAGGCACCAGGGCTCCGTCGTCCTTGAGCAGCGACGCCGCGATGGCGAGCATGTCGGCCATCGTCGCGGTCGCGCCGGCGCCGGGGTGGCGGGCCGCGCAGAACGCCTCCCAGTCGACGCGGGCGTCGGGGTTCATCCGCGGCACGTGAGGCGTGTCTGCGGTGTCCAGGGTGAGGCCGTCGGCGCCCACGCGCGCGAGCATCGCGGCGAGCTGGTCCTCCCAGGGGTCGCCGCCGGCGTGCTCGGCCATCCGGGCGATCCCCTGAAACGCGAGCGACGAGTACTGGCATGCCGTGCCGGCGACGAATGATCGCCCTGCCGCGGCCAGAGCCTGATCGAGCGGAGTGGGGTCGTCGAGGTCCGGGTCGGGGATGCCGCAGGTGTGGCTGCCGAGATGGCGCAGCGTCACGAGGTCGTCACGTCCGCCGCCGAACCCGGGGATCACGGAGCGGACCTCGGTGTCGAGGGACAGCGCGCCCGACTCGAAGTGCTGGGCCGCGACCATGCCGACCAGCGGCTTGGTGGTCGAGAAGATGGGGTAGCGGTCCCCGGGACGGGCGTCTCCGAACGCTTCGACGGCGACCACGCCGTCGCGCGTGAGGACTCCGAGCACCGCGCCGGGCAGGAACCCGCTGTCGACGTGGGCCTGGACCCATCGCGTCGCTGCGTCCACGTCCACCATGCGCGTCTCCCTCGTCGTCGGCTCCTGGCCCCGGCATCGTACCCAGCGGATGTCACAGGCCCGGCGTAGCGTCGCGGGCATGGATACCTCACCGCCAGGACTGGACGCCTGGATCGCCGATGCGCTGGCTCGGCTGCCGGGTGCGGTGGTAGTGCCGTACCCCGATTGGGGGTCGCAGACCTTCCAGGTGGGCGGCAAGCACTTCGGCCGGCTGGGGCGTGCGCCGGGCGGTGAACTCATCGTCACGGTGAAGGGCGACCCCGACGTCAACGCGGCGCTCGTCAGCGCACACGACGGCGTGACGCCCGGGTACTACGCGAACAAGCGCCTGTGGATCTCGCTGGCGATCGAGGACGACTCCGTGCCGCGGGACCTCGTCGTGGAGGCGATCGAGTCGGCGTACGCGATCGTCAGGGCGTCGCTGCCCAAGCGTGTTCAAGCCGAGCTCGAGCCGCCCGCCTGAGCGCGAATCGGCCCTGCTGGCGGTGCCACCCCACGGCAGGCGCCGTTGTCGCGCGCCGATAGACTCGTGAGGTGACTCCCGAAGAACTCTCCGCCACGATCCGCGACGCCATCCTGCAGGGCATTAACGACAGCGACTTCCAGCTGTCGCCGTTCGACGTGCCCGAGGTCAAGGTCGAGCGACCCCGCCAGCGCGAGCACGGCGACTGGGCGACCAACGTCGCGATGCAGCTGGCGAAGAAGGCCGGTACCAACCCGCGCGAGTTCGCGTCCACGCTGGTCGAGCGCCTCGCCACCATCGACGGCATCGACACCGCAGAGGTCGCCGGCCCGGGCTTCATCAACCTGCGCGTGTCCGCCTCGGCCGCCGGCGAACTGGCTCGCGGCATCGTGGACCTGGGCGCCGACTACGGCCGCGGCGAGTCCCTGACGGGGACCACGGTGAACGTCGAGTTCGTCTCCGCGAACCCGACTGGGCCGATCCACCTGGGCGGCACGCGTTGGGCGGCGGTGGGCGACTCGCTCGCGCGCCTGCTGGAGTTTCACGGCGCGCACGTGATCCGCGAGTATTACTTCAACGACCACGGCACCCAGATCGACCGCTTCGCGGAATCGCTGTACGCGGTCGTGGCGGGCGAGAGCGCTCCCGAGGACGGCTACGGCGGCCAGTACATCCAGGACATCGCGAACGAGGTCATGGTCGAGGCCATGGAGGCCGCTGACAAGGATCCGCTCGAGAGGCCACGTGACGAGGCGGTTGAGTTCTTCCGCGAGCGCGGCGTGAAGCTGATGTTCGGGGAGATCAAGCAGTCCCTGCACGACTTCGGGGTCGACTTCGACGTCTACTTCCACGAGGACTCGCTTCACCACTCGGGCAAAGTCGAGCGCGCTCTCGACGAGCTCAAGGCGTCTGGCGCCCTGTACGAGGCCGACGGCGCCTGGTGGCTGCGCAGCTCCGACTACGGCGACGAGAAGGACCGCGTGGTCATCAAGTCGGACGGCAACGCCGCCTACATCGCCGGTGACATCGCCTACATCCGCGACAAGCACGAGCGCGGCGCGGATCTGTGCATCTACCTGCTGGGCGCTGACCACCACGGCTACATCGCCCGCCTCAAGGCAGCAGCTGCGGCGCTGGGGCACTCGCCGGAGATCGTCGAGGTCATCATCGGGCAGATGGTGAATCTGGTGAAGGACGGCCAGCCGGTGCGCATGTCGAAGCGCGCGGGCACCGTCGTGACGATGGAGGACCTGGTCGACGCGGTGGGCGTCGACGCCGCGCGCTACTCGCTGGCGCGCTCCAGTGCTGATCAGTCGATCGACATCGATCTGGACCTCCTCGCGTCCAAGACCAACGCGAACCCGGTGTTCTACGTGCAGTACGCGCACGCGCGCGCCTCGTCGGTCGCCCGCAACGCAGCCGAGTACGGCATCCGCCGCGAGGACGGCTTCGACGCGAGCCTGCTCGAGCACGAGTGGGAGTCCAAGCTCCTGGGCGTGCTCGGCGAGTTCCCGCGCGTGGTGACGCAGTCCGTCGAGTTCCGCGAGCAGCACCGCGTCGCGCGCTACCTCGAGGAGCTCGCCGGCGTCTATCACGGCTGGTACGACCGCACCCGCGTGACCCCGCTGGGGGACGAGGAGATCACGGATCTGCACCGCACGCGCCTGTGGCTCAACGACGCGACGCGCCAAGTGCTCGCGAACGGGCTGCACCTGCTGGGCGTCAGCGCGCCGGAGAAGATGTAGCCATGGCCGAGCAGCCTGCGGCCGTGTGGCCGGCGACCCTGTCGCGCGGAGCGGATGGCGCCATGAGCGTGGGCGGCATCGACGTGCGCGACCTCGCGCGCGAGCACGGCACGCCGCTGTACGTGGTCGACGAGCAGGACCTGCGCTCGCGGGCGCGGGCCTTCGCGACCCACTTCGGGGAGGCCTTCGCCGAACTGGGCGCGACGTGCGACGTCTACTACGCGTCCAAGGCGCTGCTCTCCTCGCGAATCGCAGCCTGGATGCGCGCGGACGGCCTGGGCATCGATGTCGCCAGCGGGGGAGAGCTCGAGCTCGCCCTGCGCGGCGGCATGCCGGCGAGCCGGATCACGCTGCACGGCAACAACAAGTCGGACGCCGAACTGACCCGCGCGCTCGAGGTGGGCGTGGGGCACATCGTCGTCGACTCGATGACTGAGATCGAGGTCCTGTCCGCTCTCGCGGGCGGCCTCGGTCGGGTCGCGCCCATCCTGGTGCGCGTCACCACCGGCGTGCACGCCGGCGGCCACGAGTACATCGCGACCAGCCACGAGGACCAGAAGTTCGGGCTGTCGCTGGCGTCCGGCGCGGCGCTCGGCGCCCTGCGCGCCGCGCATGCAGCGCCGGGGCTGGAGTTGCGCGGGATTCACACGCACATCGGCAGCCAGATCCTGTCGGTGGACGCCTTCCGCGAGTCCGCCGAGCGGATGTTGGGACTGCGTGCGTCGTTCGCCGCCGAGACCGGCGTCGACCTTCCGGAGGTAGATCTGGGCGGCGGCTACGCGATCGCGTACACCCCGGGTGCCGAGGCGCTCGATCCTGCTGTGGCGGCGCGTGAGATCGCCGGCGCTGTTGCCGCGGCCGTGGACTCCGTGGGCGGCAGCTGGCCTGCGTTCTCGATCGAGCCTGGGCGAGCGATCGCCGGCCCGGCGGGAATCACGCTGTACTCGGTGGGCGTGGTGAAGCACGTCGGACTCGAGGAGGGCGGCGAGCGCCAGTACGTCGCGGTCGACGGCGGCATGAGCGACAACCCCCGGACCATCATGTATGGGGCGGAGTACCAGGCGGAACTCGCCGGGCGCGTCTCGGACGCCGCTCCCGCGCTGTCGCGCGTGGTGGGCAAGCACTGCGAGTCCGGCGACATCGTGGTGCGCGACGTCGACCTCCCGGCAGACATCGCGCGCGGCGACCTGCTCGCCATCGCCGCGACGGGGGCGTACGGACGCTCGATGGCCTCGAACTACAACGCGATCCTGCGGCCGGCCGTGGTCGCGGTCCGCGACGGCCAGGCGAGCACCCTGATCCGACGCGAGACTCTCGACGACCTCCTCAACCTGGACGTCGCTCCCGACTGACCCCACCCGCCCCACCCCTCATGAGCGAAGTGGGTCCATTTCGCTCGCCTAAGCGCCTAGATGAGCGATTCGGGCCCACTTCGCTCGCGGGAGAGGCGGCTGGGGTTCGTCGAGGTCCGGGTTCTAGAGCGCCTCGCGGATCGCGTCCTCGAGGCTCGTGGGCTCGCGTCCGATCAGGTCGCGCAGGTCCGTCGACTCCGTGAAGAGATCACCCCGAGCGATCGAGGCGTCGATCGATGCCCAGAACCCGGCGGTGCCCTCGTCCATGCCCGTAGCGACCATGCCAGCGGCCAGGTCGTCCACCGTGACGGTGGTGTACTCGACTGTCGTGCCGGTCGCGGCCGTCACCGCAGCGGCGAGCTCCGCGAACGTGAAGGTCGTGCCCGCGAGTTCGTACACAGGCTTCGCGGTGTCAGCGGTGATCGCGGCGGCCGCCGCGTCCGCCCGACCGATCCGGGCCCGGACCGCCGGCAGGTGGGTCAACCCCCGCTCGGCGAGATGCTCCACCGCCGCGTCCACCGCCGCCCGCCGCTGCCTTGACCATGACCGGATAACCGATCTCTTCGGCAACCGTGATCGCCTCGGCGATGTCCGTGATGCGCCCCTTGCTTCCGGGCACGACGGGAACATCGGCGGCAATGGCCGCCGCGCGCGCATTCACCTTGTCGCCCATGCGTTCGATGGTCCCGGCATCGGGCCCACAAAAAATCAGGCCCATTTCCTCGACGCGGCGCGCGAATTCCGCATTTTCGGACAGAAACCCATAGCCGGGATGGATCGCATCTGCCCCGCTTTCCTTTGCGGCCGCCAGGATACTGTCGATATTCAAATAGGATTGATTTGCGGGGGCCGGACCGATCTCGACGACTTCGTCGGCAAGCCGTGCCGCAAGCATATCGTAATCGACTGTGCTGACGACCTGTAC
>NZ_CAJXJX010000119.1 GCF_913055775.1 uncultured Demequina sp. | reverse complement strand
GGGCGCGCTCCTTGGCGACCCAGCTGCCGTCCTGGTAGTTGCGGATGAAGTCCTCGACGAACTCGACGGGGTCGTCTCCCACGATCGCACGCACGGAGGTGTCGTCGGCGGCGGCCTGCTCGAACAGGACGGTGAGGTCCTCGTCCATCGCGACCAGAGAGTCGGACTTGGCGATGCCCCCGGCGTACATCACGTAGCGCCCGATGGCGAGGGCCGCGTCGCGGTAGGGGGCGGGGAGAGCCTTCTTGCGGGCCTGCGCGGCGCGCCAGGCCTTCTTGTCGTCGAGTGATCCGGTGACCACTTCGATCCAGTTGCGGGTCATTATTCGTGTCCTTCGGTGCGGAGCTGGTCGATGCGGGTCTCCAGGGCGCTCCATGAACCCCAGAACTCGTGCAGGCTTGCCTCGCCGGCGGCGTTCAGCGTGTAGACCTTGCGCGGCGGCCCCTTCTCGGAGGGCACCTTGTCGATGTCGACGAGGCCGCGCTTCTCGATACGGACCAGGACGGCGTAGATGGTGCCCTCCGCGATGTCCTCGAAGCCGCGTTCGCGCAGGCGGGCGGTGATCTCGTAGCCGTAGGCGGGCTGCAGAGCGAGGATCGCCAGGACGACGCCTTCGAGCGTGCCCTTGAGCATCTCGGTCATCTGCTTGCCCATGGGCGGCCTCCGCGGTACTTAGTTTTATTGACTACCAGTAGATAGTAACACTGAGTAGTGGGCGGGCGCCAGGCATGCGCCGGCACGGACGGCCGATGCACGGGCTGGGCCGTGCGACGTCAGTCGCCCTGTGAGGTGGTGGCGCTAGGCGCGCGCCTGGGCGGCGCGGCGCTCGCGCGCCTCCTCGCGGTCCGCGGGCATCAGCCACACCAGCGCCGCGAGCACCACGCTCGCGACCGTGACCACCATGAACACGAGGTGCAGCGCGTCCATGAGGTTCTCCCCCTCGGGGGTGCCGTCGGGCCCCACGGTCGCAATCGCGTTGACGATCGCACCGCACACCGCGACACCCACCGCCGACCCGAGCGAGCGTGCGAAGGTGTTGATCCCGGTGACCGCGCCGCGGGTGTGGTGCGCGACTGCGTTCTGCGCCGCGATGAGCGTCGGCACCGCTGTGAGACCCATCCCGAGCCCCACGAAGAACGTCACGAAGGCGGCGCCCCACAGCGGCGAGGACGCCCCCAGTGCGAGCGTCGACGCCGTCCCGAAAACCACCAGCGCCGACCCGATCACCGCGGTCCATCGGAAGCCCAGCCTCAGGTAGAAGCGGCCAGAGTTGGAGGCGGACAGCGGCCAGCCCACCATCATGGCCGCGAGCGCGAAGCCCGCCACCAACGGACCGAAGCCCAGCACACCCTGCGCGTAGATGGGGATGTAGGTCGCGAGGCCCAGCACCACGATGCCCACGACGAGCGAGATCGCCGTCGCCACCCCGATCACCCGCTGGCGCAGCAGCCGCAGGTTGACGATCGGGTGCTCGACGCGCAATGCACGCCACACGAAGGCGAAGCCCAGGGCCGCCGAGAGTCCGAACACCGTCACGGAGGTCGCGGACATCCACGGCCACGCCGAGCCGCCTTCAAGCAGCCCCACCAGCAGCAGCGTGCTGCTCCCGGTGAGCAGCGCGGCGCCCCAGTAATCGATGGGGTCGCGCCCGCCCTCGCGCGGCGACTCGTGGTACCGCCGGACGATCACCCACGCGGCGATCAGGCAGAGCGGGATGTTGATGAAGAACAGCCAGCGCCACGAGACGAATTCGGAGAACACGCCTCCGAGCGTGGGCCCCACCACCGAGGAGATCGCCCACACCGACGCCATGTAGCCCTGGGCCTTCGCGCGCTCCTCGAGCGTGTAGATGTCTGCGGAGATGGTGAGCGACACCGGCATCACCGTGCCGGCGCCCAGGCCCTGCAGCACGCGGCCCACGATCAGCGCGCCCATCGACCATGCGGCGCCACACAGGATGGACCCGGCGAGGAACAGGCCCACACCCGCGAGGATCAGGTGCTTGCGGCCCAGGATGTCCGAGAGTCGACCTGCGAGCGGCGTGCTGACTGCCTGCGCCAGCAGGTAGGCGGAGAACAGCCACGGCACCTGCGCGAATGACCCGAGCTCGCCCGCGATGGTCGCCGATGCCGTCGCGATGATGGTCGCGTCGAGCGCCACGAGCCCGGTGGCGAGCATCAGCGAGAGGAGGATGGGCCCGCGCTCAGAGCGCAGGCCGACCGTCGCGGCGGTAGGCGGCACGTCCGTCCCAACCGCCCCCGCACGCCCCGCATTCCCCGACCGCCGCACGTCCCCCGACCCGCGCATCGGCCCTCCTGGTGCCCCCGGCGGGACTCGAACCCGCACTGAGCCGGGTTTAAGCCGGCCGCCTCTGCCAGTTGGGCTACGAGGGCGTGCGCCCAGTCTCCCGCGCCCCCGACAGTTTCGAACAATCCGAGCGCGACGCGCCGGCAACGAACGGGTTGCAGCGACACTCGCGCGGCATGTCGCCGGAACCGTGTTCGGAACTGTCGAGCGGCGACGGAGGGCCGATGCGGTGGCTAGGTGGGCTACAAACGCTCGGCGGCGGAGAACGCGATGCCGTCGAGGATGTCGTGCTCGCTCGTCACCACGGTCTCGAGCGTGGCTCCGGCCGCAGCGACGTCAGCGCGGACGCGCTCCACGACCTCGCGCCACACGAGCGCCCCGGCCCCGATAACGTCCACGCGGCCCGGGTGCATGAACGGCAGCGCCGCCCGCTCCTTGCGGTTCGCGTCAAGCAGTCTCACCGAAGCCTCTACGACGTCGTCGATGGGCAGCTCGGAACCGTTGATCGCGTCGCGGTCGTAGCGTTCGAGGTGCAATGTCGCCGCCGTCACGGTGGTGATCGAGCCCGCCAGTCCCACCAGGGTCCGCGCCTCGGCTAAGGGCACCTCAAGCGCGGCGGTGTCGAGCGCGGCGCGGACGTCGGCGCGCGCGTACTCGATCTGCTCGACCGTGGGCGGGTCCTCGTGGAGGTGGCGCTCCGTCATGCGCACGCAGCCCACGTCCATGGAGTACGCGGCGTCGGGAGAGGTCTGGCCGAGCACCATCTCGGTGCTGCCGCCGCCGAGGTCCACGACGAGGTACGGCCCGGGCTTCGAGGCATCGAGAGCGGACAGCGCGCCGCGGAAGCTGAGCTCGGCCTCCTCGGTGCCGCTGATGACCTCGGGCGCCACGCCCAGCCGCTCGCGCACGCCGTCGATGAAGACGTCGCGGTTGGAGGCGTCGCGCGTGGCGGACGTCGCGACGAAGCGGATCGCCTCGACCCCGTGCTCGCGGCACTGCGCGGCGTAGTCGTCGGTCGCCGCGAGGGTCCGCTCGAGCGCTTCCGGAGCGAAGTGGCCGGTGCGGTCGACGTCCTGGCCCAGGCGCACGACGGTCATCACCCGGACCACGTCCGTGAGGGTGCCGGACCGGATGTCCACGTCGGCGATGAGCAGGCGGATCGAGTTGGTTCCGCAGTCGATCGCGGCGACGCGCGGCATCAGGCCTCCTGGGCGAGAGAGTCGGGGTCGGTGGACAGGGGTGCGTCAGGATCTCTTTCGAGCGCCGGGCACGTGCAGCGCGTGGGGGTCCAGTGGCCGCGGATCATCTCGAGGGCCTCATCGCCGAGGGGGTTCACACCGGGTCCGGCCGCGAGCGCGTGCCCCACCAGCACGTGCAGGCACTTGACGCGGTCGGGCATCCCGCCGGCGGAGATCCCGTGAATCTCGGGGATGTCGTCGAGCGCGTAGCGTTCAGCGAGGTACTGCTCGTGCGCGCGGGCGTAGTGCTCCGCCAGAGCGGGCTCCTGGGCCAGGCGCTCGGTCATGTCCTTCATGACGCCGCGCGCTTCGAGGGTCGAGACCGCGGCGACGGCCTCGGGATGCGTGAGGTAGTACTGCGTCGGGAAGGGTGTGCCGTCAGGAAGCCGCGGTGCGGTGTGAACCACGGTCGGGTTGCCGCACACGCAACGCGCGGCGATCGCCACCACCCCGCGCGGCTGACGGCCCAACTGGGCGGCCAGCACCGTCAGATCGGACTCGGTCGCAGGGGTGTCGCTCACTCGGACGAGTCTACGGGAGCGTCCTCGGCCGAGCTCCCGGCGGCCTCCTCGTTCCCATCAGCCGCATCGCCGTTGCTCGACGGGCCTTCGACAGCCTCGCCGTCGCCACCCTCAGCCGCGCCCGCGTCCTCAGCCCCTGCATCGGCCGAGCGGACGGAGGCCGGCTCCTCCCCAGCGGCGACCACTGTCTCCCACAGGCGGTCGTACCACGTGGCGCCCACGAGCGCCTCGGGATCGCGCTCGGCGGCCGGCGATCCCTCCGCGGGGCCGGTCACGGTCTCGGGGTCGATCACGCGGAACGGCGTCTCGCCCGGGAACACGTAGGCGAGCCGCTCGCGGGCCTGCGCGACCAGGAAGGCGGGGTCGTCCCAGCGGGCGACCTCCGCGCTCAGATCGTCGACCTCGGCCTGGGCCACCGCCGCATCCGCGCGCAGCCCTTCGAGCATGGCCTGCTGATCGACGTACGCGCGCACGGAGGGAGCGACCACCGCGAAGGCGAGCGCCAGCACGCCGACGATCACCGCCGAGCGCCATGTCAGCATGGCGGTCCACGAGCCCTTGGGGCGCGACGGGTCGAGCCGCGGGCCCTGGTCTCCCCTGGTGCGGCCCGGGGTGGGGCCGCCGGGACGGCTCTGCGGCTTCGCGATCGGGCCGGTCGTGGGCCCGGAGCGCTTGGCCGTGGGCCGCGACGCTCCGGCGCGGGTGCGCGAAACCTCGGGGCGCGCGGTCGAGCGCCGCGACGTCGAGGACGTTCGCGGCGCGCCCGGGCGCTTGGAGGCAGTCACGCCCTGATTGTCCCCGAGCTGCCGGGTACAGGGCTCACGGCGCTCCGCGCGCCTCCGGAATCGCCAGGCTCGTACCTGTTCAACACACGCTCGAGGCGCATGTGACGGACGTGACGGGAGTGCATGCACACCTGACACACGGCTCGCAGGTGTCACAGCCGTGTGGTGAGCGGTACGGCGCCGGGAACGCACGACGGCCGCGACCCCCGCATGTGGGAGCCGCGGCCGTCGAAGCCTGGCGGTTAGGCCGAGTAGCTGCGCGGGAAGGCCGACGTGCCGGCGTACTTCGCGGCGTCGTCGAGCTCCTCCTCGATGCGGAGCAGCTGGTTGTACTTGGCGATGCGCTCACCGCGGGCGGGCGCGCCGGTCTTGATCTGGCCGGTGTTGAGGGCCACGACCAGGTCAGCGATCGTGACGTCCTCGGTCTCGCCCGAGCGGTGCGACACCATCGAGGTGAAGCCCGCGGCCGTCGCCATCGACACGGCGTCGATGGTCTCGGTCAGCGTGCCGATCTGGTTGAGCTTCACGAGCAGCGCGTTGGCCGCGGCCTCGTCGATGCCCTTCTTGAGGCGGACCGGGTTGGTGACGAACAGGTCGTCGCCCACGATCTGGGTCTTGTCGCCGATGGTCGACACCAGGTGCGACCAGTCGCTCCACTCGTCCTCAGACAGCGGGTCCTCGATGGACACCAGCGGGTAGTCCGCCACGAGCTGCTCGTAGTACGCGGACATCTCTTCGCCGGACTTGGCGACACCCTCGAACTGGTAGGCGCCGTCCTTGAAGAACTCGGTCGCGGCGACGTCGAGCGCGAGCGCCACGTCCTCGCCGGGCTTGAGGCCGGCCTTCTCGATGGCGACCAGGATCAGGTCCAGCGCCGCGCGGTTCGACTCGAGGTTGGGGGCGAAGCCGCCCTCGTCGCCCAGGCCGGTGGCCAGACCGCGCTCCTTGAGCACGGACTTGAGGGCGTGGTAGACCTCGGCGCCGTAGCGGTAGGCCTCGCGGAAGCTCGGGGCGCCCACGGGGGCGACCATGAACTCCTGGATGTCGACATTGGAGTCCGCGTGCGAACCGCCGTTGAGGATGTTCATCATCGGCACGGGCAGCAGGTGCGCGTTGGGGCCGCCGATGTAGCGGAACAGGGCCAGGTCAGCGGAGTCCGCCGCAGCCTTGGCGACCGCGAGCGAGACGCCCAGGATTGCGTTCGCGCCCAGCTTGCCCTTGTTGTCCGTGCCGTCCAGGTCGAGCATGGTCTGGTCGATGATGCGCTGCTCGGTCGCGTCGAGTCCGACGATCTCCGGAGCGATGTCGTCGATGACCGCGTCCACGGCCTGCTCGACGCCCTTGCCCAGGTAGCGCGAGCCGCCATCGCGGCGCTCGACCGCCTCGAAGGCTCCGGTGGAGGCGCCGGAGGGAACTGCCGCGCGGGCGAACGTGCCGTCCTCGAGCGCGACCTCGACCTCGACGGTCGGGTTGCCGCGCGAGTCGAGAATCTCGCGGGCGCCGATTGCCTCAATGCTGGCCATGATGCTCCTTCAGTTGTAGAGGGGTGTTCTCTGGCGAGTCTATCGGCGGCACTAGCGCGCCGCCTCGTGACTGGGGTCCTAGGTGGGTGAACCGTCGGTGACGGTTGCGGGGGTCGGGGTCGGGGCACTGGAGGGGGCCGATGCGGCCTCGGCTTCACGCGCCGCCGCCTCGTAGTCGCGGGTCGCGTCGCGCAGCGCCGCTTCCGCGTCGACGCCCTCGGCCTGCGCTCGCGCGACGAGCGCGAGCAGCTGCTGGCCGATGCCCACACCCGCCGGGTCCTGCACAGCGAGGCCGGAGCGCGCCGCCCGCGACAGCACCTTCTGCGCCCGCGCCAGCGCCGGCTGAGCCGCGGGCACGCCATCCATGACGGACTCGCGCTGCTTCGTCTCCTTCTTGATGCGCTCCCAGCGCGCGTGCGTGTCCTGCGCAGTCAGCTGCTCGCCGCCGTCCTCGAACACGTGCGGGTGACGCTCGATGAGCTTGTCCGCGACGGCGTGCGCGACATCGTCGATGTCGAACGGCGCCTCGGGGTGCTCCTGCGCCACGCGAGCGTGGAACACCACCTGAAGCAGGACGTCGCCGAGCTCCTCACGCAGGTCGTCGCGCGTCCCGGTCTCGATCGCCTCGATCAGTTCGTAGGTCTCCTCGAGCGCATAGGCGGTCAGCGACTCGTGGGTCTGCTCCGCGTCCCAGGGGCATCCGCCCGGCGAGCGCAACGTGTCCATCACCTGGACCAGACGCGCGACTCCCTCACTCATCGGTGTGCTCGCTGGCGACTACTCGCTGGCGATCCACGGCGAGTCCGGCTCGACCAGGCCCACGACGTCGTTGTACTCGAGGAACCAGGCCGCCACGCCCTGCTGTGCGGCCGCGACCGCCTTTTCGGCCGTCACGGTCAGCGACTGCATGAACGCGTCTGCGGAGAACTCGCCCGTGCGCCCGCTGGTCACGGCGCTGGCCTCGACCTCGTGGGCGACGGACTCGATCACGGAGGTGTCCTCCGGCAGGACGGTGAAAGCGGCGAGCAGCAGCGCGCCCTCGAAGGCGTCGACCATCTCCTCGGTTGGCTCGGCCGTCGATCCCTGCAGGGACAGGAAGCCCTCGGCCTGCGCGCGCGCCTGAGCCCTCACGTGCTCGAACTCGATCTCGTCGGCTCGCGCCGCGAGCGGTTCGCGCATCATCTCGAGGGTGATGACCTGACGGCGGTTGGCGGGGCTGCCGATGTCCTCGAGCCACACGTCGTACAGATCCGAGACCTGCTGATTGGTGATGACGGTGCCATCGACCTCGGCGGCGGTCCCGGCCTGGCCGGGCTGTCCGGGGACGGCGCACCCAGCGAGCAGGAGCGCGGAGCCGGCGACGGCGCCAGCGGCGGCACGACGATTCAGGCGAAGCATGGCCATCATCCTACTGTCGCCGGACGGGTCACCTTGATCACGTCGCGCACCCAGTCGAGCACCTCCGGCCCCTCCAGCGGCTTTCCGCCGATGCGCGACGTGGTGGGCGCGGGAACGAGTACCTGCCGTACGGCGGGCTTGATGAGGGTTCCGGGGTAGAGCCGGTTGATGCGCAGCGCCGCGGAGTCGGGCAGTTCGAGCGGGCTGAAGCGCACGTACTTCCCCTGCGCGACGACGTCCGTGATCTCCGCCGCGCGCACGTCGAGCCGGAGACGGGCCACCGCGAACAGATGCTCGACGGGCTCCGGAAGGTTGCCGTAGCGGTCCCGCAGCTCGTCCTCGATGGCGACCAGCGCATCGGCGTCCGCGGCGTCCGCGATCTTGCGATACGCCTCGAGCCGCAGCCGCTCGTGCTCGATGTACTGCGTGGGGATGTGAGCGTCGACCGGCAGGTCGATCGTGACGGCGGCGCGCTCCTCGCCGCCCTCGCCGCGGAAGCCGGCGACGGCCTCGCCCACCATGCGGATGTAGAGGTCGAAGCCCACGCCCTCGATGTGGCCGGACTGTTCGGCGCCCAGCAGGTTGCCGGCGCCGCGGATCTCGAGGTCCTTCATGGCGACGGCCATGCCCGCGCCCAGGTCCGTGTTCGCGGCGATGGTCTGCAGGCGGTCGTGCGCGGTCTCGGTCAGGGTCCGGTCCGGCGGGTACA
>NZ_CAJXJX010000118.1 GCF_913055775.1 uncultured Demequina sp. | reverse complement strand
TCGATCGGCACGGCATATTGCTTCGCCGGGCGAAGCAGCAGGTTCAGTAACGCCTCCTCGACGCTCGCCGAGACTTTGAGCGGATTGTTGTCGTGCGGCTCGATCGTCGCGACCGGCACGCCCAGCCCCGCCGCGACCGACGAGCTCATCGCGACGATCGACGCCTCGTTGACGCCGAAGGCGAACGCGCAGCCGGCCAGCGCGAGCAGCGCCACCCGCGCGGTGCGGGTGGTGAGCATGAGCGATTCGATCGAGCGCGTGGCCGCGACCGGCTCGTCGAGCACCACGGGCTGCGCGCTCGAGACGACCGGGATTGACAGGGTGGTCGGCTCGGCCTCCGCCCACACGCTTGCGGGCGCGGCTGCGTCGCCTGGCGCACTCTCAGTGGCAGGCGGGAGCTCGACAGTGTCGTCGAGGGTGTCGTGGGCGTCGCGGAGCGAGGCGGTTCCCCCCAGCAGGGGCGTCTCGAGCTCCGCCGTGCGGGGCGCGTTGTACAAGCAGGTCTTCCAGGGGGTTCACATCGGTGTCAGGGGACGAGTCGCGGCGCCTGAGCGCCTTCCGCCCGGAGAACGCGCCGAGGGCCTGTGCTGTTCCTGCCCTGCTGTGCCGGCGCTGGTGGCGCCGTCAGTTTCGCGCGGCGCGCTCCGCCAGCCAAGCGCCCAGGGGCTCCGTGACGCTCGCTGCCAGGGGTTTGCCGATCTGATGCTTGTACCGCTGCGGGAGCGAGGCCTCGGCGGACTCCTCGCGCAGTAGGTGGTCGACGTCTGCGGGCGCGGCCGTGGTCACCGGTCCACGGACGGCCGATGCGATGGCCGGGAGGTCTGCCGCCTCCACTTGGATGTCCTTGTCGCCGGTGATGGCGAGCGCAGGCACGGTCACCTGGCGGAGGGCCACCAGGGGATCCTCGTCGAGGAACTCGCGCATCCAGCCGGCGTTGACCTGGGCTCCGCCGATGCGCGCCGAAGGCGTGGTGGTGGCGCGGAGCTTGGCGATCGCCTTGGCCTGCTGTCCCGCAACTGTCTGGCGCATGAGGCGCAGGAGCGCTCGCGCGAACGCGGGGATGGTGGGCTCGAGGTGCGCCGCCTGCCCGCGCAGCACCGCCTCGCCGTCCTGTGCCGGGCAGGCGAGCAGCACGACGCCCGCGACCAGTTCCGGAGACTCGGCCGCGAGGGCGGCGGCGTGGAGCGACCCCGCGCTGTGGCCGATGACGACCACTGGCGCGCCGTGCGCGGCCTGGACTGTGGCTGCCAGGGCGGCCCGCGCATCGGCCCTCTCCTCGAGCAGCGTCGTGGTGAGGTAGTCGCCCTCGGATGCGCCCACGCCGGCCTTGTCGTACCGCAGGCTGGTCCAGCCCCACTCGGCGAGGCGCTCGGCGAGCAGGCGCTGGATGCCGAGCGCGATCCGCTTCTGGTCGCCGTCGCGATCGATGTCGCCGGAGCCGGCGAGCAGCAGTGCCGTGGGGGAGGGCGAGGCGGGCTCGACGGCGTCGGGGCGGCGCAGGGAGCCCGCGAGGATCAGTCCTCGCGAGCGGAAGGTCAGGGTGGTGTCCACGTCGATCCTCACGGGTGATGCGGGGCTGCACGACGCGCCCTCGTCATTAGTTCCATTATTGGGACTGATTGCGTAGAATGCAAGCGTGACCGACCCCGACGTGCTCCTGCACCCCGTCCGCATGCGCATCGTGCTGGCGCTGGGCGGGCGGGAGCTGACGACCGCGCAGCTCGCCGATGCGATGCCGGACGTGGCGCGCACCAGCCTGTACCGTCACGCGGGCGTGCTGCTCGAGGCCGGGGCGATCCGGGTGGTGGCGGAGCGCGAGGTGCGGGGTGCCGTCGAACGCACGTTCGCGCTGGTCTCCGACGAGGTGACGGCCTCCGGCGATCTCGATTCCGCGGCGCTGAAGTCCGGCATCGCGGCGTTCACAGCCTCGGTCGGGGCGGCGTTCGCGCACGCGGTCGACGGCGGGGTCACAGCGCAGGACCCGGTGTCGTTCCGGCAGGTCGCGCTCGACCTCACTGACGAGCAGGCGCTTGCGATGGCCGGCGAGATTGCCGCGGTCGTGGAGCGCTATGAGGAGCAGGCGCGTGAGGAGCAGGCGGAGGCGGCCCCGGGCGGCGACACTCGCCGCTTCCTCTTGTCTGCGGTGCTCCACCCGGACGCTTCACGCCCAGAGCCCCAGGCCTGAGCTGGGTCAACCCGCCGAGAGCTCCAGCTTCACCAGCCGATCGTCGGCCACGCGAGGGCTGCCGCGGCCGTCGGTGTTGTTGGTGAGCACGTACACGTCCGCGCCGTCTGTCACCGCCGCGCGCAGGCGGCCCAGATCCTGGACGATCGCCTGGGGTTTCCCGAAGCCCGGCGAGCCGTAGGGCACCCAGTACAGTGTCTCGCCGCGCAGCGCGGCCACGAACACGCCGAGCTCGGTGGCGGCGATGCCGCTCGGGGAGGCGGAGGACGTGGGCTGCCACTGCGCCACCGGGTACGTGAAGCCGTCTACGGTGTCGCCCAACTGGGTCCCGTCAGGCGAACCCAGCAGGCCCTCGACCTCCGGCCACCCGTAGTTGGCGCCGGGCTCGATCTGGTTGAGTTCGTCCGCGTCGTTCTGCCCGAACTCCGAGGCGACCATCGTGCCGTCCGGCAGCCACGCCAGCCCCTGGACGTTGCGATGGCCCATGGACCACACGAGGTCTCCGAACGGGTTGTCTTCCGGCATCGAGCCGTCCGCGTCGGACCCATCCGCCACCACCCGCAAAATCTTCCCGGCGAGCGAGTCGCGCTCCTGCGCCAGCTGCGCCTGCGCGGCGTCTCCCGTCGCGACATACAGGTGCCCGTCCGGCCCGAACGCGATGCGTCCGCCGTCATGATTGCGCGCCTTGGGGATCCCGGCGACCACGTCCACCGGCGCGGACAGCGCGTCGCCGTCGAGACTCATGCGCACCACCGCGTTGCCGTCGCCGCGCGTGAGGTACGCGTAAAGCACGCTGTCGTCGCCCGGCAGCAGCGCGAGCCCCAGCAGCCCCGCCTCGCCGGACGCATCCACGGCGGCCGCCAGCGCATCGGCCCCCGGGCCCGTGAGGGCCGTGGTCGTGCCGCCGCTCACCCGGAGGATGCGGCCGGCGTCGCGCTCGGTGACGAGAGCGTCCCCGGAAGACGTGAAGACGGCGTCCCAGGGCGCCGCGAGGTCCGTGGCGATCGGCTCGATGCCGGTCACCTCGACGCTGGTCACCTCCGAGTTCACCGACGGCGCGACCGCCGGCTCGCCCGGCGCACCGGAGCCCGCAGTGACCTGGGGCACGGAGCCAGCCGCCGTCGACGACGGCGAGGGATCCGCCGAGCCGTCGCCGGAACAGGCCGCCAGCACCAGCGCCCCCCCCAGGCAAGCCGATGCGAGGGTGGCGTTGCGTACACGGGTCGCCATGGCGTCTCCATCCCGGGTGGGGGCGCGGTCTACGAGGGCAGCGGCGGGCGCCGCGGCGATGTTCCTCCAGCCCCCCACGGCGCCCGTCAGTCCGCGAGCACCTGCTGTCGCGCGGTCGACAGCGGCACCGAGCCGTACTTGAGGAAGCGGTCGTGGAACTCGCGGATGTCGAAGCCCGGCTTCGCCTCCGCCTCGCGGCGCATGTCCTGGATCTCGAGCCGCCCGATCATGTACGCCAGCGCCTGGCCAGGCATGCCGATGTAGCGGTCGATCTCCTGCTCGATGTGGCCACGGTCCATGGGGGAGTGGTCGAGCATGTACTGGATGGCCTGCTCGCGCGACCATCCCAACGCGTGCATGCCGGTGTCGACCACCAGGCGGCACGCGCGCAGCGAGTCCGCGCTCAGCATGCCCACGCGGGACAGCTGCGACGAGTACAGCCCCATCTCGTCGGACAGCCGCTCGGTGTAGAGCCCCCAGCCCTCCGCGTACGCGGTCGAGTGGAACTCGCGCTGCACCTTGTGGATCGCAGTGTTCTCTGCGTTGAGCGCGAGGTGCAGGTGGTGGCCCGGGATGCCCTCGTGGAACACGATGGCCTCCAGTTCGTACGTGGACCACGCCTCCGGGTGCGAGGTGTTGAAGTAGAACTTGCCCACCTTGCCCGTCTCGGGATCCGGCGACGAGTAGTACGCCATCGGACCAAAGGGCGTCGCCTCGGCGAGGCACGGCGTCTCCGGGACCACGGCAAACCAGTCCGGCGCCGCCGCATCGGCCTTCTTGAGCGCGAGCTCCGCGTCCGCGATCAGCGGCACCGCGTCGCGGTACTTCATCGACTCGTCGTCACGCAGCTTGGCGTAGATCTCGGAGACGTCGTCGGTGCCCAGCAGCGGCCCGGCGATCTCGCGGTACTCGTCCTCGAGCTTCGCGATCTGGTCGAGCCCGATCTGGTGGATCTCCTCGCCCGTGCGCTCGAGCAGCAGGTGAGAGTAGATCTTCTCGCGGTAGACGTCCGCGCCGCCGGGCAGGTGCACCAGGCCGGGCTTGTCATCCGGCATGCCCCGCGACGCGAGCGCGCGCAGCGTCGCCTCGAAGGTGGTGAGGCCGGGGCGGACCACCTCGGCGATGATCTGCGCCCGCTCGGCCTTCCACGCGTCCTTGTCCTCGTCGGAGATGTCCGCGGGCGGCGCCTGCGCGGCGAGGCGGTCCTCGTCGCCCTCGGGGCTCGCGAGGTAGGCGGCCACAGAGTCCGCCGTCGCGGTCAGGTGGCTCGCCGGGGCGATGATGCCGTCGTCGGCGGCCTCTGCAGCCACCTGAGCGATCTGCAGGAACGCGGCGGGCATGCCGCGCAGCTTCTCGAGGTAGTCGGCGCCGTGCTGTGCCGTCGCGAGCGAGTAGTTGTCGATGAACGACAGCATCAGCTCGAACGCGCCCATCTTGGGGTTGAGGTGCTGCAGCTCGACCGTCCATGGCTCGCCGCGCACCTCGGACAGCGCCGTCGATGCGAGCGCATCGCGCAGCGCGGTCGCCTGCGGATCGCCCGCGGTGTCGATCGCAGCCGCCCTGTCCGCGAACTCCTGCATGCGCTCCACGAGCTCCGCGCGGCCGGCGCGCGAGAAGTCGTCCCACTCGGCGAGATGCTCGAGCTTGCCGGCCCACATGAGTGAGAACGGGCTCGAGGCGAGGGCGAAGTCGTAGAACTCGTCGGCAAGGGCAGTCAGGTCATCCATGGCTCGAGCCTATGTCCGTCGGAGGGGTGCCGCGCGCCGCGCACGTGAGGAGGGCCGATGCGGTGGTGCAGGGCCGATGCGGTGGCTGGCGGCCGATGCGACAGTCCCGTCCCGTACACTGGTGGGCAAAGCGCAGACCCGGCCATCACCGGTGAGCTTGCGGAAGAAACTCGGGAGACCGGGGACTAGAACCGCACGGGCAGCCCGTCACAGCGGCGCCTCCGTGGCAGCGGGGGCAGGAGTGGTCGCGATTCGCCTGCACGGCAGGGGAGAGCGGCAAGCGAGGTGGTACCGCGCGAGCGGGTCCGGCCGGAGGTCGGAACCGGGAGCGTCCTCGCCCGAGTTGACGCACGGACCACTGAAGGAATCATGAGCTCGTACCCCCTGCATCGGCCCTCCGCCGAGGTTCCCGCCTCCCCGAACTTCCCCGCGCTCGAGGAGGAGGTGCTGGCCTACTGGAAGGAGGACAGCACCTTCCAGGCGTCGATCGACAACCGGGCGGACGCGGACGAGTACGTCTTCTACGATGGCCCGCCGTTCGCCAACGGCCTGCCGCACTACGGCCACCTGCTGACCGGGTACGCCAAGGACGTGGTGCCGCGCTTCGAGACCATGCGGGGGAAGAAGGTCGAGCGCCGCTTCGGGTGGGACACGCACGGACTGCCGGCCGAGCTCGAGGCCGAGCGCATCCTCGGCATCACCGACAAGTCGCAGATCGAGGAGATGGGCATTGCGGCCTTCAACAAGGCGTGCCGCGACTCCGTGCTCAAGTACACCGACGAGTGGCAGGAGTACGTCACCCGCCAGGCGCGCTGGGTGGACTTCGACAACGACTACAAGACGCTCGACCCCACCTTCATGGAGTCGGTGATCTGGGCCTTCAAGTCGCTGTACGACAAGGGCCTGGCGTACGAGGGCCACCGCGTGCTGCCGTACTGCTGGCGCGACGAGACCCCACTGTCCAACCACGAGCTGCGCATGGACGACGACGTCTATCAGAACCGCCAGGACCCGGCGCTGACCGTGGCGCTGCCCCTGGTGGACGCTCCCGGCGACCTCGCCGGCGCCGAGCTGCTCATCTGGACCACCACGCCTTGGACGCTGCCGAGCAATCTCGCGACCGCCGTGGGTCCGGAGATCGACTACGTCGTGGTCGCCCCCGCCGAGGGCGAGTTCGCCGGACGTCGCGTGGTGCTCGCCGCGTCGCGTCTGGCCGCCTACGGGCGAGAGCTGGGCGAGGGCGCCGAGGTGCTCGCGACCGTGCCCGGCGCCTCGCTGGCCGGGCTGGGCTACCAGCCGCCCTTCGCCTACTTCGCCGGGATAGACAACGCCCACCAGGTGCTCACCGGGGACTTCGTGTCCACGGAGGACGGCACGGGAATCGTGCACATGGCGCCCGGCTTCGGTGAGGACGACGCCCTGGTGTGCGCGGAGGCCGGGATCGGCACCGTGATCCCGGTCGACTCCAAGGGCCGCTTCACCAGCGAGGTGCCTGACTATGTGGGTCAGCAGGTCTTCGACGCGAACAAGCCGATCATCGCGGACCTCAAGGAGCGCGGCGTCGTGCTGCGCCACGAGACCTACGACCACAGCTACCCGCACTGCTGGCGCTGCCGCAACCCGCTGATCTACCGCGCGATCTCGTCGTGGTTCGTGCGCGTCACCGAGTTCCGCGAGCGCATGGTCGAGCTCAACGAGCAGATCACCTGGGTTCCTGAGCACATCAAGCACGGCCAGTTCGGCAAGTGGCTTGAGGGGGCCCGCGACTGGTCGATCTCGCGCAACCGCTACTTCGGCACGCCCATCCCCGTGTGGGTGAGCGACGACCCTGCCTACCCGCGCACGGACGTGTATGGCAGCTTCGAGGAGCTCGAGCGCGACTTCGGCCGCCTGCCGCTGAACGAGGACGGCGAGCCCGACCTGCACCGGCCCTACATCGACGACCTCACGCGCCGCAACCCGGACGACCCGACCGGGAAGTCCGTCATGCGCCGCATCCCCGACGTCTTCGACGTGTGGTTCGACTCCGGCTCGATGCCGTTCGCCCAGGTGCACTATCCATTCGAGAACCGCGAGTGGTTCGACGGCCACCACCCCGCGGACTTCATCGTCGAGTACATCGGCCAGACCCGCGGCTGGTTCTACGTCATGCACGTGCTCGCGACCGCGCTGTTCGACACCCCCGCGTTCACGACGTGCATCTCGCACGGCATCGTGCTGGGCTCCGACGGCCGCAAGATGTCCAAGTCCCTGCGGAACTACCCTGACGTCAACGAGGTGTTCCACCGCGACGGCTCGGACGCGATGCGCTGGTTCCTCATGCGCAGCCCCATCCTGCGCGGCGGCAACCTCATCGTGACGGAGGAGGCCATCCGCGAGGGCGTGCGCGAGGTGATGCTGCCGCTGTGGTCGTCCTACTACTTCTTCACGCTGTACGCGGGTGCCGCGAACAACGGCGAGGGGATGCCCGCATCGGCCGTGCACGAGGACGACATCCCGCACATGCCGGTCATGGACCGCTATGTGCTCGCGAAGACCGCGGAGATGCTCGACGACATGGGTCGCCAGCTCGACGTCTACGACGTGCCTGGCGCGTCCGACACGCTGCAGGCCTTCATGGACCTGCTGACGAATTGGTACGTGCGCACCCAGCGCGACCGCTTCTGGGACGAGGACCCGGCAGCGTTCGACACGCTGTTCACGGTCCTGGAGGCCGTCACGCGCGCCGCGGCGCCGCTGCTGCCGCTGCTGACGGAGGAGGTCTGGCGCGGTCTCACCGGCGGTCGCTCGATCCACCTCACCGACTACCCCGTGGCGCCCGAGGAGTGGCGTGACTCGTCGCTCGGCGAGGTCATGGATCAGGTGCGCGAGGTGGTCTCCACCGCGCACGCGCTGCGCAAGAAGGAGCAGATCCGCGTGCGTCAGCCGCTCGCGTCACTCACGGTGGCCGTCGCGGACGTCGACGCGCTCGCCGCGTATGCGGACCTCATCGCCGCCGAGCTCAACGTCAAGGCGGTGCACCGCGTGACCGTCGAGGAGTTCACGGCCGCGAACCCGGTCGAGCGCCGCCTGACGGTGAACGCCCGCGCTGCCGGCCCGCGCATCGGCAAGGATGTCCAGGCCGCGATCCGCGGGTCGAAGACGGGTGACTGGACCGAGGTCGACGGCGTCGTGACGTCCGGCGGCGTCGCCCTCGAGGAGGGCGAGTACGAGCTCGCGACGGTCATCGGCGGCTCGGGCGACGACGCGGTGGCGGCGTCCGTCCTGCCGTCAGGCGGTTTTGTGATGCTCGACACCGCGCTGACCGACGAGCTCGAGGCCGAGGGGTACGCGCGCGACCTCATCCGCACGGTGCAGGACACGCGCAAGGGATCGGGGCTCAATGTCTCCGACCGCATCCGGC
>NZ_CAJXJX010000117.1 GCF_913055775.1 uncultured Demequina sp. | reverse complement strand
CCGCCCGCCTGCACGTCCGGCGTGAGGATGTCGTGCGTGGTGGGCCAGAAGTTGGGGCGCATGTAGAACGAGCCCTTGCCGGAGACCTCCTCGAGGTACTCGCCCATCTCCTCGGCGCTCTGGCGCCACGTGAAGTACGTGTACGACTGGTGGAAGCCGATGCGGGCGAGGGTGTGCATCATCGCGGGCCGGGTGAAGGCCTCGGACAGGAAGATCACCTCGGGGTGGGTGCGCGCGATGTCGGTGAGCAGCCGCTCCCAGAAGGTGAGCGGCTTGGTGTGTGGGTTGTCGACGCGGAACAGCGTCACGCCGGCGTCGATCCACACCTGCAGAACGTCACGAATGGCCTGGTAGATACCCTCGGGGTCGTTGTCGAAGTTCAGCGGGTAGATGTCCTGGTACTTCTTGGGCGGGTTCTCGGCGTACGCGATGGTGCCGTCTGCCCGCGTCGTGAACCACTCGGGGTGCTCCGTGACCCAGGGGTGGTCAGGGCTGCACTGCAGCGCTAGATCGAGTGCGACCTCGAGACCGTGCTCGTGCGCCTTCTTCACGAAGTTCTTGAACTGCCGCATGGTGCCGAGCTCGGGGTGGATCGCATCGTGCCCGCCCTCGGCGGCGCCGATCGCGTAGGGGCTTCCGGGATCGCCCGGCTCGGTCTGGAGCGAGTTGTTGCGCCCCTTGCGATGGGTGTCGCCGATGGGGTGGATGGGCGTCAGATAGACGACGTCGAAGCCCATCTCGGAGATTTCGGGCAGGCGCTTCGACGCCGTCGTGAAGGTCCCCGAGCGCCACTCGCCGGTCGCGCGGTCGCGGCGCGCCCCGATCGACCGCGGGAAGATCTCGTACCACGCGGATACCAGGGCCTTCTCGCGCTGGATGAGCAGTGGGTACTCGCGCGACGGGCTCACCCACGCGCGCAGTGGGCGCTCCGTGAGCTCAGTGCGGACTCCGTCGTCGATCGCCGGCGCGAGCCGCGCCTCGGGCGCCAGGTCCGTGTCCTGCAGGGAGGCGATCGCGGCTTCGAGCAGCTCCTTGCGGGCCGCCTTCCGCCGCACCTTGCGTACCGCCTCGGTCAGCACCCTGACGCCCTCGTCCAGCATGAGCTGGACGTCGACGCCGGCCCTGACCTTGACCTCCGCCGCGTGGGCCCAGGTCGCGTACGGGTCCGACCATGCTTCCACGCGGAACGTGTGGTGGCCCTCGAGCTTGGGGATGAAGATCGCCTCGTACAGCGAATTTCCCCAGTCCTTGCACGGCATCGGGATCACGTCGCGCTTGCCGTCAGGGCGCGTGACGACCACGGTTGCGCCCTCCGAGTCGTGGCCCTCGCGGAAGATCGTCGCCCAGATGGGCACGGCCTCGCCCACCACCGCGCGTGCCGCCCAGCGGCCCTCCTCGAGCGATGGCCCGACGCCGACGACGGGGATCCGACCGATGGACAGCTCTCCTGGGAACGCCATGGAACGAACCTACCCGCATTGGGGGCGGGTCGACACCACGGCGCGGGCCGATGCGCGGGTCGGGTGCAGCGTGCGCGCGTGCGCCCCACGAGTGGCTGGCTGCCCGGATCGCGCCGTTCTGGGCACTCAGTCACTCGCGGGAGGTGGCCGACGGATGGCGCTCGTGGGCGCTGGCAGGCGATCAGCGCCGAGGAGCGCCAGTCTTGGGCACTGAGCGCCTGCTGGGACGCGCACGGAGGGCCGATGCGCTGGCGGGGCGGCCGCCGGTCAGGCGGTCGCGCGCTTGATCAGGGGAGCAGGCAGGGTGAGCGACTCGGGGCTGCGGCCCGCGACGATCTGCGACAGCAGTTCGACCATCTGCTCGCTGATCTCATCGAACGGCTGGCGCATGGTGGTCAGCGGCGGTTCCATGCGCTCGGCGAGCCCGGAGTCGTCGAAGCCCACCACCGCGACGTCGCCCGGGACGTCGCGGCCATGGCGGCGCAGCGCGTTGATTGCGCCGGAGGCCATACGGTCCGAGGCCGCGAACACGGCGTCGATGTCGGGCGCTCGCTCGAGCAGTCTCTCCATCGCGGCCGTGCCGGACGCGGTCGAATAGTCGCCCGCCTCGACCAAGCGCTCATCGAAGGCGTCGCCGAGTTCCTCGCGATAGCCCACCAGGCGGTACTTGCCGCCGGGGGTGTCGGCGGGCCCGGCGATCATCGCGATCCGGGAGCGGCCCTGGTCGAGGAGGTGGTGGACCGCGGTCCGAGCCGAGCCGATCTCGTCGACCGACACCGTCGGGATCTCGCCCTGGTGGCCGAGAGGAAGCCCGCACGCGACGGTCGGGATGCCCGAGTCGATCAGGGTCTCGAGCATGGGATCCTCCTCGTGCGAGGAGATCAGGAGCACGCCGTCGACGTGCCGCGCGCCCACGAAGTGAGCGACGTTGCGCCGTTCCTCATCGGTGCCGGCCACGAGGAGCACGAGCGTCTGGTGGCGCTTGGACACCGCTTCGGCCGCTCCGCGCAGCAGCAACGAGAAGGTCGGGTCGTCGAAGAGCAGCTGGGTGGGCTCGGTCAGCAGGAATGCGATGGAGTTCGCGCGACCGGTCGCGAGCGAGCGCGCGTGGTGGTTGGCGTAGTAGCCCGTGGACTCGATCGCCTTCTCCACCGCCTCCCGCGACGCGGGGGAGACCCAGTGACCGCCGTTGATCACGCGCGAGACCGTCCCTCGCGAGACGCCGGCCTCTGCGGCGACGTCGCGAATGGTGGGCTTGCGCCTCTCCAGGCCGTCGGTGGTCACGGAGCAAGAGCCTAGCCCGGGTCCTGGTCGCGCGGGGCGTCCGGAGTGCAAACGGTGACAATTTCGTAACGACACCACCGTGAACTTGCATTGCGACGAGCGGACATTCAGTATGTAAGCGTTTCCATCGCTCGAGAGTGAGACCGGTCACAGTTGCATTACGATCCACGCCGAGGATTTGCCTGAGGCCCTCGCGGAGAGTAAGACTGGGACCGGTCACAGTTCCCCCGACGAGGTGACCTCACCACCCGGCCCCACCGGCCACGAGATCCAACGGAGTGTCATGACGGCAGCAGCCTGGCCCGCCCTCGAGGGCCTGGTCTACGGCGGGGACTACAACCCCGAGCAGTGGCCTCGCGAGGTGTGGGACGAGGACGTCGCGCTGATGCGCGAGGCCGGAGTGAACCTGGTGTCCGTGGGAATCTTCTCGTGGGCGATGCTCGAGCCCAAGGAGGGCCTGTACGACTTCGCGTGGATGGACGACCTTCTCGATCTGCTGCACGCCAACGGCATCGCCGCCGATCTGGGCACCCCCTCCGTCTCGCCCCCGGCGTGGTTCTTCGCCGCGTACCCGGACGCTCGCGTCACTGACAAGGACGGCCGGGTCATGGGCTTCGGCTCGCGCGGCATGGCCTCCCACGCCTCGGCGCCGTATCGCGAGGCGATCGCTCGCATGGCGACCGAGCTCGCGAAGCGCTACGCGTCGCACCCCGCGGTGGTGCTGTGGCACGTGCACAACGAGTACGGCGTGCCCGTCGCCGAGGACTTCGGGCCTGCGGCCGTCGCGTCCTGGAGGCGGTGGCTGCAGGAGCGCTACGAGACCCTCGAGGCGCTCAACGCCGCGTGGGGCACGGCCTTCTGGGGACAGCGCTACGACGACTGGGAGCACGTGGTCGCGCCTGCCGCGACGCCCACCATCGTCAACCCCGCGATGAAGCTCGACTGGGCACGCTTCACCGACGACCAGCTCCGCGAGTGCTTCCGCATCGAGCGTGACGCGATCCGTGCCCACGCGACCCAGCCCATCACCACCAACTTCATGGCCCACCAGTCGTGGAACACGGACCTGTGGAAGTGGGCCCAGGAGGTCGACGTGGTCGCGGACGATCACTACCTGTGGTCGCCCGACGAGGACGCCCACGTGGGCCTGGCGCTGTCCGCCGACCTCACCCGCTCCGTTGGCGGAGGTGCGCCGTGGATGCTCATGGAGCACTCCACGTCCGCCGTGAACTGGCAGGGGCACAACACCGCGAAGCGACCGGGAGAGATGCGCCGCAATGCGATCACGCACCTCGGGCGCGGCGCGGACGCGATCATGTTCTTCCAGTGGCGCGCCTCCCGTTCGGGCGCGGAGAAGTTCCACTCGGCGATGGTGCCGCACGCGGGGACGCAGTCGCGCGTGTTCCGCGAGGTGGTCCAGCTGGGCGCGCACCTGAAGGACCTCGCCGAGGTTCAGGGCTCGCGCGTCGAGGCCGAGGTCGCCGTGCTCTACGACTGGGAGTCGCTGTGGGCGCACGATCTCGAGTGGCGTCCCTCGGACGACATGCAGTTCCGCGAGCGGATGCGCGCGTTCTACGAGCGCCTGTGGCGTGACAACGTGACGGTCGACTTCGCCCACCCGGAGCACGACCTCAGCCGCTACAAGCTCGTGGTGGCGCCTTCGTCCTATCTCCTGACCGCATCGGCCGGAGAGAATCTCACTCGCTATGTCGAGCGCGGCGGGACGCTGCTCGTGGGCGCGTTCTCCGGAATCGTCGACGAGAACGACGCGGTCCACGCGGGCGGCTTTGGCGCGCCCCTGAAGGATGCGCTCGGGCTCACGGTCGAGGAGTTCCTGCCGCTGCGGGAAGGCCGCGCGATGGAGATCGCCTACGGCGACGCCGCGCTGTCGGCAGACGTGTGGGCCGAGGACATCGGGCTCACAGGCGCCGAGGTGCGCGGCACCTTCGTGGGAGGCCCCGGCGACGGCCTCCCGGCTATCACCCGCCACCAGCGTGGCGAGGGCACGGGCTGGTACGTGGGCACGCGTCTCAGCGCCGATGCGCTGGCGGCGGTGACCGCAGACGTGTACGCCGACGCGGGCATCACCCCGCCATCGTTCCCCGCAGGAGTCGAGGTCATCTCGCGCCGCGGGGACGCACAGGACTTCGTCATCGCCGTCAACCACGGCGACGATGACGTGGAGCTGGAGATCACGGGAGCCGATCTGCTGACCGGCGCCGAGATCGAAGGAACGCTCGAGCTCGCGGGAGGCGGCGTCGCCGTCGTGCGCACCGCATCGGCTCGACAGGGAGGTGGGCAGTGACGGCCACCGACCTCGGGGTGAGGTTTGCCCCGGCACACCACCGAACCACCACCACCACCACCACAAGCCGTCCGGACGCATAGTCTGGAAGGTGCCAACGGTCGCAGCGACGCGATCTCGCTCGAGAGAGTGCGATGCGGCCATCTCTGGAAGGAAGAGAAGATGCGCAAGCAGATTGGTATGGGAGCCGCATTCGTGGCGACCGCCGCGCTCCTGGCCGCGTGCAGCAGCGACCCGGAGCCCGCAGAGACCACGGAGCCGACGTCGACTCCGGAAGAGACCTCCGAGGCCCCCGCAGGCGAGGGCATCGAGCTGACGGTCTGGGTCGACGAGAACCGCGAGCCCGCCGTCGAGGCAGCCGCGGCCGTGTTCGAGGAGGAGACCGGCGCGACCGTGACCCTCGTCCAGAAGAACTTCGAGGACATCCGTGCGGACTTCCTCGCGCAGGTCCCCACCGGCGAGGGCCCCGACATCACGATCGGCGCTCACGACTGGCTGGGCGCCCTCATCGAGGGCGGAGTCGTCAACACCGTCGATCTGGGCGCCAACGCGTCCAGCTTCACCCAGGTGGGCGTCGACGCGATGAGCTACGACGGCCAGCTGTACGGCATGCCGTACGCGCTCGAGGCGATCGCGCTCATCCAGAACGTCGACCTCGTGGGCGAGGAGGCGCCGTCGTCGTGGGATGACATGATCCAGCGCGGCATTGACTCGGGTGCGGAGCGCCCGTTCTGCATCAACACCAACGGCGAGACCGGTGACGGCTACACGATGTACCCGTTCCAGACCTCGTTCGGTGCCCCGGTGTTCGTCCAGGAGGGCGGCTCGTACACCTCCGAGGTGGGCATGGGCGGCGAGGCCGGCGAGGCCTTCGCTCAGTGGCTCTACGACAATGGCGAGGCGGGCGAGGGCTACATCTCGACCACCGTCGACTACGCCATCAACAACGAGCTGTTCAACTCGGGTGAGTGCGCGTACACGATCCAGGGCCCGTGGGCGCTGGGTGACTACGCGGACGTCAACTTCGTCGTGAACCCGGCTCCGCCTGCCGGCGACCAGGACGCTGGACCCTTCGTGGGCGTCCAGGGCTTCTACGTCTCCTCGCAGAGCGCGAACGCCCTGCTCGCGAACGAGTTCCTGACGAACTACATCGCGACCCCCGAGGCCATGCAGGCCCTGTACGACGCCGACCCGCGTCTGCCTGCATTCGAGGGTGTCGACACGGCCTCGGCCGCGTACCCGGACGCCATCGCTGGCTTCCAGGCCTCCGCCGAGGTCGGCGTGCCCATGCCGAGCATCCCCGAGATGGGTTCCGTGTGGGACTTCTGGAACGCCGCGCAGTCGGCGATCATCAAGGGCGCTGACCCGGCCGAGACCTGGAACAAGATGGTCGAGGACCTCAGCGCTTCCCTCGCGGGCTAGTGCAACCTCCGGTGGGGCGGGGCGCGTGAGCGTACCGCCCCACCGGATCCCCCGCTCCACCCCACCCGTCCCCTCCCTTCACCCCCACGAGCACGAGCAGGAGTGCACATGACCACGGAAGTCGCGGAGCAGCCGCAGAAGCCGCAGCAGGAGCCGCTGGCACGCCGGCTCTCGGGCCTGGGATGGGGCTTCATCATCAAGCTGCTCCTCATGATGCTGGTCAACGCCCTGGGCGTGGCCGTCATCATGTCGGCGTGGAACGCGCAGGCCTGGGTCATCCTGGGCGCGTCCGTGATCCTGCTGGTCGCGGCCGACTGGGTCTACTTCTCGCGCCGCACGCTCGCGCTCAAGTACATCTACCCCGGCTTGGTCTTCCTGCTGATCTTCCAGGTCTTCACGATGATCTACACGGCCTACGTGGCCACCACGAACTACGGCGCCGGCCACAACGTCTCGCTCGACCAGGCGGTCGACGCCGCCCTGATCCAGGCCGAGCGCCAGGTCGCGGAGGCCGAGACTCTCCCGCTTGCCGTCGTGCGCGACGGCGAGACGCTCGGCTTCGCGGTCTCGATCGGCGGCGTCATCAGCGTCGGCACCGCCGAGGAACCACTGACCCCCGTGGACGGCGGAGCGATCGACGAGAACGGCCGCCCCACCGAGGTTCCCGGCTGGGAGGTCATCCCGAGGCTCGAGATCCTCAGCGACCAAGAGCTCGCGCAGGACGTCACCGATCTCCGCGTCGCGGTGTCGGACAATGCCGAGGACGGATCACTGCGCACGCGTGAAGGCTCGACCGTGTCGACCTTCACGTCGTCGCTCGAGTGGGACCCGGACACGGTGACACTGACGAACACCGAGACGGGGGTCGAGTACACGCCGAACGAGTACGGCACCTTCGTGGGCACGGATGGCACCACGCTGCCGGTCGGATACCGCGTGAACATCGGCTTCGAGAACTTCGTCACGGCGGTCACGGACCCCGACTACGCGAAGCCGCTGCTCCGGGTCACGGCCTGGACCTTCGGGTTCGCGATCCTGACGGTCGTCTCCAGCTTCCTGCTGGGCCTGCTGTTCGCCCTGATCTACAACGACGAGCGCGTGCGCGGTCGCAAGTTCCTGCGCACCCTCTTCATCCTCCCGTACGCCTTCCCGGCGTTCCTGTCCGCGCTGCTGTGGCGCGGCATGCTGAACGCCGAGTTCGGCGTCATCAACGAGTGGTTCTTCTTCGGGGCCAACATCAACTGGCTGGGCGATCCCTGGGTCGCGAAGTTCGCGATCCTGTGGGTCAACCTGTGGCTGAGCTATCCCTATTGGTTCCTCGTGTGCACGGGCGCTCTCCAGGCGCTGCCCACCGAGACGACGGAGGCCGCGAAGCTCGACGGCGCCGGACGCTGGCGCCAGTTCCGATCGATCACGTTCCCGCTGCTGTTGGTCTCGACCGCGCCGCTGGCGATCGCTTCCTTCGCGTTCAACTTCAACAACTTCACGATCATCTATCTGCTCACCAACGGTGGGCCCAGATTCACGGATACGAGTGTGCCTCTAGGCCATACCGACATCCTGATCTCTGCGATCTATCAGATCTCCGGAGTCGCCGGCGGCCGCGCTGACTACGGCCTCGCGTCCGCGCTGTCCATCGTCGTGTTCATCGTGGTGGGCGTGGTCTCTGCGATCGCCTTCCGACAGACCCGCAAGCTTGAGGAGATTCAGTGATGACCGACTCCGCTATCGCCACCGACGCTCCGAGCCCCGCCCGTGGGAAGGGCCGTCGCCAGTCGACGCGCCGTTCGCGGTGGTGGGCCGAGGTGGGCTGGAAGTATCCGCTGGCAGGCCTCGTCATCTTCTATGCGGCCTTCCCGATCGTGTTCGTGCTGTCGGCGTCCTTCGACGAGCGCGGAAGCCTGGCGGGCTCGCATCGCCTGTTCGCCTCGTTCAGCCTCGACAACTACGCGGCGCTGAACGACACGCTGTACTGGACCTGGGTGGGCAACACGCTGATCATCGGTGCCGCCGCCGGCATCGGCGCGGTGCTCATGGGTGCCGCGGCTGCATACGCGTTCTCGCGCTTCCGCTTCTCCGGCCGCCGGTTCTCGCTCACGTCGCTGCTCATCCTGCAGATGTTCCCGCAGACGGTGGCCTTCGTCGCGGTGTTCCTGCTGCTGCTGTCACTCGGCGAGGTGGTCCCGGCGCTCGGCATCAACTCCAAGCTCGCGCTGATCTGCGTGTACCTGGGCACTGCGCTGGGAGCCAACACCTTCCTCATGTACGGCTTCTTCAACTCGGTGCCGTCGGAGATGGACGAGGCCGCCAAGATCGACGGCGCGACCCATGCGCAGATCTTCTGGCGCCTGATCATGCCGCTGGTCGCCCCCATCCTGGCGGTGGTCGGGCTGCTCGCGTTCGT
>NZ_CAJXJX010000116.1 GCF_913055775.1 uncultured Demequina sp. | reverse complement strand
GGCCGCCCGTGCGGAGCCACTCTTGGGAATTGCGCCTGATCTCGTCGAGCTGAGCGCGTGTAAAGCAGCGCCGCCGCTCGAAGTGGGTGCCGACCCGGGCCTCTTTCCGGCACACGACCGCGTCGCTCGTCGTGCCGGGCTGCTGTGGCTGGACCTGGACGGTCCGGACCGAGTCGGGCGGGGGCGACGTCGCAGACAGCGCCGGCCATTCGGCCAGCGTCGGCGCGTTCGGGTCTGCGGGTGGCGCCGATGCGCAGGCCGTCAGCAGCAGCGCCGCGATGACGATCAGCACCGGCGCGCAGAGTGCTGTCGTGATGAGGCACGCGCGCGAGGCCAGATCGATCGCACACCCGTAGCGATTCGCGAACACCACGACGTTCTGCGCCGTGGGCAACGCGGCCATCGCGACCACCACCGCGAGCGGCAGGCCGTCGAGCCCCACCGCGGCGCCCACCAGGAAGGTGAGCAGCGGGTGCACCACCGCTCGCGAGATCGTGGCAACCACGAGCGGCACCGTCAGCCCGGCGTGATCGACATCGGCGCCCACCTTCCGCGCGCCCACGAGCGACATGCCGAGGGTGAGCAGCGCGAGCGGCGGTGCGGCCGCGCCCACCAGGTCGAACGGCGCGAGCGCCACGTCCGGCATCCGCCACGGCAGCACCGCCAGCACGAGCCCCAGCAGCGCGCCGATGGTGAGCGGGTTGCGCAGCGCCATGAGCACCGGGTTGCGGCGAACTCGGCCCCAGCCCGAGGCACCGCCGTCACCTTCGCCGGCCAGCGCATCGGCGCTTCCTGAGGCGGACCGGGAGGAGAGGCGCACAGGTGTCGCGTCCGGTGCCCGGTCCAGGATCGCGAAGGACACCGGCCCCATGATGAGGAGCTGCACGAGCATCGTGGGCACCACCGCGAGCGCGTCCCCAAACAGATAGACCGCGAGGGGGATGCCCAGGTTGCCGGCGTTGACGTAGGCGCCCGACAGGACCGTGATGGTGGCGCGGCCGGACGGCAGGCGCAGCACCCAGCGCGCGACCGCGGCGAGCACCAGCGCGAGTGTCAGCGTGACGCCCCACGTGACGGCGGCGCCGGTGGACAGCAGGCGCGAGAGATCGGCACGCGCGACAGTGCTCAGCAGCAGGGCCGGCCCCGCGACCGAGAAGCACACTGTAGCGAGCACCTCCCGCGACCGCTCCGGCAGCCAGCCGCGGGATTGCAGCAGCCAGCCCGCCGCGACAACCAGCCCCATGGTGGCGATCGCCGCGAGCACGTCGTTCACGACACGTCACCGTCGACGTAGAGCCACTGGCCGCCCTCGCGCACGAACCGGCTCGTCTCGCGCATCGTCCTAGGTAGACCCTCGCCATCCCGCCACAGCGCGGTGAACGTCACGGTGGCCCTGGCAGGGTCCTGGGGGTCCATCACGAAGGCCGCCACGGTGAGCCCGAGCCACGTCTGCCCGCCCAGCGCAAGAGCGGTGGGCCGAGTGGAGGGGTGCCACGTGCACAGCAGGTAGCGCTCGTCCTCGCGCACGTAGGCGGTGTACCGGGACCGCATGAGGGCCGATGCGTCCGTCGCCTCGCGCTCGCCGCGCAGCAGCGGGCGGCAGCACTCGGCGTAGGGGTCGCCCGTGCCGCACGGGCAGGGGAGCGCCATCAGCCGGCCTGGCCGCGCGGGCGGGGCCGGCCGCAGGACGTCACGCCGCCATCTCCTCGCGCGCGAGGCGCGTGAGCGCGTGCACGTCATCGACGGTGGTGTCCCACGAGCACATCAGCCGCACCTCGACCGTCTCGGGGGTCGTGCCCGGCTGCCAGTCGTAGAAGCGGTACGCCGCGCGCAGGCGGGCGGCGATCGCGCGGGGGAGCTCGACGAACACGGCGTTCGCCTCGGTGGGCTGCGTGAAGCGGATCGCCTGCTCGGCGGCGAGCGGCTCGAGGCACTCGCGCAGGCGCGTGGCCATCGCGTTCGCGTGACGCGCGTTGCGCAGCCACAGCGCGTCGCCGGCGTCGTCCACGGAGGTCAGCAGCGCGGTCAGCTGAGCCGAGACGTACCGCATCTTGGAGCCCAGCTGCATGGTCTGCTTGCGCAGGTGCAGCAGCTCAGAGGCGAGGCGCTCGCGCAGGTCCCCGGCGAGCACCACGACGGCCTCCGCGCCCATCGCGCCGTTCTTGGTGCCGCCGAAGGACAGCAGGTCCACGCCCGCGGTGGCCTCGGCGAGCGAGACGCCCAGCGCGGCCGCGCCGTTGGCGATCCGGGCGCCATCAAGATGCACCCGCATGCCAGCGGCGTGCGCGGCGTCGGTGAGTGTCCGCATCGCGTCGAGCGAGTAGACGGTGCCCAACTCGGTCGACTGGGTCACGGACAGCACCAGCGGCTGTGCGCGGTGCTCGTCGCCCAGGTCGCCCACCCAGCGCTCGATCGCGCTCGCGGTCAGCCGCCCATCGGGTGCCGGAGCCTGCAGGATCTTCAGGCCTCCGACCCTCTCGGGGGCGCCATTCTCGTCGACGTTGATGTGCGCGTGCTCGGACGCGACCACCCCGCCCCAGCGCGGGGACAGCGCCATCAGCGACACCACGTTCGCCCCGGTGCCGTTGAAGACCGGGAAGCCCAGCGCATCGGCGCCCCACACCTCGGCGACGGCGTCATCGAAAGCCGCAGTAGCCGCATCGGCCCCGTAGGCGGGCTCGTGCCCACCGTCGGCGGCGGCGATCGCGGCCATCACCTCCGGGTGCACGGAGGCGTAGTTGTCGGAGGCGAAGTGGCGGCTGTCAGTCACCCGACGAGTCTCCCACGCGGCTACGCGGCGATGTCGCGCACCCAGGAGGGGCCGTCGGTCTGGAAGCCCATGCGGCGCATGTAGTCCCGGTCCAGCTCGTCGCGCACCGGCACCCGCAGCCGCGTGAAGCCTGCCTCGGCCAGCACGCGCGACTCGCGGTACACGAACTCGCCCGGCGTGAAGTCGCGGAAGCGCTGCTTGACCCAGTCGAGCTCGACCACGCCCTGCCCGTCGCCCTCGTCGCGCACCGCGACCACGCCCACCGCCTCGTCGCCGCGGACCACGAGGAACGTGTGGCGGTTGCCGCCCGCGGCCGTGCCGTGGTCGCCGTCGATGTCGAAGGCGGGCTCGTGGGCCTTGATGTCGTCACCGTGCTCGGCGAGGACGTGGCGCAGGAAGGCGTTGCCCGCGTCCACCGCGAGCACCCGGTAGACCTCCTCGTCGTGGGCCTCGCGATACAGGCGCCACAGCCAGTAGATGTCGATGATGGTGATCGCGAGGTTCATGAACGCGAACTGCCACACCTCGATGATCGCGTTGTAGCCCGTTGCCAAAGCCGCGCCGATGAGGTTCATCCACCGGAATCGCAGCACCCGCGCGACCATGAGCGACCACACGATGAGGATCGACCCGATCCATCCGATCGCCTCCAGCACCACCTGCGTGTCCATGACGTCAGGGTATGCCCCTCAGCAGGGCCGATGCGCGAGATAGGTAGCCGCAGCGCGCGGCCCTCGTAGGCTGGTGCGATGGATCGGGGCAGCGTGCGTGCGGACGCGTGGGTCTGGGCGGTGCGGCTGACCAAGACGCGCTCGCAGGCCACCGCGGCGTGCAAGGCGGGCCATGTGCGCGTCAACGGCGACCGGGCCAAGCCGTCGACGCCGGTGCGGGTGGGCGACCGGGTCGAGGTGACGCTCGTGCATCCGAACGGACCCGCGCAGGTGCGGATCGCCGAGGTGCGTCAGCTGCTGGTCAAGCGCGTGGGCGCTTCGGTGGCCGCGCAGGCCTACGTCGATCAGTCGCCGCCGCCACCGCCCAAGGCCGAGCGCCCCGCGCCGGTCGCGCTGCGCGAACGCGGCGCAGGCCGTCCCACCAAGAAGGAGCGGCGCGCCCTCGACCGGCTGCGCGGCCGCGGGTCTCGCTAGACGACGCTGCGGCGTGCCACCCGTCCTTCCCGAGCGAAGTGGGCCCGAATCGCTCGCCCAAGGCCTTGGGCGAGCGGAAATCGACCGCGGCGACGGTCGTGCGGAACCCGGCCCGCGCATCGGCCGTCCGCGGTGCTGTGCGCGCGCCAGCGGGACATGAAGGTCAGATCCGGCACTCATGTCCCGCCAGCAGTCGCTGGGTGCCGAAAGCGAGAGGAATCCGGCACCCAGTGACTGCCACGGCGCGGGTAGCGCCGAGGGTCAGGCGTTCTGCTTGACCGGTCGCGCGCCCCAGATGCGGTCGAGGTAGTCGACCATCGAGCGGTCCGAGCTGAAGAAGCCCGTCCGCGCGACATTGAGGATCGCGGAGCGCGACCAGGCCTCGTAGTCGCCGTACGCGGCCTCGACCCGGTCCTGGGCGTCCACGTAGGCGCGGAAGTCGGCGAGCGCCATGAAGCGGTCGCGCTCGGTGAGCGACGCGAAGATCGACGCCACGGCTCCGCTCCGGTCGCCGCCGGTGAACGCACCGGACGCGATCAGGTCCAGCGCCGCCTTGAGCTGCGGGTCGGACTCGTAGACCGCGCCCGGGTCGTAGCCGCTGTCCTGCAGCGCGGCGGCCTCCGGCTCGGTCATGCCGAACAGGAAGAAGTTGTCGTCGCCCACCAGCTGGCGGATCTCGACGTTCGCGCCGTCGTCCGTACCGATGGTCAGCGCGCCGTTCAGGGCGAACTTCATGTTGCCGGTTCCGGACGCCTCCTTGCCCGCGAGCGAGATCTGCTCGGACAGGTCGGCGGCGGGGATGAGCGTCTCCGCGAGCGTGACGTTGTAGTTCGCGGGGAACGCGATCTTGAGGCGGCCCTCGAGGCTCGCGTCGCCGTTGATCGTGGCGCCCACCGCGTTGATGAGCTCGATCGTCTCCTTGGCGCGGACGTAGCCCGGAGCGGCCTTGGCGCCGAACACGAAGGTGCGCGGCGTCACCTCGCTGAGGGGGATGCGCCCCGAGGTGATGCCCTCGTACAGGCTCACGATGTGCAGCAGCTTGAGCGACTGCCGCTTGTACTCGTGCAGGCGCTTGACCATGGCATCCACCATCGCGTCGCCCGCGATCTCGATCCCGTCGCGCTCGCGCAGCACGTTCGCGAAGCGCACCTTGTTGGCACCCTTGATCTCACGGAAGCGGCGGCGGAACTCGGGGTCCTCGGCGAGAGGCTCGAGCTCGCGCAGGCGCTCCAGGTCCGTGACCCAGCCGTCGCCGATCGCCTCGGTGATGAGGCCGGACAGGCCGGGGTTCGACATCCGCACGAAGCGGCGCGGGGTCACGCCGTTGGTGACGTTGGTGAACTTGTCCGGCCACATCTCGGCGAAGTCGTGCAGCACCTTGTCCGCGAGCAACTGCGAGTGCAGCTCCGCGACGCCATTGACCTTGAAGCTGGCGACGGTGGCGAGGTGGGCCATGCGCACGGCGCGCTCGGGGTTCTCCGCGATGATCGACATGCGTCGCACCCGCAGCTCGTCGCCCGGGTACGCGGCGCGCACCTCCTCGATGAACTCCTCGTTGATCCGGTAGATGATCTCGAGGTGGCGGGGCAGCAGCCGGCCCAGCAGCTCGACCGACCACACCTCGAGCGCCTCCGGCAGCAGGGTGTGGCAGGTGTAGGCGAACACCTTCTGGGTCACGGCCCAGGCGTCCTCCCAGGTCCAGCCGCGCTCGTCGATCAGCAGGCGCATGAGCTCGGGCACCGCGATCACGGGGTGGGTGTCGTTCAGCTGCCACGTGATGCGGTCGGGCAGGCGGGCGAGGTCGAAGTCGTCGGGCAGCACGTTCTCGAGGAAGTCGCGCAGCGACGCGGCGACGAAGAAGTACTGCTGCTGCAGGCGGAGCTCCTTGCCCTGGGGCGTGGAGTCCTCGGGGTAGAGCACCTTCGAGATGTTCTCCGCGAACGTGCGCGCGCGCACCGCCTCGACGTAGTCGCCGGCGTTGAACTCCTGCAGGTTGAAGCCCTCGGTGGCCTTCGCGCTCCACAGCCGCAGCGTGTTCACGCGGCCGTTGCGGTAGCCGGGCACCATGTAGTTGTAGGGCACCGCGGTGACGCGCCACTCGGGCGTCCAGGTGCGGCCCGCATCGGCGTCCGCGGTCTCGCCCGGGGCCGAGGTCGTGCCGCCGAACCACACCTCCACCGCGTTCTCGGGGTGGGGCAGCTCCCACGGGGAGCCCATGCGCAGCCAGGTGTCCGGCTTCTCGACCTGCTTGCCGTCGACGAAGCTCTGGCGGAAGATGCCGTACTCGTAGCGGATGCCGTAGCCGATCGACGGCACGTTCAGCGTCGCGAGCGAGTCGATGAAGCACGCCGCGAGGCGGCCCAGGCCGCCGTTGCCCAGTCCCGGCTCGATCTCGAGGCCGCGCAGGGCGTCGATGTCCACGCCCAGACCATCGAGGGACTCGCGCGCGACGTCCTCGAGGTCGGCTGCCAGCATCGCGTTCTCCAGCTGCGGGCCCAGCAGGAACTCGGCGGACAGGTACGCGACCGTCTTCGCCTGATCCTGGTACTGGTTGCGCAGCGTCTCGAGCCACCGGGTCATGAGGTAGTGGCGCACGGTGCGCGCGAGAGCGAGGTGCTTGTCGTTGTCGGACGCGCGGTCCAGGTCCACGCCCTGGCCGAAGTTCAGCTCGCGCAGGAAGGCGCGGGTGAAGCTCTCGACGGACTTCTCGGGGGCGGCGACGGGAGGGGTGTTTGCGTTCACCAGCACAGGTTAAGCGCTTGCGGCGGCCCGCGGCGGGCCGGAAGTCATGTATTCACCTGGCGGAAACATGGCCTCGTGCTTACGCGGCGGTTCCTCGTTCGCTTCACCCCCGCTTTCACGCGACACGGATCCATCTCGATGCTCGAAGAGCTAGGGCAGGCCAGAACGCACCGCGGGGGCGTGCGCAGGGCCGATGCGCGGGCTGGGCATCCGCCCGCCCTCACTCCCAGCGGCTGCGGCTGGTGCCGGGGATGGGACCCTCGAGACGGCGGCGCTGCCCCTCCGCGATGACGGCGTCCATGTGCTCGGTCTCATGCGCGTGAGAGCGTGACAGCACCACCAGGCCCACGAAGGCCGATCCCGCCGCCAGCGCGACGGTTCGCACCGTGGGGAAGACCCATGCCGGCAGCGAGGGTATCGAGCACAGGTCGTCGCGCAGGCCCTCGCACCCCAATGCGGAGCCCGACCAGATGACCAGCCCGCCGGCCGCGATGAACACGGCGAGCGCGGTCCAGGACAGGGCGCTTACCCGGTGAGCGAAGCGCTCACGGCCGCCCATGGCCTCGATTCCGTACTCGCTCAGCAGGTAGTCGCGATTCGCGCGGTGCAGCCCGGCGAGCCGGACCTTCGCAGCCACCCACGTCCCGGCCCCCGTGCTCACCAGCCCGAGCGCCAGGATGAGCGAGCCCGGGTTGTCCCACACCAGCAGCTGGCCCGCCGACAGGAGGAGGAGCAGCAGCCCCATCGCGGTGACCCAGATCGCCACGAAGCGCACGAGATGTGCGCCGGTGGTGCCGGTGAACGGCAGCGGCGCGCCCGAGGTCGTGGTCGAGCCCTCCACACTGCGACCCTAGGGGGAAGGAGCCGAGCCCGACGGCGCGCGCTCATGCGCGGGCAGCGCAGGCCCGTACTGCTGCTCCTTGACGCGCTCCAGCAGCTGCTCCGTCAGGATGCGGTTGGTCTTCATGAGGTCGGACAGCACCCCCAGCGCGAGGGCGAGGCCGGCTCCCACCAGTGTGATCGTGCCGAAGATCAGCGACTGGATGTGGTTGCCGTCGTTGCCCACGGCGCGCAGGATCCCGAACCGCACGAATGGCGCGACGCCCACGAGCCCGAACACCACGGCCAGCGTCGCGAACACCCCCCACGGCCGGTACATGATCGAGGCGCGAATGATGGCCTGAGCGGAGCGGAGCATGTGCTCGAACACGTTCCGGAACAGTCGCGACTCGCGGGTCTTGGCGTTGGTGTGGATGGGGATCGAGACGATCGCGAGCCGCTTGTCGCCGGCCTGGATGATGGTCTCCATCGTGTAGCTGAACTTGGTGACGAGGTTGAGGCGGTACAGCGCGTGGCGCGAGTACGCGCGAAACCCGGAGGCCGCATCGGGCAGCCGTGTCCCCGATGCCCGGCTCACGACCCACGACCCAAAACGCTGCATCGACTTCTTGAACGGCGAGAAGTGCGCGATCGTGTGGGTCTGGCGGTCGCCGATCGCGATGTCGGCCTCGCCCAGGACCAGGGGCCGCACCAGGTCGCCGATGCGCTCCTGCGGGTACTGGTTGTCGCCGTCCGTGTTGACCACGATGTCCGCGCCGTTCGCCAGCGCATAGTCGATGCCGTCGCGGAAGGACTGCGCCAGACCCATGGTGCGGGCGTGGCGGATCACCTGGGCGCCGTGCTCGCGGGCGATGCGTCCGGTGGCGTCCGAGGAGCCGTCGTCGATGACCACGACGCGGATCTCGTCGATGCCGTCGATGCGTGTCGGGATGGAGTCGAGGACGGCGGGAAGCGTCGCCTCCTCGTCGAGGCACGGGATCTGGACGAAGAGCTTCACGGGGCCAGCGTAGTCACCGCGTGGAGTCCGGGGTCCGGGCTGCACGGCGCTTGCGCACGGCCGCCACGATGGGTCCGGCGACGAGGGCGAGCACGATTCCGCCGAGCGCTCCCGCGGCGGCGATCCCCGCGATCTCGCTGTCCGCGATGACGGCCGCGAGGTCCTCGCCGAACCAGCGCGCGCCCACGTACCCGCCGAGCGCTCCGGCGACGATGCCCACGATCGCGCCGCCGTCCAGCAGCGGGTGGATCTTCACAGCGCCGTAGCCCAGGAAAGCCCCGAGCACGGTCCCCATCAGCAGCAGCATCGACGCACCTCCGTCCCACATCGTGGCACAGGGCCCGTGCCGGGGGACCGAGCCGCGCGGGGGTTCAGATCCGCGCGCGCGAAGAGATGGCCCCCACCAGCGGGCGCGGTCGAATCTCCTGGACGT
>NZ_CAJXJX010000115.1 GCF_913055775.1 uncultured Demequina sp. | reverse complement strand
GTGCTCGGCATCCTCGGCGAGAACGGGGCCGGCAAATCGACCCTGATGAACATCGTCTCCGGCCTCATTCCGCCGGACGCGGGCGAGTTGGCGATCAACGGCCAACCCGCGCAGTTCGACAGCCCGCGCGACGCGACCGCCCTCGGCATCGGCATGGTGCACCAGCATTTCATGCTCGTCCCGGCGCTGACGGTCGTCGAGAACGTCATGCTGGGCGGCACGGTGGATCGTGCGGACGTCCAGATCTGCACCAAGGCGGGCATCCGCCGGACCGCCGAGGGCGGCGTCATCGACGCCTCTCGCGACACGTTGCTCGACACTCTGGACGGATCGCTTGCGCGTCTGGGCACCGACCACGTGGACCTGTGGCTCGTGCATGCGTATGACCCGGTCGCCCCCGTCGAGGAGACGCTTCACGCGCTCGAGATCGCCGTGAACTCAGGACGCGCCAGGTACGTGGGCATCTCCAACCATCCTGGCTGGGCATCCGCGCGCATCGCGACGCTCGCGGACCGCCCGGCGATCAGCGCGACGCAGATGGAGTACTCGCTGGTGCAGCGGGGCGTCGAGCGCGAGGTCGTGCCCGCTGCGCAGGCGCTCGGGATGGGTGTGCTCGCGTGGTCGCCGCTGGGCCGCGGGGTCCTCACGGGCAAGTATCGGGACGCGATTCCGGCGGATTCCCGCGCGGCCTCCGAGCACCTCTCGGGCTTCGTCGCGCCCTACCTCGATGACAGGTCGGGCGCCATCGTCGACGCCTTGGCGACCGCAGCAGAGGGCCTCGACCGCGCCCCTCTCCAGGTCGCCCTGGCCTGGGTGCTCTCCCGCCCGGCCGTCGCATCGGCCGTCGTGGGAGCCCGCACGGCGCGCCAACTCAAGCCATCTCTGGAGGCCGCCGGCCTCGATCTCCCTGCCGCGATCTCGGACGCGCTCGACGAGGTCTCGTCACCGCCGCTGGGCTACCCGGAGCGGCGGTAGCGCGGATGACGACGTCGAGCGCCTATCGCAGGTCGAAGTCCTCGATGTCGTCGTCCATGTCGTCTTCGTCCTCGGCCGCGTGCGCGTCGAGTTCCTCGTCGTCCTCGTCGTCCCCGTTCGAGTCCTCGCCGTCGTCGAAGTCCTCGTCAAGCACCACCGGCAGGGTCTCCGCGTACTCCACGTCGAGCGCGGCCTCGTATTCCTCGAACGCGGAGGCGACCGCCTCGTACGCGTCGTCGACCGCGGCGTCGGTCGCCCCACGGCGCGTCGTCACGGCCCCGAGGTGCTCCTCCAGGGCTGCGACCAGGCGCCTCAGCGCCTCGCGTGCATCGGTGCTCATGGTGACGACGGTACCCGGCAATGCAGTTGAATGGGAGGGGATATGAGAGAAAGCGATCAGCAGCCAGCACACGTGATCTCGCCATCGCGCGGGCGTGCGAGCGCGCCCAGCCGCTTCGAGTGGCGCGTGGTCGAGATCCCGCGCGACGTGACCCGCTCCGAGGTGCGGGCGCTCGTCACCGAGCAGGCGGAATACGGGCGGTGGGAACTCAAGCGCTCGCAGATCCTCGTCGGCGGCGCCAGGCGCGTGTGGCTGCGCCGGCGCGTGATGCGGGTGCAGCGCTCCGACGCGGCCTGAGGCCTCAGCAGTCGCGCAGGAACGCCGTCAGCACGCGCGTGCCGAAGTGCAGGCTGTCGACCGGGATGCGCTCGTCGATGCCGTGGAACAGCGACGGGAAGTCCAGGTCCGGCGGCAGCTGCAAGGGCGCGAAGCCGTAGCCGGTGATGCCGATCGACGCGAGGTGCTTGTTGTCCGTGCCTCCCATGAGGGAGTACGGCAGCACCGGCGCGTCCGGGTCCTCGACGCCCAGCGCCGCGATCATCTTGTCCACCAGGGCACCCTCGAACGGCACCTCGAGGCTGCGCTCCTCGATGTAGGGCTCGACCTTCACGTGCGTGCCGGCGAGCTCCTCGATCTGACGCAGCACCTGCTCCTGCTGGCCGTGCAGGTAGCGGGTGTCGACGTATCCCACGGCCGAGTCCGGCACCACGTTGGTCTTGTAGCCGGCGTCCATCATGGTGGGATTCGAGGTGTTGCGCACAGAGGCCTCGATCATGGGCGCCATGGCACCGAGGCCGGCCACGAGGCGGTCGATGCACTCGGGCGTGGGCTCGTACTCGATGCCCTCGAGCTCGGCGACGCCCTGCAGCAGGCGCTCAGCCGTGGGGGTGAGCTCCACAGGCCAGGTGTGGGAGCCGATGCGCGACAGGGCTCCCGCGAGATGCGCCACTGCGTTGTCGCGGTGGACCAGCGAGCCGTGGCCCTGCTTGCCGCTCGCGATGAGCTTGAGCCACTGGATGCCCTTCTCCGCGGTCTGGATCAGGTACGCGCGCTTGCCTCCAACGTACACGGAGAAGCCGCCCACTTCGCTGACAGCCTCGGTCGCGCCGCGGAAGTCGTCCGCGTGGTTCTCGACCATCCACTTCGCGCCGCGCGCGCCGCCGTGCTCCTCGTCCGCGAAGAACGCGAGCACGATGTCGCGCGGGGGCTTCTCACCCGCCCGGATCATGGCGGCGACCGACGCGAGGATCATCGCGTCCATGTTCTTCATGTCGACCGCACCGCGGCCGTAGAGCATCCCGTCGATGATCTCCGCTCCGAACGGATCCACCGTCCAGTCCTGAGCGAAGGCCGGCACCACGTCGAGGTGCCCGTGCACTACGAGCGCGTCGCGGCTCGAGTCGCTTCCCTCCCACCGGCACGTCACAGACGCGCGTCCGGGCTCCGACTCACGGATCACGGGCTCGAGCTCCAGGTCCGACAGGAACGCCGCGACGTACTCGGCTGCCTCGCGCTCGCCCGGTCCCGGCTCGTCACCGTAGTTCGAGGTGTCGATGCGGATGAGGTCCTGGCAGATCTGGACGACGTCGAGGGAAGCAGTCATGGATTCAGGCTATCGCCCGGACACGGCGACGCCCGCCGGTCCGCGGCTGGCGGACGGGCGGGCGTCGATGCTGACGGTACGGGGCCGCCGTCAGGTGAAGATACTGACTCCACCGGGGCCCACGAGCAGGCCGACGATGATGAGAATCACGCCCCACAGGATGTCCTTCTGGATGATGCGGACGATGCCGAGAATCACGAGGATCACTGCGATGATCCACAGGATGGTGCCGAGCATGGTGCTCTCCTTCGCTGCGTGTCTGTACCGCTTCTGTCCTTCGAGCCAACCACACATCGGCCCTGCATATTCCGTCGCCGTTACCGTTTCGTGATCTTGGGGTGCAGTACACACCGGTCTTCCCTGGGGCAACGGCGGCGTTCGACAGCCATCCTCCACTGGGAGACGGCGCCGCTCCCAGACCCGCACTGAGGCACCACTGTGGCGCTCAGTTTCGGGTGCACAGTCTGAGCGCCGCAGTGGACGCTCAGTGTGGGCTCCGGCGCCGCACGTGATCCTGATGGAGGACCAGCGTGGCGGCGCCGCGAGGCGTGGGCGCGCGGGACCCCGGCCTGCGCCGCACCGCGCCCAGGCCCACGCCGGGGAACGAGAAAGGGCCGGGAGTCTGCGACTCCCGGCCCTGCTGGTGTCCGAGGGGGGACTTGAACCCCCACGCCCTAAAACGGGCACTAGCACCTCAAGCTAGCGCGTCTGCCAATTCCGCCACCCGGACAGGTGTTCCGAGGCCGCCGGGACAGGTCCCGCAGCGCCTCAGCGCGACGGCAATGGTAGCACGGTGGAAGCGGCCCGATGAAACCCAGCGGCGCCTTCCTGAAGGCAAGCGGACGTGCGGGCGGTGACTGCCGGGTCACCTGAAGTCGCGGCTCTTGGCCGGGACCTTGAGGCTCAGCGGCGACAGGTGCTCGGCCACCAGGTTCGTGGCGCCGTCCGCGCGCTCGATCCGGCCGCGGATGACCAGCGCCGGCGAGCGGCGCGCGACGGCCTGGAACCGCCGCCACACGCCCTTCGAGCAGATGACGTTGAGGAAGCCCGTCTCGTCCTCGAGCGAGATGAACGTGACCCCCTTGGCTGTGCCGGGGCGCTGGCGGTGCGTGACCACGCCGGCGACAGTGACGCGCCGTTCCGCCTCATGCCCCAGCACTCCGGCGACGGTGAGCACCCCCTGGGCGTCGAGGCCGTCACGCACGAACACCGTGGGATAGCTGTCCGCGGACACCCCTGCTGCCCACACATCCGCGACGGCCTCCTCGACCGCGCTCATCCCGGGCAGCATGGGCGCGTCGACACCGGTCTCGACGCCCTCGAGGGTGTCGGGCCCCTCCCGCGCCAGCGCACCCGAGGCCCACAGGCCCTCGCGGCGCGTCACCCCGAGCGGCTCGAGCGCGCCGGCGGTGGCGAGCGCCTCCCACTGGGCGACGGTGAGTCCCTTCTCGGGGGCGAGGCCAGCCTCGCCTCGCACGCCGGCCGGCCGCACTCGCACTCGCCGCGCCATGTCGGTCAGTGAGGCGAAGGGCCGCTCCGCGCGGGCGTCGACGATCGCCTGGGCGGCGTCCTCCCCCAGCCCCCGCACCGCAGACAGGCCGATGCGCACCGCGAGCGACCGGTCGACGTGCGTCAGCGCGGCCATGTCCACGCGCGTCTCGGCGGGTGGCTCGAAGGGCTCGGCGAGCCGCTCGACCCGCGCGAGCACGTCCGAGCGCTCGACGCTGGGACGCAGCACCACCTGGCCGTGACGGCGAGCATCCGCGGCGAGCGACTGCGGGCTGTAGAAGCCCATGGGCTGCGCGGCGAGCAGGCCCGCGTAGAACGCCGCGGGGCGGTGGACCTTGAGCCAGCTCGACGCGTACACCAGGTACGCGAACGAGTACGAGTGGGACTCCGGGAAGCCGAAGTCGCTGAAGGCCTTGAGCTTGTCGAAGATCTGCTCGGCGACGTCCGCGGTGATGCCGCGCTCGTTCGCCCCCACCATGAAGCGCGCGCGCAGCGCCTCCATCCGCTCGGGGCTGCGCTTGGATCCCATCGCGCGGCGCAGCTGGTCCGCGAGCGAGCCGTCGAAGCCCGCGCAGTCCATCGCCATCTGCATGAGCTGCTCCTGGAACAGCGGCACCCCGAGCGTCTTGCCCAGCGACTTCTCGAGCAGCGGGTGCAGGTAGGTGACGGGCTCACGCCCGCGGGCGCGGTTGATGTACGGGTGGACGGAGCCGCCCTGGATGGGTCCTGGCCGGATGAGGGCGACCTCGATGACGATGTCGTAGAAGCGCCGGGGCCTGAGGCGCGGCAGCGTCGCCATCTGGGCGCGCGACTCGACCTGGAAGACGCCCACGGTGTCCGCGGCGCACAGCAGGTCGTAGACCTCGGGATCCTCCTGGGGCAGCGCGTGCAGGCCCAGTTCCTCGCCCTGGGTGTCGCGCATGAAGCCGAACGCATACTTGAGCGCCGACAGCATGCCCAGCCCCAGCAGGTCGAACTTCACGAGCCCGGCATCGGCGCAGTCGTCCTTGTCCCACTGCAGCACGGTGCGCCCGGGCATGCGGGCCCACTCCACCGGGCACACGTCGATGACGGGCCGGTCGCACAGCACCATGCCTCCGGGGTGGATCCCCAGGTGCCGCGGCAGGCGCATGAAGCGGTCGGCGAGGTCGAGCACGGGCTCGGGGATGTGGTCGAGGTCCTGCGTGGGCGGCGGCTCGGGCCACATTGCGTCGCGCTGCTTGGCGGCCCACTCCTCCATCTGGTGCTGCGGGATGCGCAGCGAGCCCCAGCGGTCGATGCTCTTGGACCACGCGTCCTGCTGGCCCACGTCGTAGCCGAGAGCCTTCGCGGCATCCCGGACCGCCGAGCGGGGCCGGTACTGGATCACGTTGGCGACCATCGCGGCGTTGATGCGCCCAAACCGCTGAAACACGTACTGGATGACCTCTTCGCGGCGGTCGGATTCGATGTCGACGTCGATGTCCGGCGGGCCGTCCCGCTCGGGGGCCAGGAAGCGCTCGAACAGCAGCCCGTGGGTCACGGCGTCGACGGCGGTGACCCCGAGCGCGAAGCACACGGCGGAGTTGGCCGCGGAGCCGCGTCCCTGGCACAGGATGTCGTGGTCGCGGCAGAAGCTCACGATGTCGTGGACGATGAGGAAGTAGCCGGGGAAGTCGAGCGCCTCGATGACGTTGAGCTCGTGCTCGAGCTGCCTCCACGCTCCGGGCACGCGCTCGTCGTGGGGCGGCCCGTAGCGGGCGTACGCACCGCGGCGCACCAGCTCGCGCAGCCACGACGCCTCGGTGTGGCCGTCGGGCACCGGGTAGGGCGGCAGGTTCGGGGCCACGAGGTCGAGGTCGAACGCGCACTCCGCCGCGAGCCTCGCCGCGGTCGACACCGCCTGCGGATGACGCCGGTGACGGCGCATCATCTCCGCCGCCGAGCGCAAGTGCCCTCCTGCGCCGCCAGGGAGCCAGCCGTCCATGTCGTCGAGCGACGAGCGCGCCCGCACGGCGGCCAGCGCCCCCGCGAGATCCGCATCGCGCGGCGTGGCGTAGTGCGCGCCTGTCGTGGCCACGAGGGGCACGCGCGCATCGAACGCGAGGTCCGCCAGCGCGGCGTTGCGCTCGGAGTCGAACGGATCGCCGGTGTCCGTGATCTCGACGGCCACGCCGTCGCGCCCGAACAGCGCGGTGAGCCGGTCCAGCTCGCGCGTGGCCGCCGTGTACCCCAGCGGGGTCACGGCGCCGGAGAGCGCATTCGCCCCCGGCACGCCGACTCCCGCGAGGGCACGCCGCACGGACCCTTTGCGGCAGCCGGTGAGCACCAGGAACTGCCCGTCGCCGGTCGCGGCGAGGTCCTCGAGCGTGTAGCGCGCCAGTCCCTTCTCCCCCGTCGCGAGGTGGGCCATGCCGATCGCGTGGGACAGCCGCCCGTAGCCCTCCGGCCCGCGTGCGAGCACCAGCAGGTGACTGCCGCGCGGGTCGGGCACTCCCGTGGGCGGGTCCAGCACGGGCGGCCCGCCCGGAGTCTCGGGCGCACCCAGGTGCAGCTCGGCGCCAAAGACCGTGGGCAGGTCGATCGCGCGCGCGGCATTGGCGAAGCGCACCGCCCCGTACAGCCCGTCGTGATCGGTGATCGCGAGGGCACTGAGGCCCAGCCGCCCCGCCTCGGCCGCCATCTCCTCGGGGTGGCTCGCGCCGTCGAGGAAGCTGAAGGCGCTGTGGGCATGCAGCTCCGCGTAGTCGACGCAGTCAGTCATAGACGGCCTCGAGCACCCAGCCTCCGCCGGTGAAGGCCGCGAGCAGCGCCGGCCCCGGGGAGCCGTCGGGCTCACGCAGCGCGAGCTGCAGGCACGCCCGGCGCGAGGCGTCCTCCGACCACCAGCGCTCGACCACGGGCCACGGCCCGGCCCACGCCTCCACGGGGCGCGGCAGCCCCCAGGCCGGCCCATCCTGACGGCCCACGCGCCCGGATGAGGGGTGGCGGCGCACGGCGGCGGCACGCTCATCGTCGGGCTCGGCCCGGCGACGCACCCACGTGGGCGGGGCGCTCATCCCCAGGCGGCGATCGACCATCACGGGCGCCCCTCCCGCGTCGAGCACCTCGAGCGGCTCGGGCACCGGCAGCACCGTCGCCGGCGCGGGATCGGGGATGCGTCCTGGCCAGGGATGCTCGATACGGCGCGCGGGATCGGCCTCCTGCCCCCACGGCAGCGCGAGCACCCGGTCGCGCGGGGATCTGCCGCCCTGCTCGCGCACGGCGAGCACGGCATCGGCCCCCAGCAGTCCCTGCACCCGCTCGAGCGTGCGCTGGGCTCGCGAGTCCGCCCCGGACACACCACCCCACAGGTACGCCTGCTCCGACCCGAGCGGCACCACGTCCTCCGCCGTGAGCCCCAGCGAGGTCAGCGGCGCGCGCTCCGGTCCCGTCGAGGTCCCCGACAGCCATCCCTCGAGCTGCCAGCGCACGCGATCGGTCATGTGCCGCGCGAAGGCCCCCGCACGCGACCCCACGTCCGTGCGCCACACGCGCTCGAGCACGTCGCCGCGCTCGGTCGTGGCGGTGATGCGCACGCGTCCGCAGCGCACGCCGGCATCCAGCAGGGCGGCGTCCAGCAGCCCGGCGACGTGCGCGGCGACCAGGGCGAGCTGCTCGACGCGCTGGGCGGGCTCCTCGAAGCCGTAGGACACCGCGATGTCCTCCTCCGAGCGGCGCAGGACCGGCGGTCGCACGTCCTCGCCGCGGCCGGTGCGGTGCGCCCACATCCCCACCGGGCCAAAGCGCGCGAGCACGTCGCCCGCAGGCAGCGCCGTGAACTGCGACAGCGTGGTGAGACCCAGCCGGGTGAGGACGCCCACCAGGTCCTCGACCTGCTCGCGCTGCCGCCTCTCCATCGCCGCGAGCGGCAGCACGTCCACCGGGGCGTCAGCAAGGTAGTCCGCTGACTGTCCAACCGGCACGAGCGTCGACGAGCGCGCCGCCAGTACCGCCGCCAGCAGGCCGTCGGCCATTCCCACCGCGCACTCGCATCCCGCGAGCTCCGCGACCGCGGTGACCAGCGCCTCCGCCAGCGCCTCCTCGGAACCGTGGAAGCGCGCGGCGCCGTCTGCGGGGATCATCAGCAGCCCCGGGCGAGAGATCTCCACCCCGGAGACCACGTCCTCGGCCGCAGCGGCCACCGCCTCGAATGCCCGCGCGTCCCGGCCCTCGTCGTGGGACAGGATCGCGATCTCAGGGCACGCGCGCTGAGCGAGCCGCCGTCGCATCCCGCGACGCACTCCCGCCGCGCGGGCGGCCGCCGAGACCGCGAGCATCCCCCGGCCGTGCAGCACCGCCGCCGGGGCGTCCGGCTTCAGGCCCGCCTCCGCCATCGCCGCCACCACCGGCCAGTCGGGCACCCACAGCACGGCACGCCGAGTGGTCGCGACGGGTGCGCCCCGCGCGGGCGCGGTCTCGCTCATGCGACCTCCTCGTCCACGTCGACGCGCGCACCCGGCCGCGTCCAGCGCATCCCGGGATCGGCATCGAGCAGCACCCGCACGCGACGCACCGCACCGGCCCGCCGCCCGG
>NZ_CAJXJX010000114.1 GCF_913055775.1 uncultured Demequina sp. | reverse complement strand
GCCCGGCGCGGGTTGCTCAGGGCGCTGGGCGCGACGAGCGCCTGAATCTCCGCGGGCAGCGGCCGCTTGCCGTCGATCGTGATGGTGGCGCACGTCCCTGCGACGTGCGCGCCCTCGCGCGACAGGAACAGCCCCGACGGGTCCGCGACGCCCTCGATCCCGGAGTCCAGCAGCTGGAAGCAGCCGACCTCGTCCACCGACCCGAACCGGTTCTTGGCCGAGCGCAAGAGGCGCAGCTGCGAGTGCTGCTCTCCCTCGAACTGGCAGACCACGTCCACGAGGTGCTCGACGATGCGCGGACCGGCGACGGTGCCCTCGCGCGTGACGTGGCCGACGAGCACCATGGGGAAACCGCGGGACTTCGCCGCCTGGATCAGCGCGGAGGCCACCTCGCGCACCTGGCTCACGCCGCCAGCAGTGCCGTCGACAGCGCTCGAGGCGATGGTCTGGATCGAGTCCACCATCAGCAGGTCCGGCTGCTCGGCGTCGATGTGCGCGAGCACCGAGCCCAGGTCCGTCTCCGCGGCGAGCAGCAGCCCGGAGTCCAGCGCGCCGATGCGCTCGGCGCGCAGCCGCACCTGGCCGGCGGACTCCTCTCCCGTGACGTAGAGCACCGTGCGATCGGCCCGCGAGGCGCGGGCGGCGACGTCGAGCAGCAGCGTGGACTTGCCCACGCCGGGCTCTCCGGCGAGCAGCACTACCGCGCCGGGGACGAGTCCGCCGCCGAGCACGCGGTCGAACTCGTCGACTCCCGTCGGGTGGCGCTGCGATGCCGTGGCAACCACGTCGCCGATGCGCTGAGCGGCAGAGGTGGTAGCGGTCGCACGGGTCGACGGCCCGGCGGGCGCAGCGCCCGCCTCGACCACCGTGCCCCACGCCTGGCACTCGCCGCAGCGGCCGACCCACTTGACGGCTGTCCAGCCGCACTCGGTGCAGCGGTAGCCCGGCTTCGCGGTACGGGTCGATGTCGCCATGCGCCCACGCTAGTCGCCCCCTCGGACACGCGCGCACGCGCGCCGCTCTCCGCCGCCCGGCACGGCGCGCCGTACTCTGGGAATCATGCCGTCGCCGATTCCTCCCGAGCGCCCGAGCCCGTGGCACGCCGTTCACGGCGGCTCCGCCCCGCGCGAGGCGGTCGCGCCGTCCAAGCCAGCGGTTCCGACCACGGGCTCGATCCCGGTGGTGCCGTCCCCGATCGAGGACGAGGAGGCGGACGTGGTGGCGCCGGTCGAGGAGCCCCCGGTCGAGGAGATCATGCCCTCCTCGCGCGGCACGCTGTGGAGCACCGTGCCGCCCGAGCCTCAGCCGGGGCCCGAGAGCGCCGCGCAGTCGCCGTTCGCCTCCCTGGGCGACACCGCGGTGCGCAATGCCTCCCTGGCCGCCTCGGGCGCACCCACGCCCATCGCGGGTGTGCACAAGCCCACGGCCGCGCAGGTCGCAGCGACCGCCCCCCAGGCCACAGGCCCCACCTGGATGCTGTCCGACGGGATGGGTGCCGGCCACGGCGTCGCTCCCCAGCTCGAGTCGGAGCTTCGCAGCAAGGTTCCCGAGCTGGATGACGGCGGCCCCGCGTACACGCCGGCGTTCGGCGTGCCGGTGGCGGAGACGGCCACGGATCCGACGGCCGGTGGCGACGGCACCGACGGCGACGCGCCCCGCATCCGCGAGCGCGAGCCCTGGTGGCGGTCGACAGTGTTCCTGGTCGTCATCGGCCTGCTGGTGCTCGGCGGCATCGGCTACGGCCTGTACGTGCTGCTGTCCCCGGAGCCGGAGACGGTGCAGTTGACCGAGGAGGTGCTGGTCGCCGAGAAGGAGGTGCCGACCCTCGACCCCATCGAGATCGCCGACCCGACCGCGTTCCAAGCGGCACTCCCGACAGTCGTCGGCACGTTCGTGCTGACGGACGCCCAGTCCCCGGACGTCGCCGACGCCGGGCTCGAGGCCCGCGCCGCCGAGGTGAGCGACCTGACCTATGGCGACGGCGAGGTCGAGCTCCAGGTGCGCGCGATCCAGCACTACGACGACGAGGCGGCCGTCGCGCAGTTCGAGGCCCTCACCGCCGACAGCACGGACCGCGAGCCGGTGGACGCGGGCGGGTCGCAGGTGGGCGAGCGCGCGAGCATCGACGGCGGCATCGTGTGGCGCAACGGCACGGCAGTGTTCGTGCTGACCGGACCGGCCGACGAGCTCGAGGACTTCTACGCGGCGTACCCGTTGTAGCCCACGCCACGCGGTCCGTTAGCCTGACCGCATGAGCGACGACGCACGCACCGAGTCAACGCAGGCACCCCGCATCGCCGTGATCGGCGGTGGCGTGATGGGCGGCACCATCCTGACCGCGCTTCGCGTGGGCGGCTGGCCCGAGTCGAGGATCGTGGTGGCTGAGCGCGACGGCGGCCGTCGAGCGGCCCTCGCCGAGGGGCACGGGGTCGAGGCGACGGCGTCGATCAGCGACGCCGTCGAAGGAGCGGAGGCCATCGTCATCGCCGTCAAGCCGCAGGATGCGGCCGAGACGCTCGAGCAGATCTCCAGCGCCTACAAGCCTGGCGCGCTCGTGATGACCGTGGCCGCCGGCCTGGCGGCATCCTTCTACGAGGAGCGGCTGCCCGAGGGCGCGCCGGTGGTGCGGTGCATGCCCAACACCCCGGCGATCGTCGCGCACGGCGCGACGGCGATCTGCGCCGGCGCTCACGCCAGCCAGGAGCACCTCGCTCTCGCCGGGGCGATCCTGCGCGCGACCGGCCTCGTCGTGGCCGTGCGCCGCGAGGAGCAGATCGACGCCGTCACGGCCGTCTCGGGATCGGGTCCCGCGTACTTCTACGCCGTTGTCGAGGCGCTCGCGGAGGCCGGCGTCAAGCAGGGCCTCGATCGAGTCCTCGCCACGCAGCTCGCCGCGCAGACCTTCGTGGGTGCGGCGCGGCTCCTCAAGGAGTCCGGCGATTCCCCGACCGTGCTGCGCCAGCGCGTCAGCTCACCCGGCGGCACGACCATCGCGGCGCTCGAGGCCATGGAGGCGGCCGGGCTGGCCGACGTGATCGCCGCAGGCGCGGATGCGGCGGCCGCCCGCTCCCGGGAGCTCGGGGAGGAGCTCGCCGGCTGAACGCGGCCCCCGGGCGCCGTGCGCCCGGGCGGTGACCCCAGCATCGGCCCTCTGCACTAGGCTGTTCTCGCGGTCGTAACGTTACGATGGCCGCTGAGGGAACTGCGCGAGGGAGCACAGCATGCAGCACGGTCACTTCGACGACGAGGCCCGCGAGTACGTCATCACCCGCCCCGACACGCCGCGGAGCTGGTCCAACTACCTGGGCTCACGCCTCTACGGCGGGATCATCACGCAGGGCGCCGGCGGCTACTCGTTCTACAAGTCCGGCGGCACGGGCCGCGTGCTGCGCTTCCGCTTCAACGGGGTCCCGCAGGACGAGCCCGGCCGCTTCATCTACCTCAGGGACGATGCGGACGGCGACTTCTGGTCGGCGTCCTGGCAGCCGGTGGGCAAGCCGATGCGCGGGAGGGATGGCGAGAGCGACGACACCCAGGCGGCGACGGTGCGCCACGGCCTGGGCTACTCGATCTTCGAGTCCACGTATCGCGGCATCACTTCGACCGCCACGTTCTTCATCCCCAAGGACCAGGCATTCGAGTACTGGTCGGTGACGGTCACCAACACCACCGACCGGACGCGCCACGTGTCGCTGTTCTCGTACGCGGAGCTCGCCAACGAGTGGAACTACCGCCAGGACCTCGAGAACCTCCAGTACTCGCAGTACGTGGTGGTCGCGAAGAAGCGCGACGGCATGATCTCGCGCGCGAACTCGACGCGGACGGCATGGTCCAAGCTGTGGTTCGGCATGGCGGGAGCGGACGTCGCGTCCTTCGACACGGACCGCGACGCGTTCCTGGGGCCCTACCGCACGCAGTCCGCTCCCCTGGCGGTCGAGCGCGGCGAGTGCAGCGGGTCGGAGTGCGTGGGCGACAACTCGTGCTCGTCGCTGCACGCACGCCTCGAGCTCGCGCCGGGCGAGACGCGCCAGGTCATCTACATGCTGGGCATGGGCGACACGGACGAGCCGTGGGACGACAGCGATGGGCTCACCCACCGTCCGGGGCGCGAGACCCTGGCGGAGTACGCCACGCCCGAGAGGGTCGACGCGGAGCTCGCCGCGATCCGCGACGAGTGGCGCGACTTCCTGGCGCCGCTGCAGGTCGCCACTCCCGACGCCGAGATGAACTCGATGGTCAACGTCTGGCACGCGTACCAGACCCACATGACGTTTAACTGGTCGCGCGGGGTCTCGCTCATCGAGGCCGGCGATCGCGACGGGCTGGGGTACCGCGACACGGTGCAGGACATGCTCGCCGTGATCCACGCGATCCCGGAGGCGGTGCGCGAGCGCCTCGACATGATCCTCACGGGCCAGACCGCGGAAGGTGGAGCGATGCCGCTGGTGAAGCCGCTGACGCACTCCCCCGGGTCCGAGGAGACGCCGACGGTCTCGACGTACCGCAGCGACGACCCCCTGTGGCTGCCCATCACCGTCGCGAACTTCGTCTACGAGACCGGCGACGTGTCCTACCTGGACCAGGTGCTGCCGTACGCGGATCACGGCGAGGCCACGGTCTTCGAGCACCTGCGCCAGGCGATTCAGTTCTCGCTCGACCACCTGGGCGCGAACGGGCTGGTCCAGGGCCTGCAGGCGGACTGGAACGACTGCATCCAGTTCGGCACCACGGGCGAGTCGATGTTCTCGACGTTCCTCATGGCCAACGGCTGCCGGATCGTCGCCGAGCTCGCGGAGCAGACGGGCCGCACTGAGGACGCGGCGTGGGCGCGCGGCGTGCTGGAGTCGCTCCAGCCCGTGCTCGAGGGTGCGTGGGACGGCCAGTGGTACATCCGCGGCATCTCCGCGACCGGCGCCAAGCTGGGATCGGACGCTCTCGACGAGGGCAAGATCTACCTCGAGCCCAACGTGTGGGCCGCGATGTCGAAGGTCATCCCGGTCGAGCGGGCCATCGGCGCGATGGACTCCGTGCACGAGCGCCTCAGCACCGAGCACGGCGTCGCCCTGTGCGCCCCCGCCCACACCAAGGAGGTCCCGGGCGTGGGGCTCAGCCTGCTGGTGTTCCCCGTGGGCCACAAGGAGAACGGCGGCATCTTCTGCCACGCCAACTCGTGGACCATCGTCGCCGAGTCGGTCCTGGGTCGCGGCGACCGCGCGTACGAGTACTACCGCGGCTACCTGCCCGCGAAGTACAACGACGCCGCGGAGATCCACCAGGTCGAGCCGTACGTGTACTGCCAGTTCACGCACGGCCCCGAGTCGCCGCGGTTCGGTCAGGCGCGCAACCCGTGGCTCACGGGCACCGCGTCATGGTCCTACGTGGGAGTGACCCAGGGCATCCTCGGCATCCGTCCCGAGCTCGAGGGCCTGCGCATCGACCCGTGCCTGCCGGAAGGCTGGGGCGGCTTCCAGGTCACCCGCCGGTTCCGCGGCATGGACCTCACCATCAACGTGGTGAACGAGTCCGGCGTCGCGACCGGGGTCAGCTCGGTGACGGTCGAGGGCTTCGAGGTCGCCGCCGACGGCGACGAGGCGCGCGGCGCCCTGGTGCCGGTCGAGGCGCTCAAGGACGGCGACGTTCTCACCGTCACGATGGGCTGACGCTCACGATGGGCTGACAGCAGGCTGGCGGAGGATCGTCCTGAGCTTCTCGGGAGCGGTGCGGCGCGGGTCGCCCAGGTAGATCTCGTGGTGCTTGCCAGCCAGAGCGAGCCCCGCATCGGCGATCGCCTGGTGCATCGCCTCGATCACCGGTCCTTCCTCGGAGAACGGACCCACGTGGAGGGTCTGCGCGCACCGCCCCTCCTCGATGGTCTCCACCCGGACCCGCGCCAGCTGGTCCGCGGCGACCTTGCGGGCGGCCTTCCCGCGCGCGGCATCGAGGAGCTCGTCGTCGATCCACTCGGGCACCAGGATCATCGCCGTCGACAGCCACTGCGACGGGTCGCGGCTGGTCGAGAACGCTGCCATGTCCTCGGCCCACCACAGCGCCTCGAGCGGCGGGACCACGTAATCGCGGCCGCGGTCGATCTTGGACGCGAACTTGAGGGCGTAGGCGAACGGGTAGAGAGCCTCGACCGCGCTGATGAACGAGTCGTCGTCCGGGGCCCCCGCAGCGTCGACGGCGAGATAGCGCAGCGGCGGGACGTCGATGAGGTCGATGCGGCCGCGCCGGGCAGCGTACGACGGGAGGGACTTCTTGAGGTCGACCTTGGACGCGGCCATGATCAGGTCCACGCCAGCGGGAAGCGGACCTCGGTGAGCTGTTCGCCGTCGGCCACCTCGCTGGGGTCGTTGAGGTAGATCTCGGCCGGCGGACCCACCACCTCGCGGCCGTGCTCCTGGATCCATCGCTCGAGGGCCTCGTACGCCGGGCCGATCTCGATGTAGGGCCCCGCGTGCACGGTCGTGGCGACCTCCGCGGCCGGGAGGTCCTTCCACGCGACCGTGCCGAGCGGCCCCTCGACGGGACCCTCGGCGCCGGGCGGCACCGGCACGCACATCTCCAGGTCGCCCGGCGTCGACTCGTCGAGGAGCTGGTGGTACACGACGAACGGCGGCCCCACGATGGCGTGGCCGGCGGCGACGGCCGCGGCGTGCGCCGCTCCGAACCCCTGGCCGATGGCCTCGCCCACCCCACGCAGCTCGGTGTGGACGGTGTGGCTGACGACGCGCACGGACGGCACCTGCTTGGTCTCGACCTCGTACGGCATGGCTATCTCCTTGTAATTGATGAGCTTGTCGAGGAACCGCAGCATCCGCTCCTGATCGGCGAGCCTTCCCTGCAGCCGTGAGCGATGCTCGTCGAGAGCCCCGCGCACGGCGTGCGGGTCCTCCGCATCCAGCACGTCGCGAATCTGCTCGATCGACATGTCGACCATCCGCAGCGCACGGATCGCCTCAGCGCTGCGGAGCTGGTCCGCCAGGTAGTAGCGGTAGCCGCTCGAATCGTCGACGTGCGCCGGCACGAGCAGGCCCTGCGCGTCGTAGAAGCGCAGCGCCTTGACCGAGATCCGGCTCGCTCGCGCGAAACTGCCGATCGGCATCAGTGATCCCACAGGTCCCTCCTTGCACCCTCAGGATCCAGCCTCCCGCAAGGGGAGGGTCAAGCGCGCGGCGAAACAGACCCGGCGGAGGCGGTCGCCGTGCGCTGGAACTGCGCCCATCGAAGCAGGAACGCACGCTCGTCGAGGCCCTTGCGGCGCATCCACGCGGTGACCTCGTCGTTGGACTTGGAGGCGTTGCACGACCGGCAAGCCGGCACCACGTTGTCGCGCGTGTAGCGCCCGCCGCGCGACAGTGGCTGCACGCAGTCCTTCTGCAGAGCGCTCGCGCCGCGACCGCAGTAGGCGCAGGCCTCACCCCACGCCAGCAGGATCGCCTCCCACTCCGCGGGAGTGAGGTCGTTGTCCGCCCGGCTCATGCGACCGGCGCGGCGCTTGGCGTACCGGGCACGCTGCGCGGCGCTCGGTGCGCGGTACGCACGGCGTTTGGACGGGCTCATGACGTCAGGCTAGGCCCGGCACACGCACCTGTGAGCGTGTGACGCGCTACTTCGCGTCGACCACGTCGATCGCGAAGACCAGGGTCGAGCCGCCCGGGATGGGGCCCATCGAGCGCTGACCGTAGCCCTTCTCCGGAGGCACCACGATGAGCACCTTCGAACCCACCGGCACGCCAGAGAGGCCGTCGACCCAGCCCTCGATGAGCGAGCCGCGCGCGAGCCCGAACGAGATGGTCTGGCCGCGCGACCACGACGAGTCGAACTGCGCGCCGTCCCACAGCCAGCCGGTGTAGTGGACGGTGATCTGCTGGCCCTCGACCACGTCCGGTCCGTCGCCGCGCTCGAGGATCTCAACGGCCAGCCCGTCGGGCTTCACCGCCCCTGCGAAGTCGACGGACGGCGCGCCGGAGGCGTCGCGGGTGATGGCGGGCAGAGTCATGGGAGCTCCTCGTGGTGGGGGTCTCCCGCCAGCCTAGGCGAGCGCGGGCCGGGGCGCTCGCGGCGGCGATTCATCCCCACGAATGATGGCGATCCGGCGCATGCCTGATTCCCCCCGGGGGCTCGCGCCTGGTGTGATGCGGTGGTGCGAAAGTCCATGCCATGACCCGGCCAACCTCGATCACCCGCGCGGAACGCTCGCTCGCTCCTGACATCGCGCGCGGGTTCATGCTGCTGTTCATCGCGCTCGCCAACGTCGTGCACTACACGTGGGCGAGGCCGCTGACCACGTCCGGCTTCCACGCCGATTCGAGCACGCTCGACTCTGTGCTGCTGTTGCTCGAGCAGCTGCTCGTCCATGACCGGTCGCGACCCATGTTCGCCGTGCTCTATGGCTTTGGGATCGCGATGATCGCATCGCGACTGCTGGAGCGCGGGGTCTCGGCTCGAGATGCGCGCCACCTGATCCGCCGGCGCAGTTGGTGGCTGATCGCGTTGGGCGCCGCCCACTCGGTGCTACTGTTCGCGGGCGACATCCTCGCCCCGTACGGCGTGACCGGGCTGATCGTCGCTGCGTGGTACGGCCGATCGACCGCGTGGCTCAGGCGCGCTGCAGCGCTGTCCGGCGTCGTGGTGACGCTGGTGGCGATCCCGATCTACGCGCTGCTGCTCGCCCAAGGGACGGGCACTCTGGCCGACGACACCGCCGCTCCGGCCACGGGCTTCTCGTACCTGGAGTCGATGCTGACCGGGCTGGTGGGGACCCTCCTGACGTCGACCATCGCCGGCGCATTCCTGTTCTTCGTGCCGCTCACCTCCGTGGGCATGCTCATCCACCGAGCGGGCTGGCTCACGGCGCCCGGGGACCACCTGCCAGCACTGCGACGTACGGCGATCGCCGGCGTGCTCACCGGAGTCGTCTCGGCACTACCGATCGCCTTGATCGCGGTGGGTGTGTGGGCGGCATCGCCGGCCGTGCACGGTGCGGCGCTCTGGCTGACGGTGACCGGGGGA
>NZ_CAJXJX010000113.1 GCF_913055775.1 uncultured Demequina sp. | reverse complement strand
CGGAACCGCGCCATCAGGACGGCGAGCCCGACGCCGACGACGGCGCCGAGTGCGAGCCCGCCGAGCGCGAGCGTGGACGTCCACGCCACGAGCACGGCGGCGATGAGCACGCGCCGCCGGTCGAAGACGTCGGCGAGCATCCCGCCCCACAGCCCCGCGACGATCATCGGCACGAGGGCGATGCCGCCCACCAGTCCAACCGCGAAGGTCGAGGCCGTGATGTCGTAGATCTGCAGACCCACCGCGACGATCGACATCTGCGCGCCGATGCCGGCGATCACGCTGCCGATCCACAGTCGCGCGAACGCGGGGCTCGCCTTGAGCGGGGCGAGATCGACGAGACGGCGCTTGCGCTCGAGTCCCGTTCCCGTCACCGCGCAAGTCTATGGCCGCGCAGCACCCCTCAGGACCCGCAGTCCTCGATCGCGGCGCGGCTGACGCGGACGTGGATCTGGGCGTGCCCCGCGTACTCGCGGGCCTCGTCGAGATCGTCCGTGCCGAGCGTGAAGGTCGCCCAACCCACCACTCGCTGGGGATGGCTCGGCAGGGTCGGCATCGTGTTGTTGGACGGGGTCCACGCGTCGTACGCCGCCAGCGCCACGTCCCACCGCTCGCCGGGGTCCTCCCACGACCCGCCCAGGACGTCGGCCTCCACGCACGCGCTCACCGGCTCCGACTGCGCGAGTCCCGTCTCGCCGTCGAGCCCAGGGAGCAGACCCTCGGCGACGTCGCCGGCAAGCTCGCCATCGCCGTCGGCATCTCCGTAGAACGGCCCTGCCGGGCCCACGACGAGGTTGCGCGCCTCCTCTGCGGCGGCGTGCGCGGCCTCCAGCGACTCGGCACCCGCCCACGCGGCCACGGCTGCTTCGATCTGGTCGAGCCGCTGCCCGGCTGGATCCGCGGACCCCTCCGGGCTCGCCGAGGGCTCGGACGTCGAGCACGCGGAGAGCACCAGCAGCGTCGCCGCGACGAGGGCACCGTGACCTGTCTTCATGTCCCGAGGCTACTTCCTCGGTGCCGCGCATCCGTCCCCAGCCGCGCCCGCGCATCGGCCCTCCCCCGTGTCCCAAGCGAGAAGGTCGTTTCTCTCACGCCGATGCTTAACGTGTGAAACATGAGCACACGAGACATCGGGTCCCTGGCCCGGAAGGCACCGCTGATCGACGGTGTCCGGCACGCGGACCGGGAAACGCGACGACGGCTGCGCGGTGCCGGCACTGGGCTCGCGATGACCGGCGTCCAGGCGTTCTACGCTCAGTACCTGGTATGGGCCAAGCGCGGCCTCTCGATGTCCGCTCTCGCCGACTACACCAGGACCACGAACGCGAACATCAGCCAAGTCGTGAGGCGAATGGAGCGGCACGGACTGGTCGCTCGGGCGCCCAGCGACCGCGACGGCCGGGGGTGATCGTGCGGATCACGGCGTACGGGGCACATCAGTTCTCGCTGCTGCTCCACAGGCTGCGCCGGATCGAACAGGCTCTCGAGCGACGCATCTCTGTGCGCGGGCGACGCCACACCGCCGCCGCCCTGCAGCGCGTGCCGCTCGTGCCGTCGGAGCCAGCTCCCCTGCCGCCGCGCCCGATCTGGCCGCACGCTCGAGGGAGCACCCGACCGCCCTGAGCGTGACAGAATCGGCGCATGCCAGGTACCAACCTCACACGCGCCGAGGCCGAGGCCCGCGCTGCCATCGTCTCCACCGAGACCTACGCCGTCGAGCTCGACCTCACCACCTCCGAGGAGACCTTCCGCTCGACCTCCACCGTCCGCTTCGCCGCCACCCCCGGCGAGACGACCTTCATCGACCTCATCGCCCCCACGGTTCACTCGATCACCCTCAACGGCGTCGAGCTGGACCCGGCGACGCACTTCGCGGACAGCCGCATCACGCTGCCCGACCTCCAAGACGCGAACGAGCTGACCGTGGTCGCCGACTGCGCGTACATGAACACGGGCGAGGGCCTCCACCGCTTCGTCGACCCCGAGGACGGCGAGGTCTACCTGTACAGCCAGTTCGAGGTGGCCGACACCCGCCGCGTTTACGCGGTCTTCGAGCAGCCCGACCTCAAGGCGGCGTTCACCTTCACGGTGACAGCGCCCGACCACTGGCACGTGCTGTCCAACAACCCCGGCACGAAGGTGCCGGTGGCCGATGCACGGGTCACGATCGCGGAGACGTCGCGCGGAGTCGCGCGGTGGGAGTTCACCGAGACCACGCGACTGCCCTGCTACGTGACCGCGATCGTCGCGGGCCCGTACCACCGCGTCGAGGGCGCCGTCGAGTCCCGCAAGGGCACGCTGGGGGCAGACGTCTACTGCCGCAAGGCCCTCGCCGACTACCTCGACGCCGACGTGATCCTCGCGGACACCCAGGCGGGCTTCAGGTTCTACGAGGAGAAGTTCCAGTACGACTACCCGTTCGAGAAGTACGACCAGATCTTCGTGCCGGAGTTCAATGCGGGCGCGATGGAGAACGCCGGCTGCGTCACCTTCCTCGAGGACTACGTCTTCCGCTCCAAGCCGCCGCAGGCGCGCGTCGAGCGCCGCACCGTGACCGTCCTGCACGAGCTCGCGCACATGTGGTTCGGCGACCTCGTCACGATGAAGTGGTGGAACGACCTCTGGCTCAACGAGTCCTTCGCCGAGTACGCCTCGACCGTGGCCACGGTCGAGACCACCAAGTGGAAGAACAACTGGGTGACGTTCAACTCTCTCGAGAAGAACTGGGCGGCGCGCCAGGACCAGCTCCCCAGCACCCACCCGATCATGGCGGACATCAGGGACCTCGAGGACGTCGAGGTGAACTTCGACGGCATCACGTACGCCAAGGGCGCCTCGGTGCTCAAGCAGCTCGCTGCATGGGTGGGCGAGGACCAGTTCTTCGCGGGCGTCGCCGAGTACTTCCGCAAGCACCACCACGCCAACACCACGCTGCGCGACCTGCTCGTCGAGCTCGAGGCGACGTCCGGTCGTGACCTCGCGGCATGGTCCGAGGTGTGGCTCGAGAAGGCGGGCATCACGACGCTGCGCCCCGAGATCGAGGTGGATGCGAACGAGGACATCGTCGCCTTCTCGGTGATCCAGGATGTGCCTGACGCGTGGCCCACGCAGCGTCCTCACCGACTCGGCATCGGCGGCTACGACGTCGTCGTGGACGAGCGCGGCGACGCGCGGCTCGAGCGCACCATGTACGTCGAGACCGACATCCGCGGAGCGCGCACCGACATCCCTGATCTGCTGGGCAACCACCGTCCCGCGCTGATCCTCGTGAACGACGGCGACCTCGCGTACGCGAAGGTGCGCCTGGACGAGCAGTCGCTCGCGACGGCCGTCGAGCACGTCGCCGGCTTCTCCGACCCGCTCGCCCGCTCGATGGTGCTCACGGCGGCATGGGACATGACCCGCGACGGCGAGATGCCGGCGCGCGCGTTCGTCGACCTCGTGCTCAACACCATCGGCGCGGAGTCCGAGTCGACCACCGTGCTGGTGCTGCTGCGCCAGCTCGCCACGACCCTGCAGCTGTTCGTTCACCCGGACCATGCCCAGGAGACCTGCGAGCGTGCCACGGAGTCGCTGTGGAAGCTCGCGATCGAGGCCGAGCCCGGCTCGGACACCCAGCTCCAGCTGGTGCGCGGCTTCGCGTCGATGGCCTGCACCGACATCCAGCTCGACAACCTGCAGGGCCTGCTCGACGACAAGCTCCACCTCGAGGGCCTGTCCATGGACGCCGACCTGTCGTGGGATGTGCTCATCGGGCTGGTCGTGGGTGGCCGAGCGGACGAGATCGCGATCGAGCTCCAGCTGTCGAAGGACGCCACCGCATCCGGTCAGCGCCGCGCCGCGCACGCCAGGGCCGCGCTCCCCACCGCAGCCGGCAAGCGCGCCGCGTGGGACACGCTCATCAACGCCGAGAAGGGTCTGCCCAACGCCCTGCAGTTCGAGGCGACCGCGGGCTTCGGGCACGTGAACGACACGACGCTCCTCGAGCCCTACGTCGACGAGTACTTCGCGTCGATCCGCCGCATCTACGCGGAGAAGACCAACGAGATGGCGACCGCACTCATCGAGGGCCTGTACCCGTCACAGCTCGCCGGCCGGGTGCCGGACCTGCAGGACAAGGCCGACTCCTGGCTCTCCGCCAACGGCGACGCCCACGACGCTCTCAAGCGCCTGGTGATCGAGGGTCGCGACGGCGTGCGCCGCTCGCTGATCGCGCAGGCCAAGGACGCCGAGGGGTAGCACCCTCCGGGGCCGGGCGGCCGGCCTGTCACCGTGCGAGACTGACAGCATGCTCACACGCGACGAGGCCACCGCCCGGTCCCTGACCGTCCCCTCCGCCGAGTACCGAATCTCGCTCGACTTCACGGGGGAGTCCGACACGTTCCGCTCGGTCACGACGGTCGAGTTCGACGCCCCCATGGGGGCGGAGTCCTTCATCGACATCGTGGGCGCCGTCAGAGCTGCGACCCTCAACGGTCGCGAGCTCGATCCCGCGAGCCACGCGGACGGGCGGCTGCCTCTCACCGACCTGCAGCCGTCCAACGTCCTCACCGTCGAGGCGGACTGCGACTACCGCACCACCGGCTCGGGCATCCACCGCTACGTCGACCACGAGTCGGGCGAGACCTTCCTGTACAGCCAGTTCGCCGCGGACGATGCACGCGCCGCCTTCGCGTGCTTCGACCAGCCCGACATCAAGGGCACCTTCCAGTTCACCGTCGTGGCTCCCGCGCATTGGGAGGTGCTGTCCAACACCCGTCCCGCCGAGCCCGAGACGGTCGAGACCGGCCGCCTGTGGTCCTTCTCCCCCACCGTGCCGCTGCCGTCCTACGCCGCGGCCGTGGTCGCGGGACCGTACGTGTACGAGGAGACGACCCTGGACTCCGCCAAGGGCGAGATTCCCGCACGCGTCTACGGCCGTCCCGACCTGCGCGAGCACTTCGCGGCGGAGACCGTGTTCGCCGACACCCAGGCCGGCATCCACCTGTACGAGCGCATCTTCGCCACCGAGTACCCGTACGACAGCTACGACCAGGTCTACGTCCCTCAGTACAACTTCGGAGCGATGGAGAACGCCGGCTGCGTCACGATCTCCGAGGACCGGCTGCTGTACCGCACGCGCGCCTCGGACGCGCAGCTCGAGTTCCGCTCGATCGTCGTCCTGCACGAGCTCGCCCACATGTGGTTCGGCGACCTCGTCACCATGAAGTGGTGGGACGACATCTGGCTCAACGAGTCCTTCGCGGAGTTCGTGGCGACGCATGCCGCCGAGGAGATCACGGAGTGGGCCGATGCGTGGGTCACGTTCGGCGCGCGCAAGTCGACCGCATACCGCGAGGACCAGCTGCCGACCACCCACCCGGTGCTGAGCGACGTACCGACGGTCGACTCGGTCGCCGGCACGTTCGACATGATCACGTACGCCAAGGGGGCCTCCGCGCTGCGCCAGCTGTCCGCCACGCTGGGCGCGGAGACCTTCTTCGCCGGCGTCGCCGCGTACATCCGCGCCCACCACCACGGCAACGCGACCCTCGCCGACCTGCTCGCGGAGCTCGAACAGGCCTCCGGCCGTGATCTGTCCGCGTGGTCCCGTGCGTGGCTCGAGACCCCCGGCGTCACCACGCTCTCGGCGCGGATGACGGTGGGCGAGGACGGGCGCGTGACCGAGCTGCACGTGGCCGAGGAGGTGCCCGACGGTGCCATGGCACACCCGCATCGGCTGCGCGTGGGCGGGTATTGGCTGAACGACGGACGGCTCCAGCGCACGTGGTTCGCGGACGTTGACGTCGACGGCGAGCGCACCGCTGTGCCCGAGGCCGTCGGCATCCCCGCTCCCGACCTGGTGCTGGTCAACGACGAGGACCTGACCTACGCCAAGATGCACTTCGACGAGCGCTCGGTCGCGACGGCGATCGCGCACGCCGGCGCGCTGGACGATGCGATGGCGCAGCACCTGGTCCTCGACACGCTGTGGCACATGTGCCGCGACGGCGCGCTCAGCGCCCGCGCGTACATCAGTGCCGTCCTCGCGGCCGCCCCGCACGTCGCGAACTCGCAGGTCATCTCCTCCCACCTCGCCAACCTCGTGATCGCAGCACGCCGCTTCGCCGAGCCCGCATCGGCCGTCGCCATCGCGACCGATGCCGCAGACCGCCTGTGGGACCTCCTGCACGAGGCCCCCGGTGGCTCCGACCTGCAGCTCGCGCTGCTGCGGGGCTTCGCCGGGCTCGCGTGCACGGATGAGCACGCCGATCAGGTCCAGACCCTGCTCGACGGCACGGCGACCCTCGACGGCCTCCCCATCGACTCCGAGCTCACGTGGGACCTGGTGACCGCGCTCGCGGTGTGCGGCAGGGCCGACGACGCCAGCATCGACGCGCGGCTCGCCGCGGACCCCGGGGCGGCGGGCGACCGCCGCGCTGCGGGGGCGCGCGCGTCGATCGCCGACGTCGAGGCGAAGCGGCGGGCGTGGGCATCGATCGCTCACCCGGACGGCGAACTCCCCGCCAACGCGGAGGCCTACGAGATCGCGATCGGGCTGGGGCGTGCGGGGGACCCGGCACTCCTGGCGCCGCTCGTCGACGACATGCTGGCGTCGCTGCGACCGATGTTCGAGTCGATGGACGCGTTCATGGCGATGCGCACCGCCGGCTACGTGTTCCCGTCGTACCTCGCGGGGCGCGTTCCGGACCTGGAGTCGCGGCTCGAGTCCTGGCTCGCGGACAACGCCGATGCGCCCCCGGTCCTGGTGAAGATCGTCACCGAGGGGCTCGACGAGGTGCGGCGCGCGCTGCGAGCGCAGCGCTTCAGCGCCGGGGCTGCCTAGTCGCGGCCCTCGGGGTCCTGGTCCCGGAGGCGCGGCGGGATGTCCGTTCCTCGCTCGGTCATGCGCCGACGGTGTGCCTCCGCCCGCTCGGCCTTGGCGCGCGCCCGGCGGCGCCAGTCCCACAGCGCCCAGCCCGCGGCGCCGGCGATCGCCACGAGCCAGGCCCCCTGCTTGGCCAGCTCCGGCACGCCGGGGATGAGACCCACGATGAAGGCGGCGACCAGGGCGCCGATGGCTCCGATCATCGGGTCAGTTGCGGGCGCTGCGCACGGCCTCGAGCAGCCGCTGCACGCGCTCGTTGTCGAAGATCTCGTCCAGCAGGATCACGGCCCCGGCCTTGTCCGTGAGCGGAATGCGCCAGTTGGGGTACTCGGTGCTGGTGCCGGGGTGGTTCTGCGAGCGCCTGTCGCCGGTAGCGTCCGTCAGTGACACCGCGGTCAGCAGCGCGGGCGAGTGCATGGCCAGGCGGTGGACTCCCGCGATCAGGTCGTCCTCGTCCCACTCGACGGGCAGCCACCCGCGCTCCTCGAGGTACGCGACCATCGCGTCGCGATCCGCGGTGGCTGCCGCACGCTCCGCGTCGATGTCGCCGGCGATGAGTCCCAGCTCGGCACGCGCGTCGACGTGCTCGCCCGCGAGGAAGGCTGCGGTCGGCGGCAGGTCGTGGACCGTGACCGAGACCAGCGCATCGGCCCGGTAGTTCTCGGGCGCCTGCGGCCGGTTGCCGTGCTCCTTCTCGAACAGCGCCACGACCGTGCCGAGCAAGCCGCGGTGGTTGAGGTAGTCCGACACCCACGGCTCGAGGGTGCCCAGGTCCTCGCCGATGACGATCGTGCCGGCGCGCTGGGCCTCGAGTGCGAGGATGCCGATGAGCGCGTCGTGGTCGAACTGGACGTACACGCCGTCGTTCGCGGCGTGACCGGCGGGAATCCACCATTGGCGGAACAGCCCGAGGATGTGATCCACCCTGAGGGCGCCCGAGTGGCGCACGGCCGCCCGCACCACATCGCGGAAGGGCAGGTACGCCGCCGCCTCGAGAGCGCGCGGCTGCCACGGTGGCTGCGACCAGTTCTGGCCGTTCTGGTTGTACATGTCCGGAGGGGCGCCCACCTCCATGCCCGCGGCGAGGACCTTGCCCAGGGCCCACGCATCGGCGCCCGAGGGGTGCACACCGACCGCGAGGTCGGTCATGATGCCGATGCCCATGCCAGCGTCCACGGCGGCGGCCTGGGCACGGCCGAGCTGCTCGTCGGCGAGCCACTGCAGCCACGCGTAGAACAGCACCCGGTCGCTGTGCTCGTTGCGCCACTGATCGACCGCCGCCGAGCGCGGGTTCTCGAACTCGGCCGGCCACGGCAGCCCCTTGTGCGCCTCGGAGATCGCGCACCAGGTCGCGAACTCCTCAAGGGCGTCGCCCTCCCGCAGGCAGAACGCCTCGAAGCGCGCCTGCCGGGCCGCCGAGCGCGGCACCTCGAAGATCTTCTCGAGCGCCGCCGACTTGGCGCGCCACGAGGCGTCCCGGTCGAGCAGATCGGCCTCGAGGTTCGCGCGGCGCGGCTTCTCGGACTCCCACTCGATCACGGCGCGGTGCTGCGACGGCACGTAGGCGACCTCAGGGATGTCCTCGATGCGGATGTACAGCGGATTCAGGAAACGGCGCGACGACGGCAGGTACGGCGACGGCTCGAGCGGCGGCACGGCCTCGGCCGCGTGCAGCGGATTGATGAGCAGGAAGTCCGCACCCTCCCGGATGGCGGCCAGCGAGCACAGGTCGGCGAGGTCCCCGAAGTCGCCAATGCCCCACGAGCGCTCCGATCGCACCGAGTAGAGCTGAGCGGCGAGCCCCCAGGGGCGCTCGCGCCGCACGGAGTCCGGCACGTCGATGCGGGCGGGGGTCACCACGACCCAGCCGCGACCGCGCCGTCCCGTGGTCGCCGCCTCGAGCCGGTGCCAGCCCAGCGGCAGACCCGCTGGCAGGTCGAACGTCGCCCTGCCGACCTCGCGGCCGTCGACCATGCGCGGCGGGACGTAGACATCGAGCTGCTCGAGCTCGCGCACCTCGCCGTGCTCGAGCACCACGGACGCCGCCACCGGCGCGCCGTGCGGCACGTGCACGGGCACCTGGGCCGACTGCCCCTCGACCAGAACGATGACCGGCGGCACCAGTCGCCGCCACTCGAGCTCGGCGAGCGCCTCGAGCGACTGATGGCACGCGTCGTGGGTGTGGGCGACCACTCCCAGCGACGCGA
>NZ_CAJXJX010000112.1 GCF_913055775.1 uncultured Demequina sp. | reverse complement strand
CCGTCCCACACCCGCAGCCCTGCGAGCGCAGCACGGAGGCCGAGCAGGAACTCAGGCACCAAGCCCGCCTTCGGGGACACGCGCGCGGTCGGCATACGCGCATGCTAGCCGTGTGCAGTGGGAGGCTGAGCCCCGTCTATCCTGGCCTGACCCCCGCACCCGACACCTGGAGGAACGACGGGCCGTGACCGACCTCATCCTCACTGGCGCTCGCCTCATCGATCGCGATGGCACGGTGGACATCTCGATCGACGGCGGCATCATCACGGGCATCGGCGCCTCTGACCGGCGGGCGGACCAGGTGCTCCCGCTCGATGGGCGTTGGGCCATCTCGGGGCTCTGGGACCACCACGTCCACTTCACGCAGTGGGCCATCGTGCGCCGCAGGCTCGACCTCTCGGGCGCGCGCTCCGCCGCAGCCGCGGCTCACATCATTGCCGCGCGCATGCTCGCCGAAATGGAGATGAGCGAGCCGCTCATCGGGTACGGCTACCGCGACGCCATGTGGGACGACGAAGCGAACGCGGCTGTGCTGGATGCGGTGGCGCCGCACCGCCCGGTCGTGGTGCTCTCCGGCGACATGCATGCGTGCTGGGTCAACACGGCTGCGCGGGACCGCTATGGCCTGCCGGACGCCGGGGTGCTGCGCGAGGACGACGCCTTCGCCCTGCAGATGCGGCTCGAGAAGGCAGCGCCTGGCGACGAGGATCTCGCCATCACCGACGCCGCGATCGCTGCCGCCAAGCGCGGGATCACCGGGATCGTCGACCTCGAGATGGCGCGCAATCTCGAGGGTTGGACCGAGCGAATGACGCGGGGACTCCATGCGCTGCGGGTGCACTCGGGGTTCTATCCGGCGGAGCTCGATGAGCGCATCGACGCGGGTTGGAGGACCGGCGACACCGTCCCGGGCACACGGGGGCTGCTGACGATCGGCCCCCTCAAGATCATCACCGACGGCTCGCTGAACACCCGGACGGCCTACTGCCACGAGCTGTACCCCGGGCGCGACACGCGCGGGGTCCTCACTGTGGCGCCGGAGCTGTGCGAGACCCTCCTCGAACGCGCCGTCGCCCACGGCTACGCGACCGCCGTGCACGCGATCGGCGACGCGGCGGTCACGCACGCTCTCGACGCATACGAGCGCACGGGCGCGACCGGCACCATCGAGCACGCGCAGTTGGTCGCCGACGAGGACCTGTCGCGGTTCGGTGCGCTCGGCGTGGTCGCCTCAGTTCAGCCGGAGCACCTCTGGGATGACCGCGACGCCACTGAACGTATCTGGCCGGACCGCGCGGAACGCGCCTTCCCGTTCGGCGCGCTCCGCGACGCAGGCGCGCGCATCGTGCTGGGCTCCGATGCCCCCGTCGCTCCCCTGGACCCGTGGCGCGGCATCGCCGCCGCAGTGCACCGTTCGGGAGACGAGCGCGAGCCCTGGCACGCCCGGCACTCCCTCACCCGCCAGGAAGCGCTCACCGGAGCAGCCGGCATGCGCAGCCTGCGCGTCGGCGCGCCTGCGGACATCGCTGTTCTCGATGCGGATCCGCTGACGTGCGAGATCGATGCGCTTCAGCGCATGCCGGTCGTGGCAACGATCACGGCTGGCGCGTTCACGCACCGCCAGATCTGACGGTGGCGCTCACTGCGACTCAGTGAGGCCACTGCCTACGCCAGGGTCGCCGCCCCGAGCGTGATGTCGACTCCTGCGAGCGCCTGCGAGATGGGACACCCGTCTTTCGCCGCGGTCGCGATGGACTCGAACTCGTCCTGGTCGATGCCGGGCACTGTGCCCACGACCGAGATGATCGATGCGGTGACGCCCTCGCCGGGCTGGAAGCCCACCTCGACCGACACCTGGAGCTCCTCGGGCTCGTAGCCGGCGCCACCGAGCTCGTGCGAGAACGCCATGGCGAAACAGGACGCGTGGGCGGCAGCGAGCAGCTCCTCGGGAGTGGTCGTGGAAGACGAGCCTTCTGACCTGGCCTTCCAGTCGACGCTCAGCGTCGCGGTGCCGGTGCCGAAGGATGTGGTGCCGGCGCCTGCGGCGAGCGAACCTCGCCACAGGGTGCTGGCGGTGCTGGTGACGGCCATGTCTGGTTCCCTTCTCGTCGGGGACGGTACGAGCCGTGTCTCCGTGGCCCTCGCCCAGTCAAGCACGCTCGGGTGCAGGGCGCTCGGGATGGAACGGCAATACTGGTGCCCATGACGTCGCTCCAGTCCGTGCACTCCGCGAGCCCGCCGCCGCCTGCCGAGGCCGGTGCTCCCCTCATGATTCTGCTGCACGGATACGGTTCTCACGAGCGCGACCTCCCGGGCCTGGCGCCGTACCTGCCACCTCTGCCCTGGGCCTCGGTCCGTGCTCCGCTGGCCATGCCCGGCGGTGGAGCCGCATGGTTCCCGCTCGCGCTGCCCGAGGAGCCCGATCCCCAGGACATCGAGGCGGCGACTGTGGGGCTGTGGGACTGGATCGACGACAACGTCCCGTCCACGCATCCCTTGGTACCCGTGGGATTCTCGCAGGGCGGGTTGATGGCGCTGCAGTTGCTGCGCACGCGACCCGAACGCGTTGCGGCCACCGTGGTGCTGGCCGGGTTCGTGCCCACCGGGCCTCAGCCCGCCGATGCGCGCCTCGCCGAGCGCCGGCCTCCCGTGTTCTGGGGACGCGGAGACGCCGACGGCGTGATCTGGCCCGCTGCCATCGCCCGGACGCAGGCGCTCCTGCCGACGATCGCGGATCTCACGGAGCGGACCTACTCGGGTCTGGGCCACGGGGTCGACGAGAGGATGCTCGGCGACGTGCGTGCGTTCCTCGACGCTCACGTCGACAGTGGCGGCTAGTCTCCGGAGCCGAGATCGTCCAGCAGGGCCCACAGCCTTCCTGACGGCCAGGTCCGCGCGCCCGCACCGGTGACCCGTGCGGCGAGCAGGCGATCGCTCGTCACGACAGTGACGTGCTCTCCGTGCTCGACGGAGGACTCGACGCGCAGCACGAGCGTCGCGTCGCCCTCCCCGGGGGCCTCCGTCACGTCGATAACGGCCGGCATCGCGGCGCCGCGAGCCCCGCCTTCGATGATCGCCTCGATCGCGGGGAACCATCGCTCCCCAGGAAGCGCGAGGTCGCTCGCGGCCGAACCGAGGCGGTGAAGTCGCCCGAGGCGGTCGCCGAGCCGTGTGCTGGCCGCTCTGCGGTCCTTCCACCACCCGTCGGGGCGTGAGCCCACGACGTTCGCCATGTCGACGATCATGCGCGGACGTACCTCGAGCATCGTCACGAGCTGTGGCCACGCGGCATGGAACGCGGGGTGGAGCGGCAGCTCGCCGACCTTCTCGACGGGGACCCAGCGCAGTTCGAGGCTCTCCGCGTCGGCTGGCGCGGGAGTGAAGCTCTGGGCGGCACGCGCGATGACTGTCGTATAGCGCCACACGCTGCGATCATCGACCACGGTGGCCACCGCGCGGATCGCGCCGCTCGGCACGCTCGCCTCCTCTGCGGCCTCGCGGAACGCTCCGTCGATGGCGCTCTCTCCCTCGTGCAGGGCTCCGCCGGGGATGCCCCAGGTGCCGCCGTGATGGCTCCACAGGGCGCGATGCTGCAGCAGCACTCCCCTGTGCGGATCGTGAACCATTAGGCCGGCAGCGCCGAATCGCCCCCAGTAGCGTTCACCATCGGGCCCCTCCACCCATGCGTCCCCAGGGTCGCGGTCGCGGCGCAACCGCGGGGGGACTCGACTCGCCGGGTCGTGGGGACTCATGAGCACTACCCTGGCATACCTGGGAATTCGTTCATCCATAGGGAATGCGTCACATCTTTGCCGAAGTTCCACCACACTTCCGTCAAGGTGCAGTAAAGTCGCCGTGTGCGCACCGGAGCTCACATCATCGTCGGGCGACTGACGGCAGCGGCCGTCATCGTCGCCGCTCTCGGCGTGCAAGCGTGGGCCGACCTCACCTATGGGACCTTCACCTGGGGCCAGCTCCCGGGCTACTTCACTCCTCTGGCCGCGATCTGCGCGGTCGTGGCGCTCGTTGCGGCCGCTGCGACTGGCGGCAACGAGCCGCGCTGGGTCGCGCTCCTCCGGGTCAACTCCGCGACCTACGGAGTGGTCACGGGGGTCGTGTACTGGTCGCTCCTGGCCGGGGTCGCAACTCCGGTATTCCCCTGGGCCAACCTTGTCCTGCATGGGGGCTCCGGCGCGATTCTCGTCGTCGATTGGCTGCTCGTAGGTCGCAGGCGCGTGCTCCCAGTCCGGACGTGGTGGACCGTACTGGCCATACCGGCGATCTGGCTGGCCTACTTGATGGCGCGCGCGTTCGTGGACGGCTGGGTCCCCTATCCCTTCCTGGATCCGGCGCAGGGACTCGGCGTCGTCGCCACCAGTGTCCTCGCGATCGCGGTCGTGGGCCTGGGGGTCGCGGCCGTGCTGCATGTCGCCTGCCTCCTGCGGACCGAACACCCGTCCGCGGGCGTGACCGACTCCACGCCGACGGGCCGCGTGTGACGTTTCTCTCACTCTGATCAGGAACCCCCACGGGGGATCGGGCGTTGTGGGCATGTCGCATCGCAGCGGCTCGTCCCGCACCGACCTGCGGACGACGGCCCTCACAGGGTCGCCACCCGGCGTGGAGACCCGGGCAGCTGCTGCGGGTCGCCACGGACCGAGTCCTGAGCAGCCACCGCATCGCGGAGGTCCGATGCCGCGTCTCTCTCGTCCTGAGTGGCTGACGCACGTCCTTGTCGCCCACCCCCTTCACTTATGTCGATCCTGCACCACCCCTGGCGATCGATCGCGGCCTCCGTCGCGCTCGGCGCATTCTCCGTTGGCCTCTTCGCTTCGTTCGGCGCCGCCGCTATCGACAAGCATGTGGCGGTGTCCGAGGTCCGCGAGGCCGCCGCCGAAGTCGAGAGTCGTCGCTCAGCCCTCGCCGTCTCCGTCCGGGGCGCCCAGCAGGTCTCCCGCCAGGCGGCCAGCCTGGCGCACGATGACGTGTCCGAGGCATCCGAGGCCCTGGACGCGGCGCTCGACAACGCCGCCGCGATCGCTCAGGCGGCCGAGCAGACCGTCAGCAGCGCGGTGACCGTCGACGACGCCGAGCAGATCGCGGCGCTCATCGAGGAGCATGCAGCTGCGGCGCCCGGTTCCGCAGCCGCCGACCCCTCCACGGACGTCGACGACGTTGCGGACGCCCAGGTCGAAACGACGCCGAGCGCGGAGCCCTCCGCGACCACCAACCCCGCAGAGTCCAGCCCCGCCCCGTCCGAGGCCAGCGACGAGACGACCACGGTCACCGCACCGGTCGACAGCGAGACCAGCGTGGACGTGTCCAAGGTGCTCGACGGTGAGATCGACAGCCCGGCGGAGGCCCGTGCGGCCGCAGAGCACCTTCAGCGAGCCCAGGTCGCTCTCGACAACGCTCTCGCGGCCGTCGAGCGGGAGGCCGAGGCGCTCGCCGCCGCGGCCGAAGCCGCGCAGCTGACCGAGGACATCGCATCCCTCGAGGACGCGGTTCCCGCGCTGCAGAACGAGATCGACGACGCGAAGGAGCTCGTCGCGGCGGTCGACACGAACGTCGAGGACAAGACCGCCATCACGTCCACTGAGACGGCGATCGCGGACGCGCTCGACGCGGTCGACACCGTCGCCGACATCGACCAGGAGGCTGCAGCGGCAGTGGCCGAGGCCGTCGCGCTCGTGGCCGCGAACCGCGCGGACCTGAGTGAGGCTCTCGGGGCTCTCCAGGACACGCACGAGGCCTGGGTGGAGACCGAGAACGCGGCGAGGACCGCGAAGAACGAGAAGCTCATCGCCAAGAACAAGCAGGCCGTCGCGGAGGCCCGCGCGGAGCACACCGCCGCGAACCGCGCCGCCGTCGCGGCGCACTCCAACGGATGGAGCGGGCAGCCCTCAGGAGTCTCGGGGTCGAACGGTCGGCTCTCGGCCGGGAGCTTGTGCTCACTGTCCTTTGCCGCGGGACACTCCCTGCAGTGCGACGCCGCGAGCGCTCTCGAGGAGGCAGACGAGGCCTACTTCGCCGAGACCGGCAAGCACCTGTCGCTCACCGACTCCTACCGCTCATACGCGCTGCAGGTGACCACCCGAGCCCGTAAGCCCGGCACCGCGGCGATCCCCGGCACCTCGAACCACGGCTGGGGCATGGCCGTCGACCTCGACTACGCATCGGCGACGTGGCTGGCCGAGAACGGCGCCGACTACGGCTGGGTGCACCCCGTCTGGGCCCGCCCGGGCGGGTCGCGCCCCGAGTGGTGGCACCTGGAGTACGTTGCCACCTCGGTGGGCACGTTCGAGGCCCCGTCCCCCGAGGGCCTGGTCGACCTGGTCCAGAGCGTGTTCCCGGCCGACAAGGACAACGACAAGGCCAAGAACGACGCCGCGGGCGACGACTGACGTCGAGGCGACCTAGGCTCCACCTGCCCACGGCACTGCCACGCCTGCCGAGAGCGATGCCGGCACGTCGATGATGCGCTGGTTGGCGCTGCCCCGGTGCGGCAGCGTCAAGTCGCGCTGCACGGCGTCGTACGGTCCGTCCACGAGCACGTCCACCAGCTCGAGCAGCATGCGCTTGTCGCGCACGTCCTCAGCGAGCTGCTCGAAGAGGAAGCCGCTCCACGCCCAGACGTCGCGCTCCGCGCCGAACGTGTCGCGGAGCCGCGCGGCCGCCGACAGGCAGACCTGGGTGTTCAGGAACGGCTCTCCTCCCAGCAGTGACAGGCCTTGCACCGCGGGGTGCGCGAGATCCGTCATGAGCGCGTCCTCGAGGGTGCTGTCGTAGCGCGTGCCGCACCGGAAGCTCCACGCGGCCTCGTTGTAGCAGCCGTCGCACGCGAACAGGCACCCCGACACGTACAGGCTGCAGCGCACCCCCTCGCCGTCCACGAACGAGAACGGCTTGTAGTCCGCGACGTACCCGTGGCTCACCTTGTCCGCCCGCCACGTGCGGAAGTCCGGGGCGCGGTGCACGGCTACCTCTCGGGGATCGGCCGCTCGACGCTCACGGCGCCCGGCAGGTGCTTCACCCGCGCCGCGATCTCCTGGTGCCGACCGTGAACCATGGGACGCTGCTGGGGGTTGCCCAGGTATCCGCAGGTGCGCTTGACCACGTCGCACGTTCGCGGATCCGCATTGCCGCACTCGGGACACGCGAAGCCTCGCGCGGTCGGGTCGAAGTCGCCCTCATAGCCGCAGGCGTAGCAGCGGTCGATCGGCGTGTTCGTGCCCAGATATCCCACGCGGTCGTACGCGTAGTCCCACACGGCCTCGAGCGCCTTCGGGTTGGTCTGGAGCACGGGGTACTCGCAGTAGTGGATGAACCCGCCAGACGTGAATGGTGCGTACTCCGCCTCGAAGTCGAGCTTCTCGAACGGCGTCGGGTTCTTGCGCACGTCGTAGTGGAACGAGTTCGTGTAGTAGTCCTTGTCCGTGATGTCGGGGACCGACCCGAAGCGCTCCTTGTCGAGCCTGCAGAAGCGGTCGGTGAGGCTCTCCGAGGGCGTCGAGTACACGCTCACGTGATAGCCGGTCTCCGCCTTCCAGGCCGCCGCGCGGTCGCGCAGCACACGCAGCACGTCGAGCGTCATGGCCTTCGCCTCGGGGTCGCTCTCCCATGCGGGTCCGAAGAACGCCGTGGCGACCTCGTAGAGGCCGATGTACCCGAGCGACACCGTCGCGCGCCCCTCCCGGAAGAGCTGATCGACCTCGTCGCCGGGGCCCAGGCGCTTGCCGAACGCCCCGTGCACGTAGAGGATCGGGGCGTTGCCGGGCTTCGCCTCGCGGCAGCGCTGCACCCGGAACTCGAGCGCGTCCCGCATGGTCTCGAGCCGTTCGTCGAGCAGCGCCCAGAAGCGCGAGCGATCGCCTTCGGCCTCGAGCGCGATGCGCGGCAGGTTGAGCGTCACGACGCCCAGGTTCATGCGCCCTTCGACCACGTCCTGCCCGTCCTCGTCGGTCCAGCCCTGCAGGAACGAGCGGCATCCCATGGGCGCCTTGAAGGAGCCCGTGATCTCGACGATCTTGTCGTAGCTGAGGACGTCCGGGTACATCCGCTTGGTCGCGCACTCCACGGCGAGGGTCTTGAGGTCGTAGTTGGGGTCGTCGGCGCTGAGGTTCACTCCGCGACGGAGGGTGAAGAGCAGCTTGGGGAAGATCGCTGTGCGTCCCTCCTTGCCCAGGCCTCGCAGCCGGATCTCCAGGATCGCGCGCTGGATCTCTCGCTCGAACCAGCCCGTTCCCAGCCCAAATCCCACGGAGGTGAAGGGCGTCTGTCCGTTGGACGTGAACAGCGTGTTGATCTCGTATTCGAGCGATTGCATCGCGTCGTAGATGTCCTTGCGCGTCTTCTCCCGTGCGAACTCCTCGCGCCGGGCCTGACCCTCGATCCATGCCGCCGCATCGGCCTCATGCTTGGCGTGGTTGAGCCGGGCGTAGGGCGCGAGCAGCTCGTCGATCCTGTTCACCGTGCAGCCCCCGTACTGGCTGGAGGACACGTTCGCGATGATCTGCGAGATCTGCGCGGTCGCGGTCTGGATCGACCGCGGCGGCTCGACCTGGGCATTCCCGATGCGGAATCCGGTCGACAGCATGCCCTCGAAGTCGATCAGGCAGCAGTTCGTCATGGGCGCATACGGGTGGTAGTCGAGGTCGTGGTAATGAATGTCGCCCTTCTGATGGGCGTTCGCGACGTGCTCGGGAAGCATCTTGAGGCCGATCGCCTTCCCGACCATGCCGGCCGTGAGATCCCGCTGGGTGTTGAACACCTCGGCATCCTTGTTGGCGTTCTCGTTCACCACCGCCGAGTCCTTCGACAGCAGGCGGTTGATGGAGTGGTTCACGTCCGTCGCCTGGGTGCGGGCGAAGTCGCGATCCACGCGGTAGTCGATGTAGGCGCGCGCCACCGCGTACTCCCCCGCGTCGAGGAGCTGCTGCTCGACGACCGACTGGATCTCGTAGATCTTCACCGCGCCGGTGTGGCGCGCGCTGAGCTCGGCGTCGATGCCGCGCACCAGGCGGTCGATCGCGGTGAGGTGCGCGCGCTCGAGCGTGCCGTGCACGGCGGCGTAGGCCTTGCGCAGCGCAGCGCCGATGCGGGCGTCGTCGAAGGCGATCTCGCGTCCGTCGCGCTTCTCGACGGTGAGCACCGGCGCCCCCTGAGGCGCCTGAGGCCGCAGTGCCGGATGGATCTCGCTGATGGTCATGGCTT
>NZ_CAJXJX010000111.1 GCF_913055775.1 uncultured Demequina sp. | reverse complement strand
TCGTCGAGCACGATGTCGAAGCTCGCGAGCTCCGCGCGGCACTCGGCGCACTGGTCCAGGTGTGCCTCGAAGGCGCGCGCCTCCGCCTCGTCGAGGGCGTGGAGGGCATAGGCGCCGACCATCTCGTGCGGGTTCATCGCTGCACCTCCTTCAGCGTGTCTCGCAGGCGTGTGAGCCCGTCCCTGATCCTCGTCTTCGCCGTTCCCAGCGGGATGCCGAGACTCTCGGACACCTCAGTGTGCGTCTGGCCACCGTAGTAGGCCAGCTCGATCGCCTCGCGCTGCAGGTCGGTCAGGGACGCCAGCGCGCCGCGTACCCGGTCGGACTGCCACGCACGGTAGTCGCTCTCCACCACAGCCTCCTGGTCGGCGGGACGCTCGTCGCGATCCGCGACGGCCGCCTCGGCGTCCACCTGGTCGCGCTGGCGCTGCTCGCGGCGAACGCGATCGACGGCGCGGCGGTGAGTGATCGTGAGCACCCACGTCCGGGCGCCGCCGCGGGCGGGATCGAACTCGGGCGCCTTGCGCCACGCCTCGACCAGGGCCTCCTGGGCGACGTCCTCGGCCATGTCGGGGTCGCGCACCACGCGCACCGCGACTCGCAGCACCTGGTCGACCATCGCCTCGTAGACCCCCGCGAAGGCGTCCGCATCGCCACGGCCCGCCTCGATGAGCAGGCGCGTGAGTCGATCCGTGGAGTGCGCGGCGGCCTCCTGGCTCGGGGTCGTGCCGTCGGGGACGGCACGCAGATGGCGTCGCGCCACAGGCTGTCTCCGTTCGTCGCGGTCGGGGGCGTGCATCGAGGACTCCTTCATCGCAACACCGAGGTGCCGTGGTCCATGCCCGACGCGCCGCGACCTCACTCAGCACAGTCGCGACCACGTCGGGCAGGGCAGGGGACCGACCCCTGCGCGCACCGGTTCGCGCGATGCGGCTGTGCGGATGGGTCGCGCTGGGAACCCGGTGCAGCGCTTGGTACGCTCGCCCGCGTGAGTGCAGCGAAGGTGAGCCCCGAATTTCTCAAGGCGCTCGAGGAGTTCGACGCCCTGGTGGGCGAGGCCCTCAAGCCCCAGCTGCGCGAGATGCTGCGGCTGCGGTGCTCGCACATCAACGGCTGCTCGTACTGCATCCGCCTGCACTCCGAGCAACTCGCAGCGCTGGGCGCGCGGCCCGAACTCATCGGAGCGCTCGCTCGCCCGGTGAAGCTCATGCGCGACGACCTGGTCTCCGAGGGGGACGCTGCCGCACTGAGGTTCGCGGAAGTGCTCACGGACTATCCGCGCGGCCTCGAGATCGAGGCGCGCGACGTGGCGGGCGAGTTCTTCACGCAGAAGCAGCTGGGCGCGATCGTCGAGACGGTCGCTGTCATCAACGCGTGGAACCGGGTCACGCGCGGCATGGAGTAGGGCCGATGCGCGGGCGGGTTTCGCGCTCAGGCTCCACTGGGAGACACGGCCGCGGCCAGATCGACACTGGTGCTCCAGTGGGGCGCTCAGACAACGAAACTGGCGGATATCGCGCGCAAACGCCCAGGCAGGAGTAGCGTCGGCACCATGGTGCGATTCCTGTGGAACCTGGTGGTGACCGTCGTGGCGGCGGCCGTGGGTCTGCTGCTGACCGCCCTCATCCTCGGCGATGAGGACTTCTCGATGAACTTCAACGGCTTCATCTGGGCCGTGCTGATCTTCGTCGTGGCTCAGGCGATCCTGTCGCCGTTCATTCTCAAACTCTCGGTGAAGTACGCCTCCGCCCTCACCGGCGGCGTGGCCCTGGTGTCGACCTTCGTCGCGCTGCTGCTGGCCAACATCTTCAGTGACGGCCTGTCGATCGGCACCATCACCGGATGGCTGCTCGGCACCGTGCTCGTGTGGCTCCTCAGTGCGATCGCCGGGTGGATCCTGCCCGCGGTGTTCCTCAAGAACAAGCTCGAGGACCGCAAGGACAAGTAGCGCCCGGGGCCGGCCCTCAGTCCTCGAGGTTGCCGATCATCGCGCGCAGCACCGCCACCGCGCGGGCGTAGTCCTCGTCGGACACCCCGGCGCGGGCGCGGTCGTGCAGCGCGTCGATCTCCGCGTGCAGACCGTCGAGCGCGCGCAGCCCGTCGTCGGTCGCGACGAACTCGCCCTCGACCTCGGCGGCCCACCCGCCGGCGTCGAGCCCGTTCCACGCCTCGGTCGCCCGGGTCTCCCCGAACCCGGCCGGAAGCCTGGCCTCGACCGTATCCCAGCTCAAGGGCGCATCGGCCCTCCCCAGGACCTCCAGGAGCGCGAACTCATCGCGGGTCGTGGAGCCGTCCGCGAGCGCGGACGTGAAGCCGCGCGTGAGCGCGCGGTCGAGCCAGCGGGCGAGGGCATCCAGGCGGTCGACGTCGTCCATGACGCCCACGCTACGCCTGCTCGTCCTCCGTCAGCACGTCGGTCGCCATGAGGTCCGCGACCTCGTAGACGCCCACCACCACGAGGTCGGCTCCCAGCTCGGTGAGGTAGTCGACGTCGGCGTCCTCGTGGCCGCGGGCGATCACGCGGACCTCGGGGCGCAGTCGCTTGACCTTCGCGACGATCGCGCCCGCGTTGAGCGGGTCCGGGATCGCGATGAGCACGGTGGTGGCCTTCTCGAGGCCGGCGGCGCGAAGCACCTTGGAGCGGACGGCGTTGCCCAGGATCGCCTCGCGGCGGTCATCGCGGAGGGCCGTGACGCGGTTCTCGTCATCGTCGATCACCACGCACGGGACGTCCTGCTGCCACAGCGTGGTCGCGACGCGGGTGCCCACGCGGCCGAAGCCCACGACGATCACGTGCTCCGAGCCCTGATACGTCAGCGGCGACGCGTCCCCGCCGTCGCCGTCCACGTCGCGGTAGGCGCGCGCGGCCCACGCGAACAGCAGCGGGTTGAGCACGATCGACAGGATCGCGGCGCCCAGCACCAGGTCCTGCGCGTCCTGCGGCAGGATCTCGTACTCCCCGCCCAGGGTGACGAGGATGAACGAGAACTCGCCGATCTGCGCGAGGGCGGCGGCGACCACGAGCGACATCTGTCTCGAGTAGCGCAGCAGCCGCACGATCCCGAACGCCACCACGGACTTGCCGACGACGATCGCCGCGGTGGTCACCAGCAGGGCGAGCGGCGCCTCGACGGCGATCCGCCAATCGACGAGCATGCCCACGGACACGAAGAACAGGACCGCGAACGCGTCGCGCAGCGGCAGCGAGTCGTCGGCGGCACGGTGCGACAGGTCGGACTCGCGCATGATCATGCCCGCGAAGAACGCGCCCAGCGCGAAGGACACCTCGAACAGCCACGCCGCGCCCACCGCGACGCCCATGCCGACGGCGAGGACGGACAGCGTGAAGAGCTCGCGCGAGCCGGTGTCCGCGACGCGCGCGAGCACCCACGGGATGACACGCTTGCCCACGACCAGCATGAGCGCCACGAACAGGGCGACGCGCACGAGCGTCCAGGCGAGCTCGCCGGCGATCTCGCCGGGGCCCGTCGCGCCCGAGGCGAGGACCGGGATCACCACCAGCGCGATCACCATCGCGAGGTCCTCGACGATCAGCCAGCCCACGGAGATGTGCCCCGCGCGGGTGTCGAGCAGCTGCTTGTCCTCGAGCGCCCGCAGCATGACCACCGTCGATGCGACGGACAGGGCCAGGCCGAACAGCAGCGCGGCGCCGAGCGACCAGTCGAGCCACAGGCCGATGCCCGTGCCGAGTGCCGTCGCCGCCGTCATCTGGGCGATCGCGCCGGGGAGGGCGACGCGCTTGACGGCCAGCAGGTCCTTGAACGAGAAGTGCAGGCCCACGCCGAACATCAGCAGGATCACGCCGATCTCCGACAGCTCGACGGCGATCTCCGCGTCGCCCACGAAGCCCGGCGTGTAGGGGCCGATCATCAGGCCTGCCGCGAGGTAGCCGACGATGGGGGACAGCCGCAGGCGCTGCGCGAGCAGTCCGAGGATGAAGGCCGCGACCAGGCCCACCGCCATCGTGGTGAGGAGCGGGGCGTGATGCAGCATGTCGGGATTCTACGGGGCCTAGATGTCCGGCACACGGCGCGCGATCCGGGACCAAGGTCCCGGGTCCCTATGGATACCCCGGGGAGTATGCTCGGGGGAAGGGCGGAGTGCGCTCGACCGAGCGGTCGGGTGCGCCGAGCCGCCGAGGCGGATCAGCGAAGAAGGTGATCGGGATGGCACGGGTCGTCGTGCTGGGTGCCGGGGTGTCAGGCCACACCGCGGCGCTGTACCTGCGCAAGAGGCTGGGGGACGAGCACGAGGTCGTGGTCGTGAACCCCAAGGCCACGTACAACTGGATCCCGTCCAACATCTGGGTGGGCGTGGGCAAGATGGCCCCCGAGCGCGTGGTCTTCGACCTGGCGCCGGTGTATGCGAAGAAGGGCATCACGTTCATCCAGGCCAAGGCCACGACCCTGTGGCCGGAGGGCGACGCCGCGGTCGTCGCGGACTCGCCGGGCGCCGAGGCGTCCGCGGGAGTGAGCGGGGAGACGGGGATCGACGCTCCCGCCGTCGACGTCATCCACACCACGCCCGAGCGCGACGGCGAGGTCGAGCGGCTGCGCTACGACTACCTGGTCAACGCCACAGGCCCCAAGCTCAACTTCGGCGCGACCCCGGGGCTCGGACCGGAGGAGGGGCACACGGTCTCGGTGTGCACTCCCGACCATGCGGCGCACGCGAGCGACAAGCTCGCCCAGGTGATCGAGGCGTGCCGCACCGGCGAGCGCCAGCGCGTGGTGATCGGCGTGGGGCACGGGACGTGCACCTGCGAGGGCGCTGCATTCGAGTACACGTTCAACGTCGAGCACGAGCTGCGCGAGGCCGGGGTGCGCGATCACGCGGATCTGATCTACCTCACCAACGAGCACGAGCTGGGCGACTTCGGGGTGGGCGGCATGCAGTTCGACCAGAACGGCTACCGCACCACGTCGCAGCTGTGGACGGAGTCCCTGTTCCGGGAACGCGGCGTTCAGGCGATCACCGGCGCAGCCGTCACCAGCGTCGACGACGGCACCATCCACTACGTGCAGGTGGACGGCACCACGCACGACCTCGACTACGACTTCGCGATGCTGCTGCCGCCGTTCAAGGGCAATGACTGGACGGCGTACGGAGCCACCGGCGATGACATCACCGCGAGCGTGTTCGCGCCCACCGGCTTCATGAAGGTCGACGCGGTGTACGGCAAGACCGACTACGACGAGTGGTCAGCGAAGGACTGGCCGCGCACGTACCAGAGCCCCGTCTACCCGACGGTCTTCGCGGTGGGTATCGCGTTCGCGCCCCCGCACCAGATCTCGCGGCCGCGGGCCACGCCGGACGGCGTGCCGGTCGCCCCGGCGCCACCGCGCACGGGGATGCCGTCGGGAACCATGGGCAAGGTCGTGGCGCACACCATCGCGGACATGATCGCGACGGGCGACACCGTGCCGCAGCACGGGGTGTCGATGGCGGAGATGGCGGCGGCGTGCGTTGCCTCGGCCGGTACCGGCATGCGCACCGGGACCGCCGCGGCGATGACCATGAGCCCCGTGGTGCCGGACTGGGAGAAGTACCCAGAGACCGGGCGGAACCTCAAGGAGACGTTCGGCGAGATCGGGCTCGCGGGCCACTGGGTCAAGCGCATGCTGCACACGCTGTTCATCTACAAGGCCAAGGGCCGTCCGGCCTGGACCTGGATCCCGGAGTGAGGTGAGTCATGGACACCACGTCGGAGCGCATCGCCGCCGCGCCGCTGCCTACGGAGTCCGAGTTGCGCAGGCGCCGCAGCCTGGTGCGCCAGTTCGCGCGGTTCGTGGGAGTCAGCTGGACCATGTGGAGGCTGGCGCGGCGCTCGCACTAGGGCCGATGCGCGCGACAGGTCGCTCGGCTCGGCGCGCGCTCGTGCGGCCCTGGTCGACGGGTCTCGCCAGTGACAGGGCCGATGCGGCCTCGCTAGCCTGGCCGCATGACGGCGCACGAGATGGACTCGACGGGGCTCGCGGCGCGGCTGCGCGACGCGACCACGCCCGAGCACCAGTACACCGAGACCCGCGGCTTCATCACGCGCCTCATGGGTGGCGAGCTCGACCTGGCCGCGTATGTGGCCTACCTCGCGCAGTACGCGTACGTGTACCGCGCGCTCGAGGCCCGGGACCTGCAGCCGGGCGACCCTGCGCTGCTGTCCGACCCTGCGCTGCCCCGGTTCGGAGCGATCTGCTCCGACCTCGAGCACCTGGGCGCCGCCGCATGGGAGGCCAGCCACCCCGCGCTGCCGGCGACGCAGGAGTATGTCGCGCATCTCGAGGCGATCGCGGCTGCCGACATTCCGCGCTACCTCGCCCACCACTACACGCGCTACCTGGGCGACCTGTCCGGAGGCCAGGCGATCGCGCGGCTCGTCGCGCGCCACTACGGAGCCACGGAGGACCAGCTGGCCTTCTACCGCTTCGAGAAGATTGACTCGCCGGTGCGTTTCAAGCGGGCCTATCGCGAGCAGCTTGACGCCCTCGACTTCGACGAGGACCAGGAGGCCGCGCTGATCGCGGAGGCCAAGGGCGCGTTCGTGTTCAACGGCGCGATCTTCGACGCACTCGGCGCCACCGTCGCCGCGGCCCGCTGACCGAGCTCCGCCGACGGCCGGGCACCGCTAGGCGCGACCCAGCCCCCGCATCGGCCCTACGGAGTGGCGGCCTCGAGCGCCGCCTCGCGCGCGGCCGCACGCTCGTCGAGAAGCGCCGTGAGTTCGAGGGTGCGCGCCTCGTCCCAGTCGGCGGGCTCGGTCACGTGCGCCCACGCGGTGGCGTTCTCGAGGCGGGTGTAGAGGTGGCCGTACCCGTCGGGGATTGAGCCCGCAGCCGGCAGATCGAGTACCAGTTGCCACGCCGTGACGATGGGGTACCAGACCATCGAGTCGACCACATCCGGTGCGCGCTCGCCCATGAGCCACTCGGGTTCGTCGAGGGCAGTGTCCGGGTGGAAGAACACCACAGGGTCGGAGCCGTGCTGCAGATACGTCACGCGGGTGGGGCCCCAGGCCGCGTTCCCCCTGTCGAGGCCGCCGTCCTGGTTCATGAAGCGGACCGTGCGGCCGTCGCTGAACACCGGCAGCCACGACGGCGAGCCCGCGTCGCGCGCGGCCTCGATCTCGGTGTGCATGGGGTTCACGAACGGCGGCCCGACCATCAGCGCGCCCTCGATGGGCTCGTTGAGGATGTCCGCGCTGCTGAGGATCGCCTCGACGCCGTACGAGCCCAGCGACAATCCGTAAAGGTAGAGGTCGGGGCGGGACTCCTCCGGCAAGGTCGACCAGTGGTCGTGGATGGTGCGGAACACCACGCGGGAGGTCTCCTGCACCACCTCCTGGTCCGCCAGGAGCGAGATCCAGCTGGGCAGGTACGAGTACTGGACTCCCGCAATCGCCGTGTCGCCGCCCCACATGAATTCGAGGGGGTCCACGCCTTCCGGTGCTATCAGCCCTGTCCCGGTCGTGGTCGCGATGACCATCACCTCGCGATCGAAGGCGTCGGTGCGCACCAGTTCCTCGAGCAGAAGATCTGCGCGCTCCTCGAGCGTCTCCGCAGACTTGAGACCCACGTAGGCACGGATGGGCTCGAGGGCATCGTCTCCGGAGAACGCCGCGATCTCGTCGGCGGTGGGGCCGGTCGACACGAAGGAGCGCCCCTGCCGGCCCAGGGTGTCGAACTCGACCAGGGAGTCGGGGGATCCGGACTTGAGCGCGGACGCGGGCTGCTCGACGCCGGCTTTGTCCTCGGCATCGCGACCCGAGAAGATCCAGTTGGACGTCGTGAAGAACGCGTTGACGAACGCGCCCGACAGGACCCACCACAGCACGCTGATCAGGGCGATCGCGGCAACCAGCACGGCGAGGCGGCGCGGCAGCCAGCGGTCCAGCAGATCGTCGACCCAGCGGAACAGCGTGCGGAGGCTGCGCGCGACGATCAGGATCAGCGCCGCGACCAGCGCGGCGACGATGATGATCGTGGGCCAGCCCCACGGGGACAGCGGCTCCATCCCGAAGTTGAGCCGGACTTCGTTCTGCCAGCCTACGTAGCCCCAGATGGCTCCCGCCGCCGTGAAGCCGATGAAGCCCAATGACACCGCGAGCAGCACCATGCGCACGCGCCCGCGCGCGTACGGAATGCCGAGGAACCGGTACAACGTGTAGATGGCGACGCCGATCCCGTAGCCGATCATGAAGGCCACGCCGGAGTTGATCCCCTGGACGTAGCCCGATCGGGGGAGCAAGGACGGTGTGAGCGAGAGCGCGAAGAACCACAGGCCCACGACGAGTCCCACCGCGGCAAACGTGAACTCGAAGATCCTCGGCGCCCTCTTGCGCGGCGGACGCGGTTCGCTCAGCCGCGAGACGACCCGCTCACGGACCCCGGTCGCCATGGCAGCCTCACGCCGCATCGCGCTGGAGTGGCTGGGTCATGCAGTGCGCCCCGCCACGCCCGCGGCCCAGCTCCGCTCCCACGATCTCGATCACCTCGAGGCCGGCTTCGCGCATGAGGGCGTTGGTGTGGGTGTTGCGGTCGTAGGCCACGATCACGCCGGGCTCGAGGGCCAGGACGTTGTTGGCGTCGTCCCACTGCTGGCGCTCGGAGGCGTAACGGTCGCCGCCGGTCTCGATGGTGCGCAGTTCGGGCAGCTTGAGTGCGCGGCGGACGACCTCCGTGAACGGGCGCGACTCCTCGCGCACATCGAGCATGACCGGCGGTTCGGCCTCGTAGATGCTGTAGGTCTCGATCTGGTCCACGATGCCGGGGAACACCGTCGCGGCGTCGCGGTCCGCCATCGTGAAGACCGTGTCGAGGTGCATCGCGGCGCGCAGCTTCGGCATCTTCGCCACGATCACGTGGTGGGCGGCGCCGGCGATGAACAGCTCGGTTGCGAGTTGGGTGATGGCCTGGCGGCTCGAGCGCTCGGACATGCCGATCACCACGACGCCGCCGCCCAGCGGCATGACGTCGCCGCCCTCGAGCGTCGCGAGGCCCTGGTCGAGCTCGGGGTCACCCCACCACGTCGTCACGGCTCCAGCGAAGGTCGGGTGAAACTCGTAGACGGCCTTCATCAGCAGCGTCTCGGCGTGGCGCGCGGGCCAGTACAGCGGGTTGAGTGTGACGCCGCCATAGATCCAGCTGGTGGTGTCGCGGGTGTAGAGCGTGTTGGGCAGCGGCGGCATGAGGTAGTCGCGCATGCCGGACTCCTCGCGCACGAGGAGGAATCCGGGCGGCGAGATCTCGGGAGGCAGGTCGAGCGTCGACAGCCCGCC
>NZ_CAJXJX010000110.1 GCF_913055775.1 uncultured Demequina sp. | reverse complement strand
CGAGTTCCGCGCGAAGGAGGCCATCTCGCGCGAGGCGATGGCCGCCTTCATCTACCGCTACGCCGGCTCGCCGCCGGTCGATCTCCCGTCCTCGACGCCGTTCTCGGACGTCACCAGCGCCAACCCCTTCTACAAGGAGATCGTGTGGCTGAGCCAGCAGCGCATCTCCACGGGGTGGAACGTGGGCGGAGGCGAACGAGAGTTCCGCCCCAAGGAGGCGATCTCGCGCGACGCCATGGCGGCGTTCGTGTACCGCGCGGCCGGCAGGCCCTCGTTCACGGCACCGTCGAAGTCGCCGTTCGCGGACGTCTCGCCCGCCGGCACCCCCTACTACAAGGAGATCACCTGGCTCGCGAGCGTGGGCATCACCACGGGATGGGACGTGGGCGGCGGCAAGAACGAGTTCCGCCCCTCCAACTCGATCACGCGCGAGGCGATGGCGGCGTTCGTCTACCGCTACGACCGCACGTTCTAGGCGTCGGACGCGTCAGCGGCCCCGGGGAAAGCCTCGGGGTCGCTGTCGCACGCCCACCGAGCCCGAGCGTCGGCACTGTGCCAGCCCGAGCATCGGCACTCCGTGCCAACGGCGGCCGTGGTTACCCGCTCTCCACACACGTGTGACGCGTGTGACGCATGCGGCAGGTGATGGGTCACCCGCGCATCACTGGCCACTCCTGTACCAGCCGTGTGTAGAACGGGCACGGTCGGTACGGTCGGCGCGAGTCAGGGCACCCACCACATGCACGAAGGGGCCCGCCGCAGCGAGCCCCCTCAGCCAAAGACAGCTAGTGCCCCGGCGGCGGCACCAGCGGGTTCATGTGCTCGAAGCTGGTGCCCTTGGCCCGCTCGAACGACTTCATGATCTCGGCCTCGGCCTTCTCGCGGCCCTCCCAGTGCGCGCCCTCGACGGACTTGCCGGGCTCGAGGTCCTTGTAGACCTCGAAGAAGTGCTGGACCTCGAGGCGGTGGAAGTCGGAGACGTCCGTGAGCTCCTGGCGCCACGCCTGACGCTGGTCGCCCATGGGCACGCACAGCACCTTGTCGTCGCCGCCGGCCTCGTCGCGCATGCGGAACATGCCCAGCGCGCGGCAGCGGATCTGGCAGCCAGGGAACGTGGGCTCCTCGAGCAGCACCAGCGCGTCCAGCGGGTCGCCGTCCTCGCCCAGCGTGCCGTCGATGAAGCCGTAGTCGTCCGGGTAGCGGGTCGACGTGAACAGCATGCGGTCGAGCTTGATGCGACCGGTCTCGTGATCCACCTCGTACTTGTTGCGCGAACCCTTCGGGATCTCGATGGTCACGTCGAATTCCATGGCAGTCCTTGCGTCAGTGAAACGGTGTCTGGGTACTAGTGTGGCCCATGTTCGGAGGTGGCGCGTGCGCGTGAAGATCATGGCAGGCGTGCTGGTCCCGGCGCTAGTGCTGGGTGGGGCGGGCGCCTACCTCGTCGCGGACGCCAACGATCTGGTCCCCGGCTGGATCACCAACCAGCCCGTGCCAGTCGCCCCCGCCCCTTTTCTGACCGCCGCCGCGGTCGCTCCCAGCCCGGCCCCCGCATCGGCCGTCACCGCCGTCTCCACGGATGCGCCGGCGCCCTCCGCAGCGGTCGTCCAGGCGGCCGCCGAGCAGGTCCGCGCCGACGACCGCACCGGAACCTCCACCAACGTCTCCGTCGTCGACGCGCTCACCGGCGAGGTCTACGCGGACGTCTCCGCAGCGGACACCCAGGTGCCGGCCTCGACGACCAAGCTGCTCACCGCCGTGGGCGCGATTGCGAACCTGGGCCCCGACTACCGTCTCGTGACCCGGCTCGTGTGGGAGCCCGACTCCGGGATCCTGACCCTCGTGGCGGGCGGCGATATGATGCTCGCCGAGGGCGCCGGACACCAGGGCTCGGGGGCCGATGCGAATGGCTGGGCTGGGATAGGCGACCTGGTCGACGCGGCGATGGCTCACCCCGACTTCTCGCTGGGCGGGGACGTGACGGTGGTGGTGGACGACTCGGCGTTTGAAGCCGATGCGGTCAATCCCGAGTGGCCGCAGTACGCCTTGGACTTGGGGTACATCGCGCCGGCGTCGGGGCTCGCAGTGAACATCGCGCGCATGACCGACGAGAACTACGCGCAGCGCTACCCCGACCCGTCCGTCGCTGCTGGGGATGTGCTGGTGGCCGCGCTGCGCGATGCGGGAGTGTCCGTGTCCGGGGATGCTTCGCGCGCCTCGGGGCCGGGGAACGGCATCGAGATCGCGGCCGTCGAGTCCGCACCCCTGTCCGAGGTGGCGTTCCTGCTGCTGCGCGACTCCGACAACACCATCGCGGAGATCGTGTCGCTCGTGAACGCGCTCGAGACGGGTCGGGCCACCACGCCCGCCGGCGCCGCGGCGGCGACGCGCGCGGGACTTGAGTCGATCGGCGCGCCGGTGGCAGGGCTGGAGCTGTACGACGGGGCCGGCTTCTCGACGCGGAACCGAATCGCGCCCGTGCACCTGAGCGGCGCCATCGTCGCCGCTCTGCAGGCCGATGCGACGGCCGACCTGCTGGATTGGCTCCCCCTGGCAGGGCTCGAGGGGACCGTCGCGACCCGTTACGAGGACACCGATGCCGCGGGCGCCGTCCGCGCCAAGACCGGCTCGCTCACCGGCGTCACCGCGCTCGCGGGGACCGTGCAGACCGCCGACGGGCGCCTGCTCGCGTTCGCGATCCTCGCGGACGGCATGCCCTACGGGCAGACGGCGCCGCGGGCCGCGTTCGACGCGCTCATCCAGACTTTGGCAGGATGTGGCTGTGAGGAATCCTGACGCTGGCGCGCACGTGCCTACGGGGCTGTGCGCGCGCATCGGCCGTCCTGACCGGACCCTTTCGTGACCGGGCCTCACCCCTCCGTCGCCGCCGTCCGCAACGCGGTGCGCGAGTCGCTCGACGGCTGCGAGATCGGGACGCGGGTGTGGGTCGCGTGCTCGGGCGGGCCCGACTCCCTCGCGCTCGCGGCCGCGACCGGCTACGTGGGCCGCAAGGAGGGCTACCTGACCGGGGCGATCATCGTGGACCACGGGCTCCAGGAGGACTCCGCCGTTGTCGCCGAGCGGGCCGCCGCCGAGGTGCGCCGCGCCGGCATCCACACCGTGTTCGTGGAGAAGGTGACCGTGGGCCGCGAGGGCGGTCTCGAGGCGGCCGCGCGCAAGGCGCGATACGGGGCGCTGAATGCCCGGATCGATGCCGAGGGAGGGCTCAACCCGCACCTGCTGACCGGCCACACGATGGACGACCAGGCCGAGACCGTCTTGCTTGCCTTGGCGCGGGGGTCCGGGGCTCGGGCGCTTGCCGGTATCCCTGCGCGGCGGGGTCGGATTGTCCGGCCGCTGCTGTCGCTGCGGCGCAAGGACACCGTCGCCGCGTGCCAGGCGCTGGGGCTCGATCCGTGGCACGACCCCACCAACCTCCACGCCGACGGCCCCAAGCGCTCCCAGCTGCGTACCAAGGTGATGCCGGCGCTGGTGGACGTGCTCGGGCCAGGCGTGGTCTCCGGTCTCGCGCGCTCCGCGGCCCTGCTGCAGGCCGATGCCGACGAGCTCGAGCGCCAAGCGCGCTCCGCGATGGGGGCGTCCACGTCCTCGGTGCGCGGGGAGGAGTGGCGCTGCGACATGCTCGCGGCGCTGCCCGACGCGATCCGCTCGCGCATGATCAAGATGCTCGCGGAGAACCGCGGCGCCGGTCCGCTGACCGCCGCCCACGTCACCGCCATCGACCAGCTCATCACCGATTACCGGGGCCAGGGCGGCGTTGCGCTTCCCGGAGGCTACGAGGCGCGTCGGGAGTATGGAAGGCTGGTCATCGTCGATCCCCACAAACCCCGGGCCTAGGAGAAACGCGTGGACCAGCAGTTCGACATGGACGACTTCACCAAGGTGATCGTCAGCGAGAACGACATCTCTCGCAAGCTCGATGACATCGCGTTGCAGATCCGGGCCGACTACGACGGCGAGGACCTGCTGCTCGTGGGCGTCCTCAAGGGGGCGGTCATGGTGATGGCGGACCTCGCGCGGCGTATGCCCCCGACCGTGCAGATGGACTGGATGGCGGTGTCCTCGTACGGCTCGGGTACCAAGTCCTCCGGAGTGGTGCGGATCCTCAAGGACCTCGACGCGGATCTGTCCGGCCGGCACGTGCTGATCGTCGAGGACATCATCGACACCGGCATCACGCTGCACTGGCTGCTGGGGAACCTGCGCTCGCGCGGTGCCGCGTCCGTCGAGGTCGCGTCGCTGCTGCGCAAGCCGGATGCCGTGCAGGTGGACGTGCCCGTGAAGTATCTGGGCTTCGACATCCCGAACGAGTTCGTGGTCGGCTACGGGCTGGACTACGCGGAGAACTACCGGACGCTCCCGTTCGTGGCGATCCTGAAGCCGAGCGTCTACGAGGACTGAGGTCCTCGCGCCAGGTCCGGCTCCGGCTCCGGCTCCGGCTCCTTCCGACAGTTTGAACCAATTCGGGGCTCGGTCCGCGGCGTGTCGGCGCTGTGGCCCTTGCGGCCCCGGCGTGTCGCCGTCGGATTGGTTCTAACTGTCAGGGTTGAGATCGCGTCCGGCCGTCCCCAGCACGTCGTCCGGCACGAGTATCCACCGATCGTGGTCTGACTCCGAGCGCAGGTCGGCCCTCTCTCGGGACAGTCGCGGCGTGGATCCGATTCGTGCACTCCAGGGCCGGCGCGGCGTCGCGCGTTGGACCGAGCTCCAACGGGCGGGTGTTTCGCGTGGCGCGCTCCTTGACGCGTGCTACTCGGGAGCGGTCGTCCGGCCCCACCGGGGCGTCTTCGCACTTCCGCTGACGCCTCGTACCAGGGTGCTCGCGAGCATCTTCCGAGGGAAACCATGCTGTCTCACGTGGTGCGGCAGGGCCGGGCTGCCCATCTACCCGACGCCGGCGGCAGTCCATCTCTCGGTGCCGCAGCGGCGCGGCATGGGACTCGCACGCGAGCGTCCCGTGGGTGACGTGGTGGTCCATCGCATGCCGAAGCCGCCCCGGACCGCGATTGATCACCTCGACCTCGCAGCACTGTGCACGGAGCCTCGCCAGCAACTCGCTCTCGTTGACGCCGCGCTGCGCCTGGGTCTCATCCGGCCCGCAGACCTGGCTGGCTTCTCTCAGGGCTCGCGAGCGCGGCGCGAATGGCTGGTCCGGATGGCAGACGGTCGCGCCGAGTCCCTGTCGGAGACGTACGCGCGCGTGGAGATGGTCGAAGCTGGGCTCGGAGTCGTGCCGCAGGCCCAGGTGCCAGGTGTCGGACGCGTGGACTTCATCGTCGAAGATGCCGTGACTGTCGAAATCGACTCCGAGGCGTTCCATTCAGGCGAGAAGGCCCGGGCTCGCGATGGGTCACGCGACCGGGCTGCAACGACGCAGGGCTACCTGCCCATGCGGTTCTCTTTCCACGACGCGGTCGAGCGACCCGACCAGATCGTGGCGGATGTCGTGGGAACCCTGACGCGATGGGAGCGGCTCACCCCGACAGTTAGAACCAATCTGAACACTGCTGCGCGCGTGTCGGGGTGGCGGGAGCTCCTTTGACCGGCGTGTCGGGCCCAGATTGGTTCAAACTGTCGGAGGAACAGAGCCCGCCCACGCCGTCAGCGAAACCACTCCGGGCCGCACCAGCACTCGCGTAGGCTTCTGACCACCATGAAGAAGCTCCTCAACATCCGCTTCATCCTCCTGTTGGTCCTGCTCGCCGTGATGGTCGGCTGGCTGGTGCCCAGCCTGTTCTCGCCGCGCGTCGAGCACATCGACACGTCCACCGGCCTGGAGATCCTCGAGACCGGCCTGGTCGACAGCGTCAAGATCATCGACGGCGACCAACGGGTGGAGCTGGGCCTCAGTGACGACTTCGCGGCGGACCTGCCCGAGGAGGCCCCCGAGGAGTGGGCCGAGTTCCCGGGGCGTGTCGAGTTCTTCTACGTCGCGCCGCAGGGCGAGCAGATCGTGGACGCGATCATCGATGCGGACCCCGACGAGGGCTACGACTCCGAGGTCCCGCAGGGATCGATCTGGACATCGATCCTCTTTACGTTCCTGCCCATACTGCTGCTCGTGGGACTGTTCTGGTTCCTCATGTCGAGCATGCAGGGCGGCGGCGGGCGCCTGATGAACTTCGGCAAGTCCAAGGCCAGCATGGTCACCCCGGACACCCCGACCGTGAAGTTCGAGGACGTCGCGGGCGTCGAGGAGGCCGTCGAGGAACTCAAGGAGATCGAGGAGTTCCTCGAGACCCCCGCGAAGTTCCAGGCCGTGGGCGCCAAGATCCCCAAGGGCGTGCTGCTCTATGGCCCTCCCGGAACCGGAAAGACGCTGCTGGCACGGGCAGTCGCCGGCGAGGCCGGCGTGCCGTTCTTCCACATCTCGGGATCCGACTTCGTCGAGATGTTCGTCGGCGTCGGCGCGAGCCGCGTGCGCGACCTGTTCGAGCAGGCCAAGAAGAACGCCCCGGCGATCATCTTCGTGGACGAGATCGACGCCGTCGGCCGCCACCGCGGTGCCGGCATGGGCGGCGGCCACGACGAGCGCGAGCAGACCCTCAACCAGATGCTGGTCGAGATGGACGGCTTCGACATCAACACCAACGTCATCATGATCGCGGCGACCAACCGCCCCGACATCCTGGACCCCGCGCTCCTGCGCCCCGGCCGCTTCGACCGCCAGGTGGGCGTCGAGGCCCCGGACCTCAAGGGCCGCCGCAAGGTGCTCGAGGTCCACGCCAAGGGCAAGCCCATCGCCCCGGACGTCGACCTCGAGGCGATGGCCCGGCGCACCCCGGGCTTCACGGGCGCGGACCTCGCCAACGTCCTCAACGAGGCCGCGCTGCTGACGGCCCGCAAGGACCAGCAGCTCATTGGCCCGCGCGAGATCGACGAGGCCATCGACCGCGTCATCGCCGGCCCCCAGAAGCGCACCCGCGTCATGAACGACCACGACAAGGCGGTCACGGCGTACCACGAGGGCGGTCACGCGCTCGTGGCTGCGGCCATGAACCACACGGACCCGGTCACCAAGGTCACGATCCTTCCGCGCGGCCGCGCACTCGGCTACACGATGGTCATGCCCCAGGAGGACCGCTACTCCAAGACCCGCAACCAGCTGCTCGACAACCTCGCGTACGCGATGGGCGGCCGCGTCGCGGAGGAGCTGGTGTTCGGCGACCCGTCCACGGGCGCGAGCAACGACATCCAGCAGGCCACCGAGATCGCCAAGCAGATGGTCACCGAGTACGGCATGTCCACGGACGTGGGCTCGGTGCGCCTCGCGGGCAGCTCCGGCGAGGTGTTCCTGGGCCGCGACATGGGCCACGGCCGCGACTACTCGGAGGACCTCGCCGCGCGCGTGGACCGCGAGGTGCGCGAGCTCATGGACGGCGCGATGGCCGAGGCCACTAAGGCCCTGCAGTCCAACCGCGGCGTCCTGGACGCGCTCGCCGAAGAGCTCCTCGAGAAGGAGACCCTGGGCGAGAAGGAGCTCGCGGAGATCTTCTCCAAGGTCAAGAAGGTCGCCAAGCGCAAGCACTGGGTGTCGGGCGACTGGGCCCCCAAGTCCGCTCCGCGCAAGAAGCCCGCGACGGCACCGGTGGCCCCCAAGGAGGAGCCGGACGCGACGGCCGATGCGGCGGCTGGGGACGGCGTCCCCGTCGCCGAGGCTCCGGCTCAGGACAGCCCTGCCGATGCGGTGGTCACCGAGGCGCCGGCGCCCGAGGTGCCTGGTACCGGAGCGTCCGCACCCGAGACCGGCGGTCCCGAGGCAGATGCTCCCGGCGAGCCGGGCGCCAAGCCCGGCGAGTAACCTGGGCGGATGACCGACAACGCCGCCCACCCGCCGGTGGACGAGGAGCCCGCCCGCGCATCGGCGCCGGGGGAGATGCCCCGCGTGGACGTGCCGCGTGCGGAGGCGGCCGTGCGCGAGCTGCTGCTCGCCATCGGCGAGGACCCCGATCGCGACGGGCTGCAGGAGACCCCGGGGCGAGTCGCGCGGGCCTACGAGGAGTTCTTCATGGGCCTGCGTCAGGACCCGGCGGACGTGCTCGGCACGGTCTTCGAGCTGGGCCACGAGGAGATGATCCTCGTCAAGGACATCGAGCTGTACTCGACGTGCGAGCACCACCTGGTGCCGTTCCACGGCGTCGCCCACGTGGCGTACATCCCGGGCGAGGATGGCCGCATCACCGGATTGAGCAAGTTGGCTCGCTTGGTTGATGTCTACGCGAAGCGCCCGCAGGTGCAGGAGCGCCTCACCACCCAGGTCGCGGACGCGCTGGTCGAGCACCTGGGCGCGCGCGGCGTCCTGGTTGTGGTCGAGGCCGAGCACCTGTGCATGTCCATGCGCGGGGTCCGCAAGCCCGGCTCGCGCACCGTGACCAGCGCAGTGCGCGGCGTCATGCGCGACGGCGCCACGCGCGCGGAGGCCATGAGCCTCATCGTCGGGAAGTAGCCATGACGCTCGTCATGGGCATCCTCAACGTCACGCCCGACAGCTTCAGCGACGGCGGGCGCTGGGCGACGGCCGATGCGGCGATCGCCCAGGGGATGAAGCTCGCCCGCGACGGAGCGGACGTCATCGACGTGGGAGGGGAGTCGACCCGCCCGGGTGCGGCCCGGGTGGAGCCCGGCGAAGAGGTCGAGCGAGTGCTGCCCGTGATCGAGGCGCTCGCGGGGGAGGGCCTCACGGTCAGCATCGACACCATGCGGGCGCGCACGGCGCGGGCGGCGGTGGATGCCGGCGCTCGCATCGTCAACGACGTCTCCGGTGGGCTCGCCGACCCGGACATGCCGCGTATCGTCGCGGAGCTCGAGTGCGAGGTGATCGCCATGCACTGGCGCGCGCACTCCACCGAGATGGACGCCACGGATCAGTATCAGGACGTGGTCGCAGAAGTGCGGGACGAGCTCGCGGCACGCGTGGATGCGCTCGCCACCGCGGGGGTGAGGCCTGACCGCATCGTCCTGGATCCAGGCCTGGGCTTCGCCAAGGTGACGGACTCGAACTGGCCGCTGCTGGCGCGCATCGACGACTGGGCGCAGGGACACCGCGTCCTCATCGGCGCGCGCCGCAAGCGCTTCCTGGGCGCCGCGATCGCGAGAGAGGGCGTGGACCCGGCCGACGCATCGGCCCGCGAGCACGCCACCACCGCGATCACCACCCTGTGCGCGGAGCGCGGCATCTGGGGCGTCCGGGTGCACGATGCTCGAGCGGCAAGTGACGCGCTGCGCATCGTGTCGGCTTGGCAGAATGGCGCCGAACCGCAACGATGACCCTATGACTGTCACCGCGCGTCCTTACGTCAAAGATGGCATCGAGCTCGACCAGATCGCGGTC
>NZ_CAJXJX010000109.1 GCF_913055775.1 uncultured Demequina sp. | reverse complement strand
GGCAGGATCAGGAGGGTCAGGATCACCAGGATGCCGGTGGCCAGACCGACGTCGCCCTTGCGCAGCGTGTCGAGCAGCCTCTTGCCGCGAACGCCGCCGCCGTGCCGGATCACGACGACGACGTCGGGATCCGGGGCCGCCGCGTAGGCCAGGCTGTCCGCGAGGAACGCGTCGTTCATCGCCTCGGCTCCCTCGACGATCACCAGGCCCGGCTCAGCGAACAGTGACGGGCTCGCAGCCGCGACGAGTGCTCCGGCGTTGTACGCGCCCGCGTCGAGGACCGTGACGTCCGCCGCCTTGCCGACGGCGAGGTGGATGCGCTCGACCGCACGCGACGCCAACAGCGTCTCGGGACCGCTGACCAGCACGACGGGTGCGGGCTTCGCGCGGTGCCAGGTGGCCTCGGGAGTGCGGTTGCGTGGCGGCATGGGACTAGCCTGCCACTTCCGTACGACAACCCGACCACCGCAGCCCCGACTCATCGTGGGCGACCTCGATCGACCCACACTGGTCTGTGCGAGCGATCTGGGCGTTGGCCCCGTACAGGTCGAGTGCGGACGCCGCAGGGTGTCCGTGGCGGTTGTCGGCGCCCGCGCTGAACACCGCGATCCGCGCATCGATCAGGTCCGCGAGATGCGGCGACTGGACCGCCGAACCGTGGTGCGCCACCTTCACCACGTCGATGGGCACCGGCCCTCCGAGCGCCAGCGCGACAGCCTCCTGCCCCTCCAGCTCGAGGTCTCCCAGGGCGATCACGGACGTCCCCGAGGCCACCCCGATCACGCCGATCGAGGCGTCGTTGGCGGCGGCCGCGCCGCCCGCGTGGAGCGTCGAGACGACGCGGAGCGCCACGTCGCCGACGGTGATGGCCTCACGGAGCGTCGGAACCCGCATCGGCACCCCCTCGGTCGCCAGCGCACGGGCCGCCGCCCCACCCGCGGCGGCGTCCGAGACCCACGCCAGCGCGGGCCGGGCCACGCCCATGACGCCCGACACGCCCCCGTCATGGTCCTCGTGCGGATGGGTGATGACGAGCAGCGGAATCTCCGTGACTCGATAGCTCTCGAGACACGACCGCGCGACGTCTGGATCCGGACCTGCGTCGATCACGACGGCGCTCGACGGTCCGGCGCGCAGCAGCATCATGTCGCCCTGGCCCACGTCGCAGGCCACGACGTCCCAGTCGTCGAGGACCACTCCATGGTCTCGCGCGGTGAGCGCCGGCCAGGCAGCGCCGACCAGGAGAGCACCGGCGCCCACCGCTGCTCCGAGCACCCGCCATCCGGTCCCCACGCGCAATGTGGCGACCACCGCCGCAGCGACGCCCATGCCGGCTGCCAGCGGACCAGCGGGCCCGTCGAGCCATGGGACACGGGCTCCAGGAGCTCCGGCGGTGGCCTCCGCGATCATGGCGATCACCTGGGCCGACTTCCCCGCGACCCACGCCGGAACCAGGGCCCACGATGACGAGACCGCGGCGAGCACCAGGGCCGTCATCCCCGCGGCCATCACGGGCAGGACCGCCACGCCCGCCACCACGTTGGCGACCACGGCGTACGGCGTGAGGCCCGCGCCCATGGACACCAGGAATGGGGTCACGGCGGCCTGGGCGACTACCGGGACCGACGCCGCACGGGCGACGTGAGGCGGCAGCACGCGAGCGAGCAGGTGTGCGACGCGCGGCGCCCACAGGACGATGGCCGCGACCGCGGCGACCGACATCCCGAAACCGATCCTCAGCGCGAGCGCGGGCTCCAGGATGAGCAGGGTCAGCGCCCCGGCGGCGAGCGCGGGGAGGCCGCGGGCCGGCCTGCCCCACGCCGTCGCGAGTGCCACCGCACACGCCATCGCGAACGCCCGCAGGACTGATGGCTCGGGGCCCACGACCGTGGCGAACAGGACCGCCACTCCCAGCACGACGGCCGCTGTCGCCACGCGGGGAAGGCGGCGCCACCGCGCCGCCGCAGCGACGGCGCCGAGCACGATCGCGAAGTGGGCGCCGGACACCGCGGTGAGGTGCGCGAGCCCCGCGACCCTCATCGCCTCGACCTGACGGGTGGGCATCGCGATGGTCTCGCCGAGGATCATGCCTCGGACGAGCCCCCGCTGGCGGTCAGGAAGCCCCTCGGTGGCATCGCGGAATCGCTCACGCCACTGCGCCACCCACGAGTCAGAGCGGGGCTGATCCACGTGGGCCTCCCACATGACCGGGGAGCCCCAGGTGCCCGCCGAGACGGCCCCCGACATGACCGCGACGTCGCCCCGATCGAGCGGGACGTCGACGACCGCCGCCAGGGTCCCGCCCGCGGGCGAGACACACCGCTCGCCCACCTCAGGTGCGCCGCCGCAGTCGGATGCGGTGAAGCCGGGCTGGGTCCACCCCAGGACCTCGGCGTCGACCCACCACCGCGCGTCGCCCCCGGCCAGCGGCCGGCTCTCCGACTCGATCCTCACCGTCACGGTCACGGTGCCGGCCGACTCGAGCTCGTGGGCCCAGAGCCGCTCGCCGTGGACCGTGTGCTGCGCCGAGAGGAGTGCAATCGCCGATGCCGCTGCTGGCACCGCGAACGGTGCGCAGGCGCGGGCGAACTGTGCCGCTGGCCGCCGGCGGCTCCGCACCGCCACCCACACGGCGACAGTGGCAGCCACTGCCACGAGCACACCCATGGCGAGCATGGCATCCCGCGAGCGACCGCCGATCGTCAGCGCCGCGCACCCCCACGCCGCCGCGGCTGCCGGCACGAGCCGGGCATCGTGCCGTGGCATCACACCTGCGCGAGTCCGTCCCAGCCCGCGACCATCGCGGGACCGACCCCGCTCACGCGCTGGACGTCGTCCACCGACGCGAAGGGTCCATGGGCGTCGCGGTCCGCGACGATGCGCTCGGCCATCACCTCGCCGACCCCGGGCAGCTGCTGGAGCTGCTGCGGATCCGCCGCGTTGAGGTTGATAGGTCCTGCCGCCGCACTGAGCTCGCCCTCCTCAGGGACGTGGATCTGCTCTCCGTCCGCGGCCACGCGCGCGAGGTTCACGCCACCGAGGTCGGCGCCGTCGAGCAGCCCTCCCGCGGCATCGACCGCGTCAGCGACGCGCGCGCCCGTACCGAGCTCGACGAGGCCGGGCGACGCGACGGCGCCGGACACATGCACCACGATCGGAGCTGGCGCCGGCACCAACGGCGCATGCGACGCCTCCACCTCCGGTGAAGCCGCAGTCGCGAGAGGTGCACTGGATTCGGAGACCGTCGCGGTGACCGGCGAGGGCACCTGAGACAGCCACCAGGCGAGCGCAGCCAGGACCACGAGCGCTGCGACCACTGTGACGGCGACCCGCGGCTCGATCCGCCACCGCATCGAGGTCGACGCGTCGTGGATCTCGCGCCCGTATGCGGCCTCATAGGCGTGCCCCGCGGCCCGCGCGGCACTCTCGCGCCAGTGATCGATCACTCGGTCGGGAAGCTCCCGTCCCGGCTGCTCCGCAGCGCGGTCAGCTCCGGCGTTGGATGGTTCGACAGGAGTGCTCACGTCTGGAGACGCTAGGAGCACGAGCGACGCGCCACGAGCGCGAAGGCTCCGCACTGTGGAAAACCCGCACCGCTCCACGGCATGGGAACGGCCACCCGGTCGGGGCTACGTGACCTCGGGAGGGAGCTCCACGACCACGGCGGCAAGCGTCCCCGGGCCCGTGTGCCCGGCGAGCACCGCGCTGACGGGAGTGCGCACCAGCATCGCGAGCTCCGGGTGTGCCACCTCGAGCGCCCGCGCGGCGTCGTCGCCGAAGTCCCCGTCGCCCAGCACCATCACGGCCGCGGCCGGCCGGGACAGCGCCGCCACCGTCTCCTCGGCACGCGCCATGACTGCGGCACGTGCACGCTGCGTCGACCGCACCTTGTCGACCATCTGCACCTCGCCATCGACCATCTCGAGGACGGGTCGGATGCTGAGCACCTTGCCCACAGCGGCGATCGCGGGTGACACGCGTCCACCGCGCCGCATGTGCTCGAGGGTGTCGACGGTGAAGATGCACCGCGCGGAGGCTGCGACCGCGCGGGCGACCTCAGCGACCTCGTCGGGCGCGCCACCCCCACGGGCACGCGCCGCCGCGGCCAGCGCCGCAAACCCCGTGCCCATCGCGAGGGTCTGGGAGTCGACGATCGTCACGGGGACAGGGGCGGCATCGGCTGCCGCGCGGGCACCATTGACGGTGCCCGACATCTTCCCGGAGATGAGGACCGCCACCACGTGATCAGCGCCGGACTCGGCTGCCTCGGCGAATGCGACCGCAAACCGTGCGACGGACGGCTGCGACGTGCTGACGGCACTTCCCTCGACCAGCGCGTCAAGCACATCGCTCGAGGTCACGCCGTCGCCCTCATCGTGCGACTCGCCGTCGATGGTCACGAGCAGCGGCACCACGCGGATGCCCCACTTGTCCGCGAGCGCCGCCGGGAGCGACGCTGCAGAGTCCGTGACCACCGCGGTGCGACCTGCCATGGCGTCGAGACTACTCACCGGCGACCGCGCCGTGCATCACGAGTCCGAGCTCTCTCGCCGCGGTCACGCGGGAACGATGTTGACGAGCTTGGGCGCCCGCACGATCACCGTACGAATGTCCGCGCCGTCGAGGGTGCGCTGGACCTGCGGGGACGCCAGCGCCAGCTCGCGCAGCGCGTCCTCGCCGATCCCGGGAGCGACCTCGAGGCGGTCGCGCACCTTGCCCTTGACCTGCACGACGCACGTCACCGTCTCCTCGACCAGCAGCGACTCGTCGACGGTGGGCCACCCCGCGCGCGCGACGTTCTCGCGACCGAGCATCGACCACATGTCCTCGGCGCAGTACGGAGCGAACAGGCTCAGCAGCATCGCCACGGCCTCGGCCGCCTCGCGCACGGCGGGGTCGGCGCCGCCTGGACCCGAGTCGATCGCCTTGCGCGTGGCGTTGACCAGCTCCATGACGCGTGCGACCACGACGTTGAAGCGGAAGCCTTCGACGAGCTCGGCAGCATCGTGCAGCGTGCGGTGGGTGACGGCGCGCAGCGCGGCGTCTCCCGTGGTCAGGTCCACCGTCGGCTCGGAGCTCACGTCGCGCGCGAGGCGCCACGCGCGGGCCAGGAACTTCGCGCTTCCGGCGGGCGAGACGTCGGCCCAGTCGATGTCATCCTCGGGCGGGCCCGCGAAGGACATCGTCAGGCGGACGGCGTCGACGCCGAACTCGTCGAGCTGCTCCGACAGGCGCACCAGGTTGCCGCGCGACTTCGACATCGCGGAGCCGTCCATCTGGACCATGCCCTGATTGAGCAGTGCGCTGAAGGGCTCCTCGAAGTCGATCATTCCCATGTCGTGGAGCGCCTTGGTGAAGAAGCGCGCGTACAGCAGGTGCAGAATCGCGTGGGTGACGCCGCCGACGTACTGGTCGACGGGCGCCCAGCGCTTGGCGTCGAGCTCGTCGAACGGCCCGTCGGTCTTGCCTGGCGACAGGTAGCGCAGGAAGTACCAGGACGAGTCCACGAACGTGTCCATCGTGTCGGTGTCGCGCGTGGCGGCACCGCCGCAGCTGGGGCACGTGGTGTTGACCCAGTCGGTCGCCGCGCCCAGCGGCGACGTCCCCTTGGGCTTGAGGTCGAGTCCCTCGGCGGACGGCAGCTCGATCGGGAGCTGGTCGTCGGGCACACGCACCTCGCCGCACGCGTCGCAGTGCACGATCGGGATGGGCGTGCCCCAGTAGCGCTGGCGGGAGATCAGCCAGTCCCGGAGACGGTAGTTGGTCGTAGCCTCACCGACGCCCTCGGCGGCCAGCTGCGCCGTGATGGTCTCGATGGCCGCTGCCTTGTCGAGCCCGTCAAGGGGCCCGGAGTTCATCAGGACGCCGTCGCCGGTCGTGGCGATGCCGGACTCGCGCGGGTCGGGCAGCGGCTCCCCCTCCTCATCGCGCACGTCGACCACCGGCGTCACCGGGAGATCCATCGCGCGAGCGAAGTCGAGGTCGCGCTGATCGTGCGCCGGGACCGCCATGATCGCGCCGTGACCGTAGTCCGCGAGCACGTAGTCGGAGACCCAGATGGGCAGGCGCGCGCCGTTGACGGGGTTGATCGCGTAGCGTCCCAGGAACACGCCGGTCTTCTCACGATCCGTGCTGAGCCGCTCGATCTCGCTCGCGGACTTCACCTTGTCGAGGTAGTCAGCGAACTCGCTCTGCAGGGCGGCGTCGGATCCCGCGGCCAGCTCCGACGCGAGGTCGGAGTCGGCAGCCACCACGAAGAACGTCGCACCGTACAGGGTGTCAGGCCTGGTGGTGTAGATGTCCACGGGCTCTTCGCGACCCTCGATCGCGAAGCGCACGTCGGCGCCCGTCGAGCGGCCGATCCAGTTGCGCTGCATCGCGATGACCTTGGACGGCCACGTGCTCTGCAGCGTCTCCAGGTCGTCGAGGAGGCGGTCCGCGTAGTCCGTGACCTTGAAGTACCACTGGTTGAGCTTCTTCTTCGTGACAGGGGTGTCGCAGCGCTCGCACAGCCCGCCGACGACCTGCTCGTTGGCGAGCACGGTCTGGTCCTTGGGGCACCAGTTGACGTTCGAGTGCTTGCGGTAGGCGAGGCCCCGCTCGTGGAGCCGCGTGAAGAGCCACTGGTTCCAGCGGTAGTAGTCCGGACGATGCGTGGCGAGGACACGATCCCAATCGAACGAGCACGCGTAGCGCTCCATCGAGGTGCGCTGCTGCGCGATGTTGTCCTCGGTCCAGCCCCGCGGGTCGAGGCCACGGGTGATCGCTGCGTTCTCGGCAGGCAGGCCGAACGAGTCCCAGCCAATCGGGTGGAGAACGTTGAAGCCGCGCTGGGTCCAGTACCGAGCGATCACATCACCCAGCGCATACGCCTCCGCGTGGCCCATGTGCAGGTCGCCCGAGGGGTAGGGGAACATGTCGAGGACGTACTTGGTCGGGCGCTCGTCCGTCGCGTCTCCGGCACGGAACGGCTGGGTCTTGCGCCACACGGGCAGCCAGCGCTCCTCGATCGCGCGGAAGTCGTAGCGGGTCTCGTCAGTCTCGGGGCTCGCGGAAGTCACCAGAAGATTCTATCGGCGCTGCGACGCCACGCGGATCCCGGCCGATGCGTCGGCCGGCTGGGGACACCATGCCTGGTTCCGGGCCAAGTCGCTCAAGCGATCGCGAAGAGTGGCCGAAGAGCGCACAATAGGCGGGTTCACGCGGGCGTCCGCGCCCCAGGAGCGGGAGGAGCGGGTCATGCGCGACACGGGCATGCGCACACGGCGCACGGCGCCGCGCTCGCTCGCCGCGATCACGATCGCGGTGACGCTCGCGGCATCGGCGGGGGTCGGGTCCGCCGCTCCGGCACCTTCCACGAGCGAGTCGCCCAGCGCATCGGCCTCCCCCACCCCAGAGGCATCACCCTCACCCTCGGTGTCGCCCTCGCCTAGCCCCGCGCCCTCAGCGTCTCCCTCACCCTCAGTGTCGCCCTCGCCCAGCCCGACACCGACGCCCTCCCCCACTCCATCCCCCTCACCCACGCCGTCTGCGGAGCCTGAGCCTGAGCGCGAGCCGGCCGCCGAGCAGGACGCGCCCGAGCCCCTCGCGCCCTCGATCGACGGCGCCTCCTCGATCGACAGCGCCACGTCCAGCGCGGTGCTGGCCGCCACGTCGATCCGCTTCACGGACGTGTCCTCGCAGGTCGGTGCCGCCGCGTTCTCACCGTTCGCGACGGAGATCACCTGGCTCGCGCAGGTGGGCGTCACGCGCGGATGGCTCGAGAGCGACGGGACCCGCCAGTTCCGCCCGCACGCCTCGGTCGCGCGCGACGCGATGGCCGCGTTCCTGTACCGCTACGCGGGGGAGCCCGCTCACTTCGAGCCGAGCCGGTCCCCGTTCCAGGACATCCGCGCGAGCGGCACGTCGTTCTACCGGGAGATCACGTGGGTCGAGGAGGCGGGCATCTCACTCGGATGGACGGTGGCGGACGGAGCCGAGTTCCGCCCCTACGAGCCCATCACCCGCGAGGCGATGGCAGCGTTCCTGTACCGATACGCGGGCTCTCCCCCGGTATCGACCACGGGCGCCTCCCCGTTCCTCGACGTCGACGCCTCCTCGCCGTTCTACAAGCAGATCCTCTGGCTCGCCGAGACGGGCGCCACCCGGGGCTGGCAGACGGCCCAGGGTGCGGAGTTCCGCCCCAAGGCCACCATCGCGCGCGACGCCATGGCCGCGTTCCTGTACCGGCTCGATCGTGCGGGGATCGTCTTCACCCCCACGGGCACCGCGCCGGTCCTGCGCCACTCCGCGCTCGCGGTCTACGGCGCGAACGCCCTCAACATTCGCACCGCGCCGTCGACCTCGACCCCCGTCATCACGCAGGAGCCACGAGGCACGCTGCTCACCGTCACGGGAGCGATATCGCCTGGCGGCTGGATCGAGGTCATCGTCGACGGCAAGCGCGGCTGGGCCTCGGGCTACTACCTGGCCGGGGTCGACGGCGCAGCCATCACCCGCGTCAAGTCGTTCTACTCGAACGGATACCTGCCGGAGGACCGGCTGTGCTCCCTGCCCTGGGACCGCGCCGAACTGCTGCTCTGCCAGGCCGCCGACGACCTTCAGCGGCTCAACGCGGCCTTCAAGGCGAGGTACGGGATCAACATCCCGATCAACGACTCCTACCGCGACTACGACGGCCAGGTCCAGGCGCGCGCGGTGCATGGCAACCTCGCCGCGGTTCCCGGCACGTCGAACCACGGGTGGGCGGCCGCGATCGACATCGCGGGCGCCGCGCTGCCGGGCGGCTATGACGGCGACGCCTACCTCTGGCTGAGGCAGCAGCTCACGGCCTACAACTGGGTGCTTCCCTCGTGGGCGAGGCCGGGCGGCACGAAGCCGGAGCCGTGGCACTTCGAGTACACGGGCTAGGCGACCGCGACGATGCGGCGGCCGGGGACGGCGGTCAGGACACCTGGGTGATCGATACGGTCACGTCGAGGTGCTCGGTCGAGCCGGCGACCACTCCGGACAGTGGCGGAATGTCGGAGTACTCCCGGGCACGGCCGACGATCACGTGGTGATCGCCCACCTCGCGGTCGTTGGTGGGGTCGAAGCCGGTCCACTCCCCTGACCACCACTCGACCCACGCGTGCGACTCGCCCTGAACCGTCTCCCCGATCGCGGCATCGCGCTTGGGGTGCAGGTATCCGGAGACGTAGCGAGCGGGAATCCCCACCGTCCTCAGCGCCCCGATCGCGAGGTGAGCGAAGTCCTGGCACACGCCCGAGCGGTCCTCCCACGCCTCGCGCGCGGCGGAGTGGACGTTGGTGGAGCCCGGCACGTACTTGATCTGGTCGTGCAGGTAGTCGCACACAGCCC
>NZ_CAJXJX010000108.1 GCF_913055775.1 uncultured Demequina sp. | reverse complement strand
GCTCCGGGGACGTACGAAGCCGTGGCGGCCACCTGGACCGCCGCCTACCTGCCCGCCGACCTCCTGGTCGACGGGAGTCTGCTGCGTCAGGTCGCGGTGGACTTTGATCGCACCACCACCCGAGTCCACGCGGTCGACACCACGTGACTCGCTGCCTGAGGAGGGCATCGTGACCTATCAATCACCAGGCGTGTACATCGAGGAGGTCCCTGCGGGGCCCCAGCCGATCGCCGCAGCCTCGACGAGCGTCGTCGCCGTCGTCGGCAACACCCGCAAGGGCCCCTACATGACCCCCACCCGCATCACCGGCTGGGCCGACTTCGTCCGCACCTTCGGCGCCGCCCACGGCGCCGGCTTCACCGCCGAGTCCATCTACGGATTCTTCGAGAACGGAGGCCCCGCCGCGTGGGTGGTGAGGGTCGACGACTCGCAGGCGGCCGCGTGGGAGATTCAGGACGGCACGCCCGCGACCTCCTTCGTGGCGACCGCCACGTCGGGAGGCGCGTGGACCTCCGAGGTCTCGCTCTCCGTCGCACCGGACACCGGCGGCGGCGCCGGGTCGCTGGCCCGGGCGGTCGTGTCGGCTCCGGTGACTGAGCCGGCCGGCAGCGTCGTGGTCCCCGTCGAGTCGAGCGGCGGCATTGCCCCCGGCGACGCCGTGGTGCTGCTCGACGGCGCGTCCGGCTCGGTAGACGCGACCGTCGACTCGGTCGATGCCGCAGCACTCACCGTGACGGCCGCCGCGGCCGTCGCGCTCGAGGCGGGCGACGTGGTCGCCGTCCAGGCACCCGCTTCAGCCACGCTGACCCTGCCCGCCGCCTCGGGCATCAAGGCTGGCGATCTGCTCGTGATCCGGGACCCCGACGGCTCGCGCGACTCGGTGCTGGTCGACGCCGTCGAGAAGGTCGGCTCGGGGCTGCGGCTCACGCTCGCGGCCGCGCTGGGCGCGGCCGTGCCGGCCGCCACGCTGGCCCGCCGCCGCGCCACGTTCGCGGGCACGCTCGCCTCAGCGTCCGGCTCCACCTTCAGCTTGGGCGACGTGACCTGGCAGCTGCCGGATGACCTGCGCCCGCGCAACGCCGACATGCAGATGGCCGATGCGCGGGCGACCCTGAGCAACGGCGCCGCGGCCGCCTGGGGCGGCGCGAACTTCGCCATGTCAGGCGGCCAGGACGTGCCCGCGGGCGCCGTCACGATCGATGCGCAGGTGCGCGTCGCCATCTACGACGAGGCCATCACGCCGTTCACGCCGGGCGACGTCGCCGGAGTGCTGTCGCGCTTCGACTTCCTGCCCGTCGGCACCACGATCGAGCTGACCGGCCCAGGCGTGACCTCCACCGTCGAGCGCACCGGTCCGGCCGCGGGAACGCCCGCGGGGGACGCGCTCACCAGCACGTACGACCGCGCGCGCTTCGTTCTCCCGGGCGACGCCTCGGCTGGCGTGGTGGTGCGCTGCGCGGTCGAGCCGCGCATCGGCGACTTCGTCGACTTCGACGGCGACGTGCTGCGCGTCACCGACGTCACGCACGCCACCGGTCGCACGTACGTCCTGGACTTCGCGGACACGACGAACATCAGCGCCGCCGCCAACCCCGATGCGGGCCGGTTCCCGCTCCTGGCGTTCGTACCCACGGCCTTCTTCCCCATGCGATTCGCCCTCACCGTCTCCGACGGCGGCGCCCCCGTCGAGACCTTCACCGGACTGTCGCTGTCGACAGCCCATCCGCAGTACTACGCGAAGGACGACGTGATCAACGGAGTCTCGGCCTACGTCACCGTCGCACCCCGCGCGCCGGGGGCGCCGGCGATCTCGGCGACGTCGATGCCGGCGCTCGCCGTAGCGACGCAGGCGGGCGTGGACGCGGTGCCCGCCAACGCGGACTACAAGGCTGGTCTCGAGCAATTGGAGAAGGAGCCCGAGCCTGCGATGCTGATGTGCCCCGACACGGTCACCATCACGGATCCCCTGTTGCAGGCCGACCTCGTGGGCGCGGTGGTGACCCACGCGGAGGAGTTCCGCAAGTTCGCGATCATCGACGCGCCCGACTTCTCGGGGCCGCCATCGACCGTGGACTCGGAGCTGCTGAACTGGCGCAACACGAACCTGTCGAGCACGTACGCGGCGCTCTTCGCGCCGCATCTCGCGATCGTCACGATCGACCCTGACTCGACCGATCGCTTCACGACCGTCCCTCCCTCGGGCTTCGTCGCCGGCGTCATGGCGCGCACGGACCGCGAGCGCGGCGTGCACAAGGCGCCGGGCAACGAGCGCGTCAAGGGCATCGTCGGGCTCACCGAGTCCTACACCCAGCGCCGCCAGGATCCGCTCAACACCGCGTCGGTGAATCTCATCCGCGCCTTCCCCGGCCGAGGGACACGGATCTGGGGCGCGCGCAACGCCACCGACGACACGACGTGGCGCTACGTCAACGTGAGGCGGCTGTTCAACTTCGTCGAGACCAGCGTCGAGCGCGGCACCCAGTGGGTGGTCTTCGAGCCGAACACCGCGGCGACGTGGATCCGCATCAAGGTCTCGCTTGAGAACTTCCTCGACCAGCTGTGGCGGTCGGGGGCCCTCGCAGGCACGTCGCCCGAGCAGGCGTACCGGGTTCGCGTGGGGCTCGGCGAAACCATGCAGGAGACCGACATCGACCTCGGGCTGGTCATCACGGAGGTCGCGATCGCGCCCGCCAAGCCCGCCGAGTTCGTGGTGTTCCGCTTCAGCCACAAGCGGCTGTCCGAGTAGACCCACCCAACCAAGGAGCACGACATGTATCCCATGACCACCCTCCACTTCGAGGTGAGCTGGGGAGACTCGCAGAACACCTCGAACTTCTCGGAGGTGAGCGGCCTCACCATGGAGGCCGAGGCGATCGAGTACCGGGGCGGCGCCGACAAGGCGCTCACGGTCCAGAAGATCCCCGGGCTGAAGAAGTTCAGCAACGTCACCCTCAAGCGCGGCATTGCGCCCGCAGAGGCGGGCAACGGCCTGTTCGACTGGTACCACACCATCCAAGCGGGCACTGTGGCCCGCCGAGACGTCACCGTGAGTCTGCTCAACGAGACCCGCGACCCGGTCATGACGTGGAAGATCCAGGCCGCGTGGCCGGTGAAGATCGAGGGCCCGGGCCTCAAGTCCTCAGGCAATGAGATCGCCATCGAGACTGTCGAGTTCGCGTGCGAGGGCATCGCGATCGAGGTGCCGTAGGCCGATGCAGCCCGAGACCGCCCCCGCGACGCTTCCCTTCCTGGGAGCGCACTTCGTGCTGGCCATCGACGGCCTTGCCTCGGTGAGCTTCTCGAAGTGCGCGGGGCTGGCCGGGGAGGTCGGCGTGGAGGAGTACCTCGAGGGCGGAGAGAACCGCTTCGCTCATCGGCTGCCGGCGCGCGCCTCGTTCCCCAACCTGGTGCTCACCCAGGGGGTGGGGCCCGCGCGCGAGCTGTGGGACTGGTTCTTCGAGTACCTCGTCGGGGGCTTCGTTCTCCCGCGCGACGGGCAGGTGTCGCTCATGTCCACCGTGGACGACGAGCTCACAGCGGTCAAGGTGTGGGCGTTCCGCCGCGCGTGGCCGGTCAAGCTCACAGGACCCGAGCTCGACGCCCAGTCCAGCGCGGTCGCGGTGGAATCCCTCGAGATCGCCCATCACGGCCTGCTGCTCGCGAAGGCGGGGGCCTGAGCATGGCCGTGGTGATCGGGGAGATCGTGACCGAGGTGGTCGTGGCGAACGCTCCCGAGGGCGGGCAGAGCCAGGGCTCGGCGCCCGTGGACGTGGAGGACGTCGTGCGCCGCGCCACCGAGCGGGTGCTCGAGACGCTGCGCCGGGAATGGGACGTGTGATGCTCGAGACCACGCAGCTCACGAAGCTCCGGATCACGCCATTCGAGGATCAGGAGTTCGATACCGCGGCCGACGAGCCGTGGCAGGCGATGCTCAACCCCACAGAGATCGGCTACTCGCGGGCGCACGAGTACGCGGAGGAGGCATCGGCCGGCGCATCCGCGCCCCAGCAGTCCTACTCCCACACGAAGCCCGAGGACCTCAAGATCGACATGATCCTCGACGGCACCGGCGTGGTCGCGGACAAGTCCACCCTCGCCGACCAACTCGACCGCCTGCTCGAGATGACTCGCTTCACCCCGGGCCTGCATCAGCCGTACTACGTGCGCGTCGAGTGGGGCGCCCTCCGCTTCGAGGGCGCCGTGCGCCAGGTGGACCTGTCCTACAAGCTGTTCGACCGTGACGGACAGCCGCTGCGGGTCGCGGTGTCCCTGTCGCTCAAAGGGGTGGTGGGCCCCGAGAAGCTCAAGGCGGAGGAGCGCCGCGAGTCACCCGATCTGTTCCAGACATGGCTGGTGAGCGAGGGCGAGTCTCTCGACGCCATCGCCCACCGCGTGTACGGCGACCCGGCGTTCTGGCGACCGCTCGCCGAGGCCAACGATCTGCGCAATCCCCGCGGCATCGTCGCAGGCCAGACTCTCCTGCTGCCGCCTAAGGACAAGGGCCGATGACGCGCTACGGGACCGACGCGACGCCCGACCGGCCGGAGTTCGAGATCCGGGTCGACGGCGCCGCGGTCGACGCTGGCGTGCACCAGGACGTGATCGACATCGACGCCTCCGACGAGGTGGGGCGCCACGGACGCCTCACCGTGCTGGTGCAGAACTGGGACCCGGACACGCGCGAGGTGCGCCACAGCGACGACGGACCCTTCACTCCGGGCGCCGCCGTCGAGGTGCTCGTCGGCTACCACAGCGCCCTCGAGACAGTGTTCGACGGCGTCATCACGTCGCTCACCACCCACTTTCCCCGGGGCGGCAGGCCCGTGCTCAGGGTCGAGGCGCGCTCGCGCTCGGTGCTGCTGGACCGCCTGCCGCGCTCGCGCCAGTTCGAGGACGTCACCGACGAGGACGTGGCCAGCGCGATCGCCTCCGACTACGGACTGACCGCCGATACGGCGGCCGGGGTGACGCGCGCCGCGGTCGTCACGGACCGACGCTGCGACTGGGACGTCCTCACCGCACGTGCCAGCCAGCTCGGCTGGGTCACCTACGTGCGGGGCGACGTGCTCACGCATCGGCCGCCCGCGAGCGCGGAGGCGGCGCACGAGCTCGAACACGGGCTCAACATCACGGAGCTGCACCTCACGCAGGACGTGGCGGGCGCTGTCACGTCCACGACCGCGGCCGGATGGGAGCGGGGCACCCTCGAGGCGATCGAGTCGGAGGCGACCCAGGCGCAGGCAGAGCTCGACATCGGCGAGCGGCCCGACCACGAGGCCGCAGCGGACGAGACCGGCTGGCCGCTGCGCGACGAACGGCGCGGCTCCCCGGCCATCGCCGACGCGGCCGAGGCCGCAGCGCGCGCCGCGGGCCGCCAGCGCGGGGCGGTGCTCGGCCACTGCTACGGCACCGCGACGATCGTCGGCAACCCGGCGATCCGCTGCGACCAGTGGATCACCATCGCGGGCGTCGGCGAGCGCATGTCGGGCCCACACTTCGTCACCGCTACTCGCCACCGCGTCTCGTCCCACGGCTACGCCACCGAGCTGCAGGTGGGCTCACCGCCGCGGGTGCAGCCGCGGGCGCCTCGCTCGGACGGCTCGCTGTCGCTGGGCATCGTCGCCTCGCTCGACGACCCTGAGGGTCTCAACCGAGTGCGCGTGCGCATGCCGTGGCGAGGAGACGCCGGGGACGGCGTGTGGGCGCGGGTGGCATCTCTCGACGCTGGCGAGGACTGCGGCGCCGTGTTCACGCCGAGCATCGGTCAGGAGGTCGTGGTCGGGTGCGTCGACGCGGAGGCGGGCGCCCTCGTCGTGCTCGGCACGCTGTACAACGGCGTGCAGGGCCCGCCGTACGTGAGCGACGACGACAACCACGTGCGCGCCGTCGTCACACCCGCCGGCCTGCGGCTCGTGTTCGACGACGAGAAGCCGTCCGTGTCCATCGAGACCCCCGGCGCCGCGCGCACGCTCACCCTCGACGACGACGCGGGCGCCATCACCCTCACCGACGGCTCCAGCACCGTGGTGCTCGACGACGCAGGTATCACCCTCGACGCCGCCCAGGACATCACGCTCAAGGCAGGCGGCACCGTCGCGATCGAGGGGCTGCAGTTCACCTCGAAGGCGTCCGCATCGTCCAAATTCGAGAGCTCGGGATCGTTCGACCTTGAGGCGTCGGCAGTGCTCGGGCTCAAGGGTGCGCTCGTCAACATCAACTAGGGAGGAACGATGCCTGCTGCAGCGCGCGTCGGCGACGTCACCGCCCACGGCGGCACAGTTGTCGGCCCCGGCGTGCCGACCGTGCTCATCGGCGGCATGCCTGCGGCCGTGCTCGGCGACATGCACGTCTGCCCCATCCCGCCGCCCGCGCACATCCCGTCGTCGCCGTTCGTCATGGGCTCCGCCACAGTGATGGTCCAGGGTCGGCCCGCGCTGCGGGCGAGCGACGTCTGCGGCTGCGGTGCATCCGTGCCGGTCGGGGATCCGACGGTGGTGATCGCATGAGTGCCGTCGACTACCCCCATGTGGGCCGCGGGTGGGCCTTCCCGCCGCGCTGGGAGATGCATGAGGCGCGCGAGGGCCACCCGGCCGGCGCGACGCTCGACCTCAACGACGGTGTCCCGCATGTCCAGGAGGCGATGCGGCTGGTGCTGCGCACCTCGCTCGGCGAGCGGGTGATGCGCCCCACCCTCGGCGCGGGAGTGGACCGCTACGTCTTCGAGAGCCGCACCGTCGAGACCTGCCACCGGCTCGCGCACGACGTGGAGCGCGCGCTGCTGCTGTGGGAGCCCCGAGTGATCGTCGATGGCGTGACCGCAGTCCCCGCGGGCGCCGCGGACGACCGCATCGACGTGCGCATCGACTACCGCATCGACCGCCACCGCCGCCCCGACAGTCTCATCGTGCCCTTCTACGTGGAGGTGGCCGAGTGACCCGCACCCGCACCGATGTCATCGCAGCGATGGCCGACACCGCGCGCCTGACCGCCTTTGGGCCGTCGCACACGTGGCACGACGCCCTGTTCAGCGGCGACGACCTGACGCGCCCCAGCGACCCCGACCGCGCGCTTCTGGCCGCACTCGCGGACGAGGTGGTTGAGGCAGACGCCCACCTCGCGCGGGTCCCCGACGCGCTCCACGTCGAGTGGCTCGAGCGGATCCTCGGCCTGGAGCGACTGCCCGTCGTTCCCGACACCGTCGTCGCCCACGCTACGGTCGACCCAGCGCTGGCGCCGGCGGTGCTCGCCACCGGCACGCTGCTGCGCGGGGGCAAGGACGCCTACGGTGTCGAGCGGCGCTACGCCACCGCAGATGCACTGACCGCCCACGGGGCGCAGTTGGTCGCGGCGCGCTCGCAGACGCCCGGCGGCTCCGGCGGCGTGGTCGGTGAGGCGGGGTCCTTCCCCCTCGACCCCTCAGACGGAGCGCCCGCCGACCACCGCGTGCGCATCCACTCGGAGGTGATGCGCTTCGACGGCGGCCATCTCAGCCTGCGGCTGCGCTTCGAGGGCGCGCCTGCACCGCTGCAGCTCGGGGACCTCCGGTGGCGCTATCCGCGGCCCGACGGCACCGTGGGCGACACCACAGGCTCGGTCTCCGGGGACCACGTCACCGTGACGCTCCAGGAGGCCTGCGGCGTCCCCGGCGAGCCCTGCTGGATCGAGGGCTACGTGCCCGACGGGTCAGCAGTCCCGACCGCCATGACGTTCTCGGGCCTGTGGCTCAAGGTCACCTCGCGCAGCGAGTTCGCGCCCGAGGCCGGCTACTACAACGACGGCCGGCTGGACGTGACGAAGGAGTTCCAGCCCTTCGGCCCCGTCGCCAAGCGCGGCGACGCGTTCTACGTGCGCTCGGACGAGGCCTTCTCCAAGCGCCTGGCGACCCTGACGATCGCGCTGTCCGTGCTGTCCGACAGCGGCGGCGCCGTGACGAAGTACCTCACCGCCGGCGGGATCCCCGGCTACACGAACGAGGTCGCCGCTTCCCACCTGCTGGGCTTCATCTCGACCTTCTCGGGCGACGACGCCATGAACGACGTGGTCGCCGAGGTCGGGCCGCTCTACGAGTACCTCGCGGACCCCGACCCGGACCCGACGCTCAAGTGGCAACGCCGCACCACGGAATGGTGGGAGAGCTTCGCCACGCGCTCGTCCCTGTCGAGCGTGACCGGCGCGAGCATCGGCGGCGGGATGGGCTCCCGCCCGACGTCCATCGGCGGCCAGGAGGGTCACTACATCCGCGCCTTCCTGTCGGAAGGCGACTTCGGCTGGACGTCGTATCTGTCCCGCGTGGCGGACTTCGCCGGCGACGCAGCCTCGTGGATGACGACGCCGGGACCGATGCCCCTGCCGCCCACGCCGCCGATCGTCACCGAGATCAGCCTCACCTACACGACCAAGGAAGTGCGCCCCGATGGCGTCGAGTCGGTCAACGGGTGGATCCGTCGCACCAAGCCCGAGGCTCAGCCGTGGAGTCCCTTCCACACCGATGTCTCTCCCGACGGCCACGCGGGAATGCTCGCGCTCGGGCTCGACATCCCGGTGTCCGCCGCCGGCTCGAGCGTCTCCATCTACGTCGGCGTCGACTCGGCTGCCGCCTGCGGCGACGGCCAGGAGCCCGATGCGCGGTGGGAATGGTGGGACGGCGCCGCGTGGCGTCCGCTCCCCGTGGCCGATGGCACCCACGCGCTGCGCGAGTCCGGCCTGCTGCGCTTTGTCGCGCCCGAGGGCTGGGCCGAGGGCTGCCCGCGCCACGGCGGCGCCGACGCGGAGCGCGGGCGCTGGATCCGGCTCGTCACGCACGCGCCAGACCGGCTCGGCACAGTCCTGCAGATCGTCCTCGACGCGGTGATCGCGGCGTATGTGTCGACGGCGCCCGACCCGAGCGCGGATCCCACGCCTCAGACCCCGCTGGTGGCCGGAGCGATCAAGGGCACCGTCGCGACGGTGCCGGGCATCACGAAGGTCACCAACCTCGCGAGCGTTCAGGGGCGTGGGCCAGAGACGGATACGCACTACGCGACGCGCGCCTCAGGCATCGTGCGTCACCGCCGACGCGCCGTCACGCCGTGGGACTACGAGCAGCACGTCGCGATCGCGTTTCCTGAGGTAGCCGCCGTGCGGTGCCTGCCCCACACGGACGGCAGCGGCGGCCGCTCCCGTGGCAGCGTCGGCATCGTCGTCGTTCCCGACCGCCCCGACGAACCCTGCCCGCGGCCGTCCGTGAGCCTCGCCGGGCGGATCGGCGACGCGCTCGCGCCCCTCGCGCCTGTCCACGCCACTCCCACCGTGCTGTGCGCCCTGTATGCCGAGGTGACGGTCGAGCTCGAGGTCACCCTGCGACGCGGCGTCGCGGCGCTCGACGGCGGCACCGCGCTCCGC
>NZ_CAJXJX010000107.1 GCF_913055775.1 uncultured Demequina sp. | reverse complement strand
GCATCAGGCACCACTTCTGCGCTTGGCCCTCGCCCGCCGGCATCTTGAAGCAGGTCGGTCCTTCGTAGCCGGTCAAACGACTGAGGGAGAACCCCGCGACATCGCTCCAGCCGTGCATGAGGTCCCTGCTCGCCTCCATCGTGATGGCCTTGAACTTTTCGTCCTTGGTAAAGCGGTAGTAGGCACCGCCGTCACGCACGATGGTGCCGCGGTGACGCTCGCGACGGAGGCCGAGGAGTTCGCCTTGACCGTCGTCACCGACGGGTCTGCGACCGTCGAGGCCGGCCCGCGCATCGTCCTGGCGGTCCAGGGCTCGGCGGTCATCGAGGCCGGCGGCGAACGCCTCGAGCTCTCCCGCGGGCAGGCCGCGTTCGTGCCGTTCGCGTCAGGAGCCGCGCGTGTGACCGCGGTGGGCACCGCGGTGATCGCTCGGCTGCGGCCCGATCCCGTGCCAGAAGACCCCTCCTGAACACCAGGCCCTGCCGCTAGTGTGGGCGGCATGTCAGAGCGCATCTCCGTCTTCGGCACCGGCTACCTGGGTGCCACGCATGCTGCTGGAATGGCCGAGCTCGGCCACGAGGTGATCGGCGTCGACATCGACCCGGCCAAGATCGAGCGGCTCAGCCGCGGCGAGGTGCCCTTCTACGAGCCGGGCCTGCCCGAGCTGCTGCGGCGCAACGTCGAGTCGGGGCGCCTGAGGTTCACCACGGACGCCGCGGAGGCCGCAGCCTTCGCGGACGTCCACTTCATCGGGGTGGGCACGCCGCAGCTCAAGAACGGCTACGGCGCGGACCTGTCGTTCGTCGACGCGGTGATCGAGACCCTCGCGCCGCTGCTCGACCGTCCGGCGGTCATCCTGGGCAAGTCGACGGTCCCCGTGGGCACGGCGGCACGGCTGGCCGCGCGCGTGCGCGAGCTGGCGCCCGTGGGAGATGAGGCGCAGCTGGGCTGGAACCCCGAGTTCCTGCGCGAGGGCTTCGCGGTCGAGGACACCCTGCGTCCCGACAGACTGGTCCTGGGGGTCGATCCTGCGGTGCCGGGCCGCATCGAGGAGGTCGCCCGCCGCGTGTACGCGCAGGCGCTCGCGCGCGAGACGCCGTTTGTCGTCACGGATCTCGCGACGGCTGAGCTGGTGAAGGTGTCCGCGAACGCGTTCCTCGCGACCAAGATCTCCTTCATCAACGCGATCGCGGAGGTGTGCGAGGCGACGGGCGCGGATGTCACGGACCTGGCCGACGCCATCGGCCACGACGCCCGCATCGGCCGCAAGTTCCTGGGAGCGGGCCTGGGGTTCGGCGGCGGCTGCCTGCCCAAGGACATCCGCGCCTTCATGGCGCGCGCCGGTGAGCTGGGGGTCGACCAGGCCCTGACCTTCCTGCGCGAGGTCGACACCGTCAACCAGCGCCGCCGCCAGCACGTGGTCGAGCTCGCGGGCCGCGCCGTGGGAGGGTCGCTCAACGGGGCCCGCGTCGCGGTCCTGGGCGCCGCGTTCAAGCCCGACAGCGACGACGTGCGCGACTCTCCCGCTCTCGACGTCGCGGGAACGCTGCATCTGAGGGGCGCGCGCGTGCGGGTCCACGATCCCGAGGCGATGGACAACGCGGCCAAGGTCTGGCCGACTCTCGACTTCGTCGGCTCCGCCGAGGACGCGGTGCGCGACGCTGACGTCGTGATCGTCGCGACCGAGTGGCGCCAGTTTCGGGACCTGGACCCGGCCGTCGTGGGGTCCCTGGTGGCCCACAAGCGGATCATCGACGCGCGCAACTGCCTGCCTGCCGACGCGTGGATCGATGCGGACTGGTCCTACCGCGGGATGGGCCGGCACGCGGCATGAGCGATCTCGTCGACACCACCGAGATGTATCTGCGGACCATCTACGAGCTGGTCGAGGATGGGGTGACGCCCATGAGGGCGCGGATCGCCGAGCAGCTGGGCCACTCGGGGCCCACGGTGTCGCAGACCGTGGCGCGCATGGAGCGCGATGGACTCGTCACGCTCGCCCCTGACCGTCACCTCGAGCTCACCGAGGCGGGCCACGAGGCCGCCGTGCGCGTCATGCGCAAGCACCGGCTGGCCGAGCGCCTGCTGATCGACGTCATCGGGCTCGAACTGCCATACGTGCACGAGGAGGCGTGCCGGTGGGAGCACGTGATGAGCGACCGCGTCGAGCGCCGCCTCGTCGCGATGCTCGACCGCATCGACGTGTCCCCGTACGGCAACCCGATCCCGGCGCTCGAGGAGCTGGGGGTCCCACTCTCAGAGTCGCTCTCAGATTCGCCCGAGATCGCGCTCGATCAGGCGGCGCAGAAAGATGTGAGCAACGTCACCCTCGTGCGCATCGGCGAGAACCCTCAGGCGGCCGAGGGATTCCTCGACGCCGCAGTCGGCGCCGGAGTTGTACCAGGAGCGACGGTCTCCGCGCGGGTGGTGGAGGGTGGGGTCGCCGTGAGTGCGGGAGGCGACGAGTTGGTCCTGTCGCCCGATGCGGCCCGCCACGTGTTCGTCAGGCCTCAAGTTGGAGATTCATCACGAATTGGTAACATAGGCGCCTAGTGGACCAGAGGAACACTGCCTCGCGGGTCTCGGAAAGATGGCGGCGACCACCCCCGGTCGCCGGGTCCGAGGCTTGGGAACAACGACGCACCGCAGGTGCGGAAGGAACGTGGACTTGAGGTACGGATACATGCGCGCCAGGACTCGCGCGGTGGCGGCTACGGCCGGTGCTGCACTCGTCGTGGTGCCTCTCACGGGAGCCGCCGCTGCGGCGCTCGTGTCCCAGGATGTGACCACCGGCGGCGTCAACCCCGAGACGCTCGCCATCGCCCCCGACGCGGACGCCGCGAGCGAGACCTCGGCGGCTGCCGCGGACCTCGCCGCCGTCACGGCGTCGGACGACGCTGACTTCGACGTCGCGGTCCCCGAGATCGCCGTCAAGGAGGACCCGCCGCCGGCCCCTGAGCCCGTTGCGGCCCCCCAGCAGACGTCGACCAGCACGAGCACGAGCACGAGTTCGAGCACCTCGAGCGGCACTGCCGCGCGGCCCGTGGCGCAGTCCGCGTCGGTCGCCGCTGCAGTCTCCGGCTCGGCCATCATCGCCGAGGCCGCGAAGTACGTGGGCACTCCGTACGTCTCGGGCGGCTCGTCGCCGTCCGGCTTCGACTGCTCCGGCTTCGTGTCGTACGTGTACGCGCAGTTCGGCATCTCGCTGCCGCGCTCGTCCGGCGCGTACTGGAACGTCGGCACCCGCGTGTCGAGCCCCCAGCCGGGCGACATCATCGTGACGCCGGGCCACGTGGGCCTCTACGCCGGTCCGAACCTGCAGATCGATGCGCCGGTTCCGGGCAAGACGCTCCAGTTCCGCGCGATCTGGCAGTCGAACCCCACCTTCGTGCGCGTCACCGGCTAGCAGCCGCACCCGCACTGACGAGAGCCGCCGGCCCTGAGGGTCGGCGGCTCTCGTGCGTTCGCCACCGCGCTCCCGGCCGAGCCGCCACCGCGCCCCTCCGCGCCCGCACCGTGCCCCCGCGAAGTGGATCCATCTCGATCGTCTAGGCGCTTAGAGAAGCGACATGGATCCATTTCGCGGGCTGGGGGTGGGGCAATAGGGTGGAGGCATGCGCTCCTCCTTCGTGCCGCGGCTCGGCCGCGAGATCTCGCTGATCGGTCAGGGCTGTTGGCAGCTGGGGGCGGACTGGCATCACGTGGGCGATGACACCGCGCAGGGCATCCTCGAGGCGGCGGCCGATGCGGGGGTCACGTTCTTCGACACCGCTGACGTCTACGGCGACGGACGCTCCGAGAAGGCCGTGGGGGAGTTCCTGCGCTCGTGGGGCGACGAGGTGTTCGTGGCGACCAAGATGGGTCGCCGGGCGGACCCGCACGTCGCGGAGGCCTACACGCTCGACAACTACCGCCGGTGGACGGACCGCTCGAGGGAGAACCTCGGTGTCGACACGCTGGACCTGGTCCAGCTGCACTGCCCGCCCACCGAGGTGTTCGGCGACCCACGCACGTACGACGACCTCCGCACGCTGCGCGATGAGGGCCGCATCAGCCACTTCGGCGTCTCGGTGGAGACCTGTGCCGAGGCCCTCGACGCGCTCCGGGACCCCGACGTTGCCACGGTGCAGATCATCCTCAACGTGTTTCGCCGCAAGCCGCTCGAGCAGGTGGTCGCCGCCGCCCACGAGGCCGGCGTCGGGATCATCGCGCGCGTGCCGCTCGCCTCGGGGCTGCTGTCCGGCAAGTACGACGAGCACACCGAGTTCGCGGCGGAGGACCACCGCAACTGGAACCGTGACGGCTCGAAGATGAACATCGGCGAGACCTTCTCGGGCGTTCCGTACGAGGTCGGTGTCGAGGCCGCCCGTGAGGTCGCAGCGCTCACGCCCGAGGGCTGGACCACCGCACAGATGGCTCTCGCGTGGATCGGCGCAGTGGGTGCGGCCACGATCATCCCCGGCGCTTCCCGCCCGGATCAGGCGCGCGCCAACGCCGCGGCGGCAGACATGCCTTCGCTCGACGACGCGACCATGGCTGCCCTGGCCGCCATCTACAACGAGCGGATTCGCGAGCACGTCCACGCGCGCTGGTGAGCCGCGCGCTGGTGAGCCGCGCGGTGGTGCGTGCGGCGCTCGACCGATTCCCGCATCGGCCGCCATGCCCGGTATCCTCGTACGTGCCCCGCGCCTGTAGCTCAGGGGATAGAGCACCGCTCTCCTAAAGCGGGTGTCGCGCGTTCGAATCGCGCCAGGCGCACTTCCCTCCCCGCAGGTCTCGCGGTGGAGTCTCCGCGCGCAGACCGCAGACCTGCGCAGATTGACGCGGCAGGCCCCGGGGGACGACAATCCGCATGGCAGTGCGTGTCGGCTGACGAAGTCGGCGCGCACTGTTTCGCGTTCACGCAGTCGCCAGGAATGACGCCGGGGGTCACGCGCGGGAAAGCGCGCGGCGTCAAGACGCGCGCGTGTGGCGCGGCAGTCGGAGTCTGAGCCGCCGTCGCTCTACCGTAGTGACGTGGTGGATTACATCGGGCGGGCGCTGGTCGCGGACGCGCTCCAGGAGTGGCGCGAGCAGCTGCGCAGCCGCTCGACCGTGTCGCCGCTGCGCGACGTCGCCGCGACCCAGGCGCGCTTGATCGACATTCGCGCCGGCCACCCGTCAGGCCTCGCCCAGCTCTTCGCGGGACGCCCTACAGCGATCTCGTCGCTCCTGCGCGACCCCCAGGTCCGCGAGGCCGGGCTGCACCGCGGGCGCCTGGTCCTGGACGAGGCCGAGCGCGTGCGCGCGGCCACCGGCGCGTGGACGGCTGCGCTGGTCATCGGCACCGTGGCCTGGACCGAGGACGGGAGCACTGCTCAGATGCCGCTGCTCATGCGGCCCGTGGGGCTCGAGCGCTTCCGCGCCGATGATGTCCAGGTCACCCTGCGCGACGACGCATACGTCAACCCTGTGTTCCTCGGCGTGCTGCGCGAGCGCGCGGCCGCCGCCGGCGTGGAGACATCGCTGCCCGCGGTCACGGGCGGGCGCGACTTCGATCCGCGCCCGCTGTGGGAGGCGGTGCGCGAGCGCACGGATCTCTTCGGCGACTCCCTCGAGGTGCTCGACCGGCTGCTGCTGGGCGCGTTCGACGATCCCGAGCAGCGCCTACTCGACGATCTCGACGACTGCGACGCGGTGATCGCCGCCTCGACGGTCCTCGCGGCGGCCGCCGGGGACGGCGACGCCCTCGCCCAACTCGCCGAGCCCCTGCCCGCGTTCCCGCGTGGCGACCGTGATCCGTTCGCCGAGCGTGGCGTGGGCGACCTGGACGACGTGCAGTTCGCGATCCTCGACCTGGTCGCCACCGGCCGCGAGGTGTTCCTCCAGACCCCGCCGGGCGCCGATGCGGTGGGCATGGCCGCCGCGATCGCGGCGGACGGCGCCGCGTCGGGTCGCACCGTGGGCGTCGTGGGCGGCGCGGACCGCGCGCTGGCGTCGGTGTCGGGTCGCCTGCGGGCGCTCGGCGCAGGCGACCTCGCGGTCGACGCGACCGTGCCGCGGTGGAACGCGGAGTCCCGGGCGCGCCTTCTCGAGTCGATCACCATGGGAAGCCCGCAGGTCGACGATGCCTCGCTGCGCCGTTCGGGCGACCAGCTGCTCCGGGCCCGCGCCGAGCTCCACCGCCGCTTCGACGCGCTGCATCGGTCGCACCGGCCGTGGGGCGTGTCCGTGTTCGAGACCATCCAGGCCATCGTGCGGCTCACCACCTCGGAGCCTTCACCGGCGACGGGCCTCCGGCTCGACGCCTCCGCAGGTGCCGTGGTCGCCGAGCATGGCTTCGCGTCCGTAGCGGCGGCCATCGCCGCCGCGCTGAGGCCCGACGAGGTCGAGGAACTCCCGACGGCCGATGCGCCGGCGCCCGCCGTCGAGGTGTCGGGAGAGCCGTGGTGGGAGGGCAAGGTCGAGCCGGAGCGGGGCACGCACCTGGATGAAGCGCTCTCGACGCTCATGGGAAGAGTGGTGCCCAAGCTGCGCGCCGAGGCCGCGATCGCTGCCCACGAGACCGGCGTCGACGAGGCCGAGTCGATGCTCGTGTGGATCGACCAGGTCCGCATGTTCGAGGAGCTGCGCGCGATCCTCGAGGTGTTCTCGCCGGCCGTCTTCCACCGCTCGCTTCACGACCTCGTCGCCGCGACCGCGCCGCATGGGTCGCCGCGCCACGTCGACATCCCGCGGCGCGAGCGGCGGGCCCTGATGCGACGCGCCGTCGAGCTGCTGCGGCCGGGGCGCGGCAAGGACTCAATTCACGCCGACCTGGTCCGCGCTCACGAGCTCGCGCTGCGGTGGCGCTCGCACTGCGCGGCAGGCGGATGGCCGGCGGTGCCCGACGACTTCGACATCTTCTCGGAGCGCGCGGACGAGGCTGTGCGCCTGTGGGAGATGCTGCGCGAGCAGGCCGAGGACGTGCTCGACGAGGAGGAGATCGCCGCGCTTCCGTGGGACGAGATGGTCGGCCTGCTCGACCGCCTCGCTCGGGGCCTGCCCGGGACGCTCGAGATGACGAGCGCCGAGCCCTTCGAGATCGACCTCGATCAGGCGGGCTTCGGCCCCCTCGTGGCGGATCTGCGGTCGCGCGACGCGTCCGACGCACAGGTGCGCCGCGACCTGGAGTTCTCGTGGTGGGCTGCCGCGTTCGACGCCATCGTCGCGACGGACCCCAGTCTCGCCGAGTACGGGGCTCTCGGCGCGGCGGTCGACCAGTTCCGAGCCGCCGATGCCGCGTTCGCCGAGTCCCGCATCGGCCCTCTCATGCGGGCGGCCGCCGAGCGGCGCCGCACCGCGATCTCTCGCCACCCCGAGCTCGCACGCGACTTGTTCGCCGCCCTCGTCGAGGGTGCCGAGGCATCCGTGAAGGAACTGTGGCGCGACTACGGGCCGCTCACGTCCGCGCTACGGCCCGTGACGATCGCGAAGGCCGAGCAGGTGTCGCGGCTGGTGCCGCCCACGCGGGCGCTCGACGTGCTCGTGGTGGTTGCCAGCGAGTCGCTTGCGCTCGCCGAGCTCGTGCCGGCCCTGGCGCGCGCCAAGCAGGTGGTCGTGGTCGGCGACGCGCACGCCGCCACCCGCAGCGCGGTGGCTGTGCTCGCGCGCATGCTGCCCCGGGTGACGCTCCACGCGGCTCCCGAGCCGCGCGACGTGCGCGTCACCGCCGTGCTCAGCCGGGCTGCCTACGGCCGCAGCCTCGAGGCTCTGCCGGCGTCCCACGATGCCGGTGTCTTCGAGGTGCGACATGTCGATGGCGTGGGCTCGCCCGTCGCGGGAGCCCACGAGGTCGAGTCGACGCACGCCGAGGTGGCCGCGGTGGTCCAGCACGTCGAGGCAGTGCACGGCTCGCTGCCGCGCCGCTCCGCGCTGGTGGTCGCTGGAAACGAGCTCCACGCCGCGCGCCTGCGCGAGGCCCTCGAGGGCCGCTCGGCGCGACTCGCGGCGGCGGTGCCGGTCGCCGTCCTCGGAGATGTCGCCGGTCCCGAGGTGGACGAGGTGGTGCTGACGCTCGGCTACGCGCGCGATGCGCGGGGCACGGCGCCCCGAGCGCTCGGTCCGCTGTCAGAGCCGTGGGGTCGCGAGGCGCTCGTGCAGGCGCTGGTCGCGACGCGCGAGCGACTGACCGTGATCGCCGCGATCACCGCGGAGCAGCTGCCGGGGGACCAGCCCGACGGCTCCGGGGTGGAGGACCTGCGCGATCTGCTGCACGCCGCGACCGAGCCCGCGATCGCCCCCGAGCGGCCCGAGCCCGCACCCAGCGACTGGCTGCTGTCGGACGTCGCCCAGCGCGTGCGTCTCACGGGGCACGCGGTCCACGTCCGCTACGGCAACGGTCCCGACGCCGTCCCGATGGCGGTGGGCGGTCCTCGGGATCGTGGCTATCGCGTCGCGGTGGTGACCGACGAGGCCGCGCCCGCCGGCTCCGCCTCGCTGCGCGATCGCATGCGCTGGCAGCGGTCGTCTCTTGAGGCGCTGGGGTGGACCGTGGTGCCGCTGTGGACCGTCGACGTGTTCATGGATCCCGATGCCGCCGCCGAGCAGGTGCGAGCCGCGCTCGAGGACTCCGAGCCCGAACACGTGCAGGAGTCGCTTGAGCTCGAGGTTGCGCCGGCGGCCGCTGGGGGAGTCGACGAGAATGACGACGCGCAGCCGTCCGCGCCCTCACCTTCGGCGCCGTCCCCTTCAGAGCCGTCTCCTTCTGTGCCGTCGCCCGCGGAAGTCCCCGGCATGCTCGACCTGGACGGGCTGAGCGAGCCCGATGACGGCGACCGCGCACAGGACTCGGACGAACTGATCGACGATGGCGCTGCTGAGGAGGAGGACGCCGCCGTCGACTCAGGCGATCCGAGTCCTGCGAGTGGTGAGGGTGAGAGCGGCACAGAGAATCAGCCGGTGGAAGAGCCCGAGCCGGCGGAAGAGGACGAGCCCGAGCCGGCGGAAGGCGACGCAGCCGAGCCCGACGAGGCCCCGGCCACGCCTCCCCGCGTCGTCAAGCGCACGCCAGGCTCCGAGCGCCCCCTGATCCCCACCCGCGCGAGCGAGGATCTGGACGAGGGCTGGGGAGGTCGCGACGGCGGCAGCCGGGACGACGAGATCAAGCGGGAGCGCCCGCCCCACTGGTAGCGAGCGCGCTACGATCAGTCGAGTTCGAGCGGCGGAGATGGAGAGCGATCGGAGAAGCCTCGTGACGTGCGTGTTCCCTTCGCCGGCAGCGAGCTTGCACCGCAGGTACCCGGTCGCATGAGCAGCCTGGCGACGTCGGGCGCACGGGGCGCGGCCTTCACACTCGGCGGCCAGGGTGGCGCGGTCCTCGTGCGGCTGATCGGCCTTGCGGTTCTCGCTCGCCTCGTGGATCCGTCGATCTACGGAATCGTCGCTGTGGGAGTGGCGATCTCTGCCTTCGCTGTCGCCGTCGCGGCGATG
>NZ_CAJXJX010000106.1 GCF_913055775.1 uncultured Demequina sp. | reverse complement strand
CCCCGCCTCCGTGTACGCGCTCGGCCTGGCGTACGGCTTGACGGGCTTCTGCACCGGACCCATCCTGGGATCGATCCTGTTCTGGGTCTCGCTCGTCGTCGTGCGTCAGGTCGCGAGCAGCGTGATCCCCGACACGTGGCTGTCGCCCATCGAACTCGAGCCCTTCTCGCTCGTGCTCGTCGGCATCACGCTCATGTGCCTGGTGATCTTCAGACCCCAGGGAGTTCTCGGAAACAAGAGGGAGCTGGCTCTCAATGGCTGACAACCCCTTCGCATCGGTTCCTCACGAGCCGGGTGCGCCCAAGCCGGACGCGATCGTCAAGGCGGACCATGTGCACCGCCACTTCGGCGGTCTGACCGCGGTCGACGTCGAGCACTTCGAGGTGCAGCGTCACGCCATCACGGCGCTGATCGGCCCCAACGGCGCCGGGAAGTCGACGTTCTTCAACCTCCTGACCGGCTTCGACAAGCCGCAGACGGGTGAGTGGCAGTTCAACGGGCACTCGCTCGTGGGCACCTCCCCCGCCAAAGTCGCGCGGGCCGGCAAGGTGCGCACGTTCCAGCTGACCAAGGCGCTCAACCGCATGACGGTCATCGAGAACATGCGCCTGGGCGCGGCCGACCAGGGTGGTGAGAACTTCTTCAAGGCGCTCGTGCCGCCCACGTGGCGCACGCGGGAGAAGGACATCACGGTCCGCGCCGAGGCGCTGCTCAAGCGCTTCAAGCTGTGGGAGAAGCGCGATGACTACGCCGGATCGCTGTCCGGCGGCCAACGCAAGCTCCTCGAGATGGCGCGCGCGCTCATGTCCGAGCCCGAGATGATCATGCTTGACGAGCCCATGGCAGGCGTCAACCCTGCGCTGACCGAGTCGTTGCTCGATCACATCGTCGAACTCAAGAACGAGGGCGTGACCGTCCTGTTCGTCGAGCACGACATGCACATGGTGCGACGGATCTCCGACTGGGTGGTCGTCATGGCCGAGGGGCGGATCATCGCGGAGGGCCCACCGGACACCGTGATGTCCAACCCAGCGGTGCAGGACGCCTACCTGGGTGCGCACCACGACACCGACCTGTCCGAGATCGATGCAACGGAGGAGGGCAAGTGAGCGACGCACCCGTCATCCTCAACGCCGACGACGTCTACGCGGGCTACCTGCCCGGAATCGACATCCTCAACGGCTGCTCGATGGAGGTCCGCGAGGGCGAGCTCATCGGCATCATCGGCCCCAACGGCGCCGGGAAGTCGACGTTCCTCAAGTCTCTGTTCGGCCTGGTCCCCATCCGCGAGGGCTCGGTCACGCTCCAGGGCGACGACATCACCAACCAGCGCGCGGACGAGCTTGTGCGCCGCGGCATCGGCTTCGTGCCGCAGAACAACAACGTGTTCCCGTCGCTCACAGTCCAGGAGAACCTGGAGATGGGCGTCTATCAGGCGCCGAAGTCCTTCAAGAAGGCGATGGAGCGCATCGGCGATCTCTTCCCCAAGCTCATCGAGCGACGGCACCAGCGCGCCGGTTCGCTCTCCGGCGGTGAGCGCCAGATGGTCGCCATGGCGCGCGCGCTCATGATGGACCCCCACGTGCTGCTGCTGGACGAGCCTTCAGCGGGCCTGTCCCCCGACCGCCAGGACGAGACCTTCGTGCGCACGCGCGAGATCAACAAGTCCGGCGTGACGGTGATCATGGTGGAGCAGAATGCGCGCCGTTGCCTGCAGATCTGCCACCGCGGCTACGTGCTCGACCAGGGCACGAGCGCCTACACGGCCACCGGTCAGGAGCTCCTCAAGGATCCCAAGGTGATCGAGTTGTATCTGGGCACGCTCGGCGCCTAGGCACCACGCACCCACGGAGCCCCCGTCGACCTCGCGGTCGGCGGGGGCTTCTGCATCGCCCTGGCGCGGCGCGGTGCTCTCGCACCCCGTCCGCTCCCCCGCGGTGTACGGAGGGCCGATGCGTGCTCACGTGAGCACGCATCGGCCCTGCGTACGTGGCCGCTGGGTCTCCGTGGCGCCGCACAGGCGAAGAGGGCCCCCGGCCGAAGCCGGGGGCCCTCTCGCTGTCAGATCTCAGTCGATCAGGACGGGACCTCGCCGAAGACCGCCTCGACCCAGTTCTGGGTGTTGTTGGCGTCGTACGAGTACACGCCGATGTAGGCGCTCGAGGGGTCGTTCGCCTCGTTCAGCGGACCGGAGCCGCCGACCGTCTGGAACGCGATCTCCTCGCCGGACTCGAGCAGCTCGACGCAGTCCGCGAAGGTCGAGCACTCGGTGCCGCCCTCCGAGCCGGACACCGCGGCGATGTTGGCCTGGATGGTCGGACCATCCGTGCCGCCACCGCGCACCGCGGCCAGCGCGACCAGCATCGTGGCGTCGTAGGACTCGGCGCCGTACGCGTACGAGTCGAGCGTCTCGCCGTGGACCTCATCCAGCCGGGCCTTGAAGTCGTCGTCGGGGTTCGCACCGGGGATGGTTCCCTGGGCGCCCTCGATGAGACCGTCGGCGACCTCGCCGTTGTAGTCCGCGGTGTTGCCGTCCGTCATGTACAGGTTGGCCGCGTCCAGACCGCCGGTGATCAGCGGGTCCAGGATCTGGGTGGTCTGGTCGAACGCGATCAGCGCGATCGCGTCCGGCTCGGTCGCCAGAACGGCGTCGACCTCGGCCTGGAAGTTGGTCGCGGCCGGGTCGAACTCCTCGCCCGGGTTGCCGTAGGTGATGGTGCCACCTGCGGCCTCGACGGTGTCCTTGATGACGTCACGCAGCGACGTGCCGTAGTCCTCGTTGAAGACCAGGATGCCGATGTTCTCGTGGCCGTCGTCCAGCATCAGCTGAGCAAGAGCGTTGCCCTGGACGGTGTCCGGCGGCGCGACGCGCGCGTAGAACGGGTCGTAGCCCGACAGCGTGGTCGCGGTGTTCGCAGGCGACACCATCATGACCTCGGCCGCGACGATGTCGTCGACCACGTTCAGCGTCACGGCCGACGAGGCCGCACCGATGATCGCGGACACGCCGTCGGACAGGAGGTCCGTGACGGTCTGCGAGGCGATCTGGGTGTTCTGCGTGTCGGACGAGTCGCCCTGGGTGACCTCGACCGGGTTGCCGAGCACACCGCCGGCCTCGTTGATCTCCTGCGCAGCGAGCTCGACGCCGGCGACCTCGGGCGGGCCGAGGAAGGCGAGCGAACCGGTCAGCGGCAGCAGCGTGCCGATCTTCAGGGGGTCGGTCGAACCGCCCTCGGAGCCGGAGCCAGAAGTGGCGTCGTCATCCGATCCGCCGTCTGACGAGCAGGCGGCGAGGGCGAGCGAAGCGGCAGCCGCGAAGGCCGCGCCACGCGCGATGGTGTTCCATCGAGCCATGTTGTGTTCCCTCCATGCTGGCGGAGTCTCCGCCAGTCGATCGGCCACGGGGTCGGTCCCCGCGGCGATAGTTCACCGTACCGTCGCGACGTTTCGTGTGTGCGTCCCGATCATCACGATTTTGTGACCTCGTTGCGCGATCACGCAGGTACTGGAGGGTGGAAGAAGGCGAAAGCGCCCGAATCGTGCACCGCGTGTCGCGGCGCACGGCGTGGCCTACTTCTTGTCTGAGCCCATCTGGTCGATCACGGCCTCGGCGACCTCGCGCATGGTGAGGCGGCGGTCCATCGAGGTCTTCTGGATCCAGCGGAAGGCCTCGGGCTCGTTGAGCCGCATGTTCTCCATGAGCAGGCCCTTCGCGCGCTCGACCTTCTTGCGCGTCTCCATGCGCTCGGTGATGTCGGCGATCTCCGACTCGAGCGCACGAATCTCCGAGAAGCGCGACGCGGCGATCTCGACGGCCGGCAGCAGGTCCGCGGGCGTGAAGGGCTTCACGACGTATGCCATGGCACCGGCGTCGCGCGCACGCTCGACGAGCTCGGTCTGGCTGAAGGCGGTGAGCAGGACAACGGGAGCGACGCGCTCAGCGGCGATCTTCTCCGCGGCGGTGATGCCGTCCATCACCGGCATCTTGATGTCCATCACGACGACGTCGGGCTTGTGCTCGATCGCGAGGGCCACGCCCTCCTCGCCGTTCGCTCCCTCGCCGACCACGTCGTAGCCGGCCTCCGTGAGGGTCTCGACGATATCCATGCGGATGAGCGCCTCGTCCTCCGCCACGACGGCGCGGCGCTTGCTGGTGGCAGGAGCGGCAGCGCTGCCTGCGGTGTCATTGGTCTCAGTCACCCCCTTAGAGTACTGGTGAACAGGGCACATGACCCAACCGGCGCATCGGCCCGGCGCTGTCACCTATCGCCCGCGCTACCCGCTAGCCTTGTTCAGCCGCCCCGATAGCCCAACTGGCAGAGGCAAACGGCTCAAACCCGTTCCAGTGTGGGTTCGAATCCCACTCGGGGCACCATTGCCAGGTGCCGTCACCCGGCCCGCGCACGCTGGTCCTCCACCAGGATCCGCGTGGTGCGCGAGGTCGCCACTGGTCCTCCACTGGGGCGCTCAGAAACGCGCGGCGAACCTGAGCGTGCCAGTGGAGCGTCAGCGTCGATCATGGCCCGATCCGGCGCGCCAGCGGAGCCTGGGTGTCGATCTGAGAGCGCCGTGGCGCATACTGGCATCACCGGTCAACGGCGCCCTCGCACCAGCCCAGTGGCGCCGGAACCTCCGGCGCCCCCTGGGAACTGACACCCGCATCCCGAAGGAGGACGTCATGACACCCATCAAGGCGCGCCACATCGCGCTCGTCGCCCACGACAACAAGAAGGTCGAGCTCCTCGAGTGGGCGAGCTTCAACAAGGGCTCGCTCGCGCGGCACCACCTGTACGCCACGGGCACCACCGGCAACCTGCTCGAGCACGAGCTGGGTCTCGCGGTCCACCAGTTCCTGTCGGGACCGGTGGGTGGCGATCAGCAGATCGGCGCCCGCATCGCCGAGGGCGGCATCGACATGCTGGTGTTCTTCTGGGACCCGCTCGAGGCGCAGCCGCACGACCCGGACGTGAAGGCGCTGCTGCGACTCGGCGCCGTGTGGAACATCCCGATGGCCTCGAACGTGGCGACCGCAGACTTCCTCATCTCCTCTCCCCTGTTCCACGAGGAGTACGAGCGGGCCAAGCCGTCGATCGGACCGCGCGACCCAGGACAGTTCCTGCCCGTGGCCTGACGCTCACCCGCAGCACGCGCAGGGGCCCCGCTCGATCCGAGCGGGGCCCCTTGGCGTCAGGACGGGAGGTGCGTCAGGCGCGCACCTGGCCGACCTTGTGGACGAAGATCGAGTTGGTGGTGCCGGGCACACCCACGGGCGTTCCGGACACGACCACGACGTAGTCGCCGTCGACGGCCTTGCCGTTGTCCTTGAGGTACGAGTCGACGAGGTTGACCATCTCGTCGGTCGAGTCGACACGCGCGACCAGTTCGGCGCGCACGCCCCAGCTCAGCGCCAGGCGCTTCTGGGTCTTCGCGTCAGGCGTGAAGGCGAGCATCGGCACGCTCGGGCGAAGACGGGCCATGCGCAGGGCCGAGTCGCCCGACTGCGTGAAGGTGACGATGTACTTGATGTCGAGCACCTCGGCGATCTCCGCCGCAGCGTGGGTGACCGCGCCGCCCCGCGTCTTGGGCGTGGTGAGGAACGGGGCGATGCGGGTGAAGCCCTTCTCCTCCGTGTTGCGCACGATGCGGGCCATGGTCTCGACCGTGATGATCGGAAAGTCGCCCACCGACGTCTCGCCCGAGAGCATGACGGCGTCCGTGCCGTCGAGGATCGCGTTGGCGCAGTCCGAGGTCTCGGCGCGGGTGGGCACCGGCGAGTGGGTCATGGACTCGAGCACCTGGGTCGCGACGATCACGGGCTTGGCGTTGGCGCGGCACAGCTCGATCGCGCGCTTCTGGACCAGCGGCACCTCCTCGAGCGGAAGCTCGACGCCCAGGTCGCCGCGGGCGACCATGATGCCGTCGAACGCGTCCACGATCTCCTCGAGGTTGGCCACAGCCTGCGGCTTCTCGACCTTCGCGACCACAGGAAGCGTGATGCCCTCCTCGGCCATGATGCGGGCGACGTCCTCGTAGTCCTTGGCGGATCGCACGAAAGACAGCGCGATGAAGTCCGCGCCGATGTTGAGGCCCCAGCGGAGGTCGTCCTCGTCCTTCTCGGACAGCGCCGGCACGGACACGGCGACGCCGGGGAGGTTGATGCCCTTGTTGTTCGAGACGGGACCGGGCACGACCACCGTGGTCACGACGTCCGTGCCGTCGACCACATCGGTCACCTCGAGACGGACCTTGCCGTCGTCGATCAGCAGGGTGTCGCCGGGCGAGCAGTCGCCGGGCAGACCCTTGAACGTGGTGCCGCAGATGTCCTTGGTGCCCTCGACATCGCGCGTGGTGATGGTGAACACGTCACCCACCGCCAGGTCGTGCGGGCCATCCGCGAACTTCTCGAGCCGGATCTTGGGACCCTGGAGGTCCACGAGGACCGCGACGTTGCGCCCGGCCTCCTGGGCCGCCTGACGCACGTTCCTGTAGACAGCCTCGTGCTCCTCGGTGCTGCCGTGGGAGCGGTTGATTCGTGCCACGTCCATGCCCGCGCCAACGAGCTGGCGCATGTTCTCGAGGGCGGCGGTGGCGGGGCCGATGGTGCAGACGATCTTCGCGTTTCGCATGTTCTCCAACTTAGTGTGTTCAGCGCTCGCGCGCCTGGGTATCTAGGCCCGGATCGCCTGGGTGTGCGCTGATACGGGGGCCGGCAGCTCAGTGGTGCCGACAAGGTATTCGTCGATGGCCGCGGCGGCCGCACGGCCCTCCGCGATCGCCCACACCACGAGCGAGGCTCCGCGGCCGGCGTCGCCAGCCACGAACACGCCGTCGATCGTGGTCGCGTAGTCGTCGCCGCGCTGGATGGCACCGCGGTCCGAGACTGACACGCCGCCCTGGGAGGACAGCAGTGAGGTCTCGGGGCCCGTGAATCCCATCGCGATGAGCACCAGGTCCGCGGGGATGTCGCGCTCGGTGCCCGCGGTCGGGGTGCGCGAGCCGTCCGGGTTGTACTGCGTGGTCGCGACACGCAGCGAGCGCACGTGGCCGTCCTCGTCTCCCACGAACTCGACGGTGGACGCGAGGTAGTCGCGCGTGCCGCCCTCCTCGTGGCTCGACGACACCTCGAAGACGCGCGGGTCGGTGGGCCACGGCTGCGAGCCGGGCCGCGACTCCGGCGGCTTCTTGCCGATCGCGAGCGTGGTCACGGAGGCCGCGCCCTGGCGCAGCGCGGTGCCGATGCAGTCGGAACCGGTGTCGCCGCCGCCGATGACGATCACGTGCTTGCCGGCGGCGGTGATCTGGTCGGGGACGTCGTCGCCCGCGGCCACCTGGTTTCCCTGGTGCAGGTAGGGCATCGCGAAGTGGACGCCGTCGAGGTCGCGCCCCGGGATCGGGAGGTCGCGCGGCACCGGAGCGCCGGTGGCCACGAGCACCGCGTCGTAACGCGCGCGAAGCTCGTCCCACGGGATGTCGGTGCCGATCTCGACGCCGGTGCGGAAGCGCGTGCCCTCTGCCTCCATCTGCTCGATGCGGCGGTCGATGTGGACCTTCTCCATCTTGAAGTCCGGCACGCCGTAGCGCAGCAGGCCGCCCAGACGGTCGTCCTTCTCGTACACGCGCACGGTGTGACCCACGCGCGTGAGCTGCTGGGCAGCGGCCAGCCCGCCCGGGCCCGAGCCCACGACGGCGACCGTGCGCCCAGTCTGGCGCTGCGGGATGTGCGGCTCCACGATGTTGGCCTCGAACGCGTGGTCGATGATCTCGACCTCGATGTTCTTGATGGTCACCGCTGGCTGGTTGATGCCCAGCACACAGGACGTCTCGCACGGAGCCGGGCAGATGCGGCCGGTGAACTCGGGGAAGTTGTTGGTGGAGTGGAGGCGGTCGATCGCATCCTCCCACTGACCCTCGCGCACGAGGTCGTTCCACTCGGGGATGAGGTTGCCGAGCGGGCAGCCCTGGTGGCAGAACGGGATGCCGCAGTCCATGCAGCGCGACGCCTGGCGGCGCAGCGTCGGCTCGTCGCGCTCGAGCTCGTCGCGCACCTCCTTCCAGTCGAGCAGGCGGACGGGCACGGGGCGGTAGGCGGGGACCTCCCGCTCGCGGTGCTTGAGGAATCCGCGCGGATCAGCCACGGGTCACCTCCAGGAACTCGGCCCACGCACCCGGGGCGCGCAGGTCTCCGCCCGTCGCCTCCAGCTCGGCGAGGGCGTCACGGACACGGGCGTACTGGGCGGGAAGCACTCGCGTGAAGCGGCCGCGAATCTCATCCCATCGCGCGAGCAGGTCCTTCGCACGGGGCGACTCCGTCGCGACGACGTGGCGCTCCAGCAGCGAGCGGACGATGACCTCGTCCTCGGGGTCGAGGCCACTGAGGCTCAGCTCCCCGTTGGCGAGGGCCAGGGCGTTGACGCGCTCGGGACGCAGGTCCAGCACGTAGGCGGTGCCGCCCGACATGCCCGCGCCCAGGTTGCGCCCGGTGCTGCCGAGGATCACGGCTGTACCACCGGTCATGTACTCCAGCGCGTGGTCGCCCACGCCCGCCACGACCGCCGCGGCACCGGAGTTGCGCACCAGGAAGCGCTCGCCCACCTGGCCGCGCAGGAACAGCTCTCCCCCGGTCGCTCCGTAGCCGATGACGTTTCCGGCGATCACGTCCTTGGTGTCGTCCATCATCGATTCGCGGTGCGGGCGCACCACGATGCGGCCGCCGGACAGGCCCTTGCCCACGTAGTCGTTCGCGTCGCCGAGCAGGCGCAGCGTGATGCCACGCGGCAGGAAGGCGCCGAACGACTGGCCCGCGGATCCGGTGAAGGTGATGTCGATGGTGCCGTCGGGCAGCCCCTCGCCGCGGTAGCGCTTGGTGACCTCGTGACCCAGCATCGTGCCGACCGTGCGGTTGACGTTCTTGATCGGCACGTCGAACTGCACCGGCTCGAGACGCTCGAGGGCTCCCTCGCAGCGCGCGATCAGTTCCTGGTCGAGCGCGACGTCGAGGCCGTGGTCCTGAATCGTGGCGCTGATCAGCGCGCGGCCCGGCTCCGGCTGCGCGAGCACCGGAGCGAGGTCGAGGCCCTTGGCCTTCCAGTGGTCGATCGCCTGGCGCGAGTCGAGCACCTCGACGTGGCCCACGGCCTCCGCGATGGTGCGGAAGCCCAGCTGCGCGAGCTGCTCGCGCACCTGCTCGGCGATGAACTCGAAGAAGGTCACGACGAACTCGACCTTGCCCGAGAAGCGCGAGCGCAGCTCCGGGTTCTGGGTCGCGACGCCCACGGGGCAGGTGTCGAGGTGGCACACGCGCATCATGATGCAGCCCTCGACCACGAGCGGCGCGGTCGCGAAGCCGAACTCCTCGGCGCCCAGCAGCGCGGCGATCACCACGTCGCGGCCGGTCTTCATCTGGCCGTCGACCTGGACCACGATGCGGTCGCGCAGGCCGTTCACCAGCAGCGTCTGCTGGGTCTCGGCGAGGCCCAGCTCCCACGGGGTGCCGGCGTGCTTGAGCGAGTTCAGCGGGGCCGCACCGGTGCCGCCGTCGTGCCCGGAGATCAGGATGACGTCGGCCTTGAGCTTG
>NZ_CAJXJX010000105.1 GCF_913055775.1 uncultured Demequina sp. | reverse complement strand
CTTGTGACGGCGGTTGCATCGCTCAGGAAATCGACGACCATCCGTACCACTGCACTTTCGCCGCGACGGGTGCGAACGAACTCGGCGATCGGGCCGACATGGTCTAGGCCGGGGACATGCCGCACGGTATGGGCGACCCCGGCGGCCCGAAGCGCCCGCGACAGGCGCTCGGCGTTGACCGCGCCGACGGTTTCGTCGTCCGTGCCGCGCAGCATCAGCATCGGCGGCGTCGCGGCGTTGACGTGACGGCTGACCTGCATCAGCGGATAGCGCTCCGGGGGTCCGAAAATTCCTTTGATATCAGGCTCTTCCGGCGTGAAGTGATACGGTCCGGATAACCCGGCAACCCCGCTCAGCGCGGTCGTATCCATGCCCGCGGCCCGCAGGTAGCGCGCGTCGGCCGCGAGCAGCGCGGCGATATGCGCCCCGGCGGAATGCCCCATCAGCCGCAATCCATCAGGGTCGCCACCGTAATCCGCGACGCTGGTGCGCGCCCAGGCGACGGCCTGCGCGGCGTCCTCCATGAAGGCGCGCAGCGGGCGGCCGGACTCGGTCAGCGGGATGTCGAGGCGGACGTGGATGCAGCCGTCGCCAAAGTGACCGAAGGGCTGGCCCGTGACGCCGTGGCGGTCCATGAGCTGGTCGAACTCGCGCAGGTAGGTGCCCAGGCGCTCGGGCGGGACGGCGGCGTCCTCCCAGCCGGGCCAGCACTCCTTGTTGTCGCTGCTGCGGCCCGCGAGCCCGGCGCCGTCCGCGCGGATGGCCCACAGGCGGGCGGCCTCGCGCGGGTCCTCGAAGACGCGGATGGAGTCGGTGCCGGCGTCAGCGCTGATGCGCGCGAGAATCTCCCGGGCCTCTTCCTCGGTATCCGCGCCGATCTCCACGAACAGCCAGCCGGCACCCGGCGGCAGGTCGGGGATCGCCCGCGCTCCCTTCGCGAGGCGGATCCGCTCCACGAGCCGCGCATCCAGGCCCTCCACAGCGTGGGGCCCGTGGGCCATGATCGGCATCACGGCATCGGCCGCGGCAGGCATGTCCGCGTAGCCGAGCGCCAGTGTGAGCCTCACGGGCGCGATCGGGACCAGCCGGACCGTCGCCTCGAGCGTCGTCGCAAGCGTGCCCTCCGCGCCCACGAGGAAGCGCGCCAGGTCCGCGCCGTTCTCAGGCAGCAGGTGCTCGAGGCTGTAGCCGGACACCTGCCGGTCGAACCGACCGAACTCCGTACGGACCAGCGCGAGGTTCTGGCGCACGAGGTCTGCCAGCCCGGCCACCGCATCGGCCGTTCCAGCGCCTGCGGCGAGGCGACGCCCGTCGCCGGTGATGACGTCGAGAGCGAGGGTGTTCTGCGCGGTCTTGCCGTGGGCGACGGCGTGGGGGCCGCACGCGTTGTTGCCGATCATCCCGCCCAGCGTCGCCCGGTTGGTGGTCGACGGGTCCGGGCCAAAGCGCAGACCGTGCGGTGCGGCGACCTTCTGCAGCTCGGATAGGACGACGCCGGGCTGGACGCGCGCCGTGCCTGCGTCTGCGTCGACGTCGAGGATGCGGTTCATGTGGCGGCTGGTGTCGATCACGACGCCGGGGCCGATGCTATTGCCCGCCACCGAGGTGCCGCCGCCGCGCATGGTCACCGTGGCGCCGGCGTCGCGGGCGGCGTCGAGGGCGGCCACGAGGTCGTCGGCGTCGCGCGGGGTGACCACAACCGCCGGCGGGACGCGGTAATTGGAGGCGTCCGTGGAGTACTCGGCGCGGCGGCGTGGGCTTGCGTCCACCTCGCCGTCGATGCGCTCGCGCAGGTGCGCCGCGAGGTCGGTCGCGGGCACGGTCGTGGTCACGGCGACATTGTTCCACGCGTCCGCCCCCGACAGTCCGAACCAGTACCGACGGAGATGCGGACAGCGCCCGGACGCACCGAGGCCCCGGGATCGCGCGATCCCGGGGCCTCGAGTGAGCGCGCGCTACTTGCGCTCGAAGAAAGCCTGGCCCTTGTCCGTGCCCCACACGACAAAGAGGACGGCCACGGGCAGGAGGATCGACAGCAGGCCGTGGCCGGTGTTGTCGACACCGTCGGTGAACGCGCCGACGGTCATGATTCCGCCGATCACGATGCGCGCTCCTGCCGCGATGGTGATCCACAGGCGCGCGCCAGGCGAGCCCTTCATGAGGCCCCCGGCGATGGCGAAGAAGAACAGCGAGAACAACAGCTCGAGCACGCCCACGAGAACGATGACCGTGGTGTCGGACTGGCCCAGAGCATCGGCAACCGAGTCGGACACCGCCCCGATGAACCACAGGATCGCGAAGGCAAGGTATGCGAAGGCCTGGATGTAGACAAGGATCCCGACGAAGGTCACCAGTCCTGGCCGGGCGGGGGCTGCTGCGGGTGTGGTCGTGGTCTCGGTCATGATGCGTTTCCTCTCAGTGATGTCCACCCGGCGGGGGGCCGGGCGGGCAGGGTCGCGCAAATGCCACGGCGACGCTGCCGCTCACCAAGGTAGCGAGGTGGCCCCGCGGCGTCTATCCCTTCCCGGAATAGGCGCATTCGAGGACTGACGCAAGCCCCGTCGTCGCACCGGCCCTGCACTCGGATGGGGCAGAAGCGTGACGAGCGGCGCTGGGGCCTACGCGGGCCCTACGCCGTCGCGCGCGGTTGGGCGACAAGTTCCACGCCCAACTCGGTGAGCAGCGCGGCCACGCGGCGCTCGATCTCGTCGCGGACCGGACGGACGTTCTCGATGCTCGTGCCCGGCTCACCCTCGATCTCCCAATCGAGGTAGCGCTTGCCGGGGTACACCGGGCACGCGTCGCCGCAGCCCATCGTGACCACGACGTCCGCAGCCTTGAGGGTCTCCTCGGTCCACGGCTTGGGGAACTCGTCGCTGATGTCGATCCCGAGCTCGTGCATCGCGTCCACGGCGTGGCGGTTGAGCTGGTTGCCCGGCTCCGACCCGCCGGACCAGCCAATGGCGCGGTCCCCCGCGAGGTGCTTCATGAACCCGAGCGCCATCTGCGACTTGCCCGCATTCTTCACGCACAGGAAGAGGACCACGGGCCTCCCGTCGTGGGAGTCGGCCTGCACCACGGACAGCGCGTGGAGGCGCTGGCGCGCGAAGCGCTCGGCAAGCAGCGGCAGGTAGTTGGGCACCGTGGCGCGCGAGGCGAACTCGTCGTAGGACGTGGCGAGGAAGCGCTCGATCGTGGGGCGCCCGAACACCCCCACGAACTCGGACTCGAGCTGCTTGGCTGCCATCTCGAGGGCGTACTTCTGGTCGATCGACAGTGTCGCGACCTTGTCCAGTGGGCTGTTCATGACGGGTCTCCGTTCGTGACCGCGGCGGCGAGTCGCCGCACGCGGGGCTGGATCTGATCGAATGCGGCGGCGAAGGCCTCGTCGGTGTCGGCAGCCGCGGGGTCGGGGACGGACCAGTGCACGCTCGCGAGCGTGCCGTCCGCCTCGTAGGCGTTGTCGCACACGGCGACCACGAGGTCATCCATGCGCCGCTCGAACGCGAGCGACACGGGATGCGGGGTGAGGGGTTCGAGTCCCCGCCGCTCGAGTTCCGCGAGGGCGCGGGGGTTGATCGCGTCGGCAGGCTGGGTGCCGGCCGATGCGACGGGCACGTCGGACTGCCGCGCGAACAGGGCGGCGGCGAACTGGGAGCGCGCGGAGTTGGCGGTGCAGACGAAGACCACGCGGCACGCGCCGAACGCCTCGCCGCTGCCGATGGTGGCGGCCACGATGGGCTCGTCCCAGTTGAGCGCGAGGTAGCTGCGGCGGCCGTCGCCGTCGGAGCGGCGCCGGCGGATCACGCCCGCCTCGGTGAGCACACCCAGGTGGTGAGCGAGCAGGTTCGACGGCAGCTCGAGGGCCTCGGACAGCTCGGTCGGCGCCCGGTCCCCCTCCGCTAGGGCGTCGACGATGCGCAGCCGCTGGGGGTCCGCGAGGGCGGCGAGAAGCGAGGCGCGATCGGTCACGCGACCAATATAGCTCAATGGCTGTTGAGGCACCATCGCTGAACTGCGAACCAGAAGAGGCCACGACACCCCGGAGGCGACCCGCGCATCGGCCCTACGCACCCGCGTGTCGCGGAATCACCGGTTCGCAGTGAAGCGGAAGCTCGCCCGCGCACGGGCGATCACGGGCGATGTACGTGGCGGGATGGCTGCTCGGCGCGCCTGGCCCCACCGAGTCCATCGGCGCGCGAGGGTTGTCCCGCCGTCGCCAGATCACGGACGGATAACGCCGCCGACACGCGGCGGTATCGATCGCGCCGATAACCGTGTGACTTTCGTCACACCCGACATCGATTGTCACATCAGTCACATGCGCCACACGTTCCCGTTGACAGTGTGACAAAGGTCACTAGCGTTGGAAGTGACTGGGGGCGCTGAGGGGACAGCCAACGTGGGTGACCTGCCTCCTGTCATGGGAGGAATCATGAAGCTGGGGACAAGAATTGCGGCGACGGCCAGTGCGGCCGCGCTTGCGATCGTCGGGTGGGCCACGCCCGCGGCGATCGCCACGACTGTGGTGCCCAATGACGGGCAGGAGTACAGCGGCCAGGAGAAGTGCTACGAGGAGCAGGAGTACGTCAAGTACGAGTACGAGAAGACCAAAGAGGTCACGTACTACCAGTACCGCACCCGCACCGAGGAGTTCTCCACCACGAAGGTCAAGGAAGTCAAGGGCTGGAAGTACTCCGAGGGCGGCGAGACCAAGGTCAACGGCACCACCGTCGGCGGCCACTGGGAGCCCACCGGAACCTTCGAGTACTTCCCGATCCCGGACGTCATCGCGATTGCGCTGTGGGGTCCTGGCGGTCTTGACGATCACCCCCTGGGCGACGGCACCACCACTGTTCGGGTCGATGACGAGCGCGTGACCGTCAAGTACCGGGTGACCGAGCCCACGACCAGCCTGGGCTATGGCCCGTGGAGTGCGTGGTCCGAGTGGTCGAAGACCGACCCCGGTCCGAGCACCGACGCCCTCGAGGTCGCATCGAAGACCGAGACCAAGGTCATCAAGACCATCTGGTCCGAGGACCCGGAGTTGGGCGAGCCGTGGACCAAGACTGGCGAGACCAAGACCAAGACCCGCAAGGTCGAGGTCGAGTGCCCGCCACCACCGCCGCCGGTCGAGTGCGAGAACCTGCTCGGCGAGGACGGTGAGATGCCGTTCGTGCCGGAGGGCATCCAGGTCGTCGATCCGGGTCACGGCAAGGACTGCTACTACGTCGTGTACGTGTGCTGGGAGGTCACCGATCCGTATGACGACTTCCCGAATGGCACCGAGCTGTACCCGCTGAGCTACGTGAGCCACGGTGCCGCCCGGCCCATGGAGCTCGCTGACTGCACCGACGTGGTGCCGCTGTGCGAGGAAGTGCTGCAATACGGCTGGACCAAGTACGTCATCGACAGCTGGATCGACAGCAAGCTGCTCGACGAGCTGATCACCAACGGCCTCGACTTCGGGACCTACCAGGCCGGCAAGCCGGACGACGCGACGATCCTCTACAAGAAGATCTACGGCACGTTCGAGGTCGTGGGCGACGAGTGCCCGCCGCCACCCGCTCCAGAGAAGGTCTCCCTGTGCGAGGTCGTCGACGGCGTGGCCACCGAGGTGGTCTACACCGAGGGCACGGAGCCCGAGGACGGCATCACCTGGGTGGACGGCTCGGAGTGCGAGCCCAACCTCACCGGAACGTTCATCGGGAACCTCTGCCAGGGCGACGTGCCGTACTTCACGTATGACGTGGTGGTCAACGACCCCACCGGCTCGGTGGATCCGAGCGCGCTGCCCACGCTCACCTGGGTCAACCCGGGTGGCGAGGACCTCGTGATCGAGCTCACCAGCTTCGCGGGCCAGATGCTGTGGCCCGGGGCGTCCGCGAGTCCGCTCGGCTGGCCCGGTTGGGAGCTCAACGAGGCCACCGGTGAGTACGAGGAAGTGGGCGACGACAACTTCGGCTGGACGCGTGACGGCGTCCAGGTGATCATCTCGGTCAACCCCGAGACCACGGTCACCGCGGAGTACCCGCCGGCGACCTCCGACTGCAATGGACCCGACGAGGAGGACGAGGAGTTCGAATCCGTCCTCAGCGCTGGACCTGCGGTTCCCGTCAGGGGAGTCGCAACCTACGCGGGCTGACCCCTCAGCCAACCCGCCGGAAGCGCCCGTCTCTTCGGAGGCGGGCGTTTTCGTGTCCCGGCGCGCTTGCCAGGCACAGGGCCGGGCCGATGCGGTGGCCGGGTCGAGCGGTTCAGGCGCCCGGGGCGTCCGCCTCGCCGATGTACACCGGGGTGCCGAGCGGGATCCCGACGTCGGTGACCAACTCGGTGATGACGTCGTTGGGGAGCCGGATGCAGCCGCTCGAGGCGAGAGTCCCGATCGAGTCGGGATCGTTGGTCCCGTGGATGCCGATGATCGCATCGCCGCCGTTGAACTCGTCGAGCACGGGCGAGTAGCCCGACAGGCCGTACGCGTAGGGACCGTAGAGGCCGTCCGGGTCCGGGGGCTGCAGCAGCTCGCGGATGTAGTAGACGCCGCCGGGTGTGGGGCGGTCGCCGCGTCCCACGCCGATCGCGGACTCGAGCACCACGTCGCTCCCCTGGTAGACGGTCAACGTGAAGGTGTCCAGCATCACCTCGACGCGCATGTCCGTGGACACGAGGCCCACGTCACTGGCCTCGATCCAGCCGGTGGTGCCGTTGGGCCGCACCGGCAGGTGCACGTTGAGCCACTCGCCGTCCTGCTCCTCCACCAGGAACGTCAGCGGGGTCTGGTCGGGAACGGTCAGCACGTCCTCGGCAGCCACGGTCTGGGTCACGGTTCCGCGCGGCTCGTCATACACGTCGACGCTGGACCCGGTCGCGGTCGCGATCAGCGCGGTGGTGGGGTGGCCCACCTCGGGAACCGCGACCTGATCGGGGTCCGCGGTCGCGCTCGGCGCGCTCACCTCCGGGACGGGAGTGCCGCTCGCCACGACCACCTCGGAGTCGTCCATGGGATCCGCGGTACAGGCGGCAAGGGCGAGCGCCGCGGCGCAGACCAGCGCCCCCAGGCGGGTCAGGGGCTTCACACCCGTGCCGGGCACTGCTGTGCCTGGGTGCGGACGCACGTGTCGCATCGGCCCTCCCCTGTCCCTCGACGCACTGCGAGTCTAACGCCGGGGCGGTGTCGCTCCCACGGCCTCTCCGCGGCGCGCCACGTGGGGCGAGCGATCACCGGCTCCGGCCTGCCACGGAGGCCGCGATGCCCCTGGTGCCCGTAGCATCGGAGGCGAGAGGGGCGATGATGACGGCCAACAACGAGACACCCAACATGAGGGACGCGCGAGAGCGTGCCATGGCCGGGCTGTCCGCGATCGCCAACCCTGTGTCGATCAAGGGCATCATCGCTGCCGTCGGCGGCGCCATCGTGCTGCTCCTGCCGACTCTCACCACCGTGGTCGTGGAGCTCGTGGTCCTGGCCTTCGTGATCCTGTCCGGGTTCGTGGACCTGGTGGTGGCCCTCGGCGGCAGGCGCCGGCTGGGTCGCGAGCGGGGACGGATCGTGTCGCTGCTGCGTGGGATCGGCTCGTTGCTGTTCGCCGCGCTGCTCGTGATGGTAGCGATCCTCACCGAGGGCGGCGCGAGCCTGGGTCTGACGCTGCTGGTCTTCCTCGTGGGCTGGTACGTGCTGGCGCGCGGGCTGATCGTCGGCATCGCCGCCGTGTTCAACAAGCAGGCGAGCCATCGCGGCATCCGCATCACGGCCGGCGTGACCGTCGCCGCCTTGGGCTGGCTCGCGATCGTGCAGCCCGAGACGGTGTCGGAAGGCGTCATCGCGGGCGCGGCCGTGTTCGCCCTCATCTTTGGCCTGCTGCTGGTGACGTGGGGGCTGCGACGGGCCGAGGGCGCGGCGAGCAGGCTGGATCCGCGCAAGGCCGGCGTGGCCGACGCGCTGTGGGACTGGATCCGCGGCTCGGACATCGGGGACATGCAGCGCGAGGAGCTCTCGACGACCCTCTATCACGAGCAGCCCGAGCGGCTGTCGAAGAGGTTCGCGTGGTGGACGATGCTGGTGCTGTCCGTCGCGATCGCCACGTTTGCCGTACTCGCGGACTCGACGGCAGTGGTCATCGGAGCGATGCTCGTCGCGCCGCTCATGGCTCCCATCCTGGGGCTCGCCGGCGCGATCGTGAACGGCTGGCGGTGGCGGGCGATCGAGTCCGCCGCGGTGGTGGCGCTGGGCACCACGGTCTCGATCCTGCTCGCGTACGGCCTCACCGCGTGGGCGCCCGCCGCGATCAACTTCGACACCAACAGCCAGATCGTGTCACGCGTGAACCCCACCATCCTGGACATGCTCATCGCCCTCGCGGCCGGTGCGGCGGGGGCGTTCGCCACCGTCGACAAGCGGGTGTCCTCCTCGATCGCGGGCGTCGCGATCGCCGTGGCTCTCGTGCCGCCGCTCGCGGTCGTGGGCGTCGCGCTCTACGGCGAGCACGGCGACGAGGCGCGCGGCGCGTTCCTGCTGTTCCTCACCAACTTCGTCGCGATCGTGCTCTCGGCATGCGTGGTGTTCGTGCTGACCGGCTTCGCGCGCTTCCAGGCGCTGCGGACCAACCTGCCCAGCATTCTCACGACGGTGATCCCGTTCGTGGCCGTCGCGGCCGTGATCCTGGTGCCACTGGTGTTCGCCTCCGAGGGCCTGCTCACCTCCTCCACCCGCGAGACTCAGGCACAGGAGGTCGTGGACGACTGGATGGGCGAACGCGACGACCTGCAGGTCCAGACCGTGCGCGTGGACGACGACGACGTGGTGGTCGAGCTGCGCGGATCTGGCTCGCCGCCGTCCGGGTTGCGGCTGCAGCGCGAACTCGAGAACGCTTTCGGAGAGCCCGTCGCGGTCACCCTGCGCGTCACCCCGGTCGAGGAGCAGTACCTCGAGCCGAATCCGCTCAGTGAGGTCCTGCAGCGGCAGAGCGAGGATCTGTGACGCGCGAGGGACGCGCGGGGGACGCTGGGCCGATGCGGTGGCTCAGTACGAGACCGTCGGACCTTCCGTACCCTCCGGGACCCACGCGGCCGCGAGCGCCTCGGAGCCGCGGGCCAGCATCGCGACGTCCGCGCCCACGAGGATGAAGGCCGCGCCGGCCTCCGCATACGAGCGAGCGACGGCCGGGTCGAAGGCGTTCACGCCCACGGGCGTTCCCGCGCCGCGCACGGCCTCGAAGGCCCGAGCAACCGCAGCGGTCACGTCCGGGTGCGTCTGCTGGCCCAGCAGCCCCATCGAGGCCGCGAGGTCGCTCGGACCCACGAACACGCCGTCCACGCCATCCAACGCGGCGATCTCCGCAGCGGCGTCCACGGCGTCAGCGGTCTCGACCTGGACGAACAGCGACACATGCTGCGCCGCGTTCTCGAGGTAACCGGGCACGCGGTTCCAGCGAGCCGAGCGCGCCAGCGCGGACCCCACTCCCCTGCGCCCCCGCGGCGGATAGTGCACGGCCTCGACGGCGGCGCGGGCCTCCTCAGCCGAGGACACCATGGGGACCAGCACGTTCTGCGCGCCCAGGTCGAGCACCTGCTTGAGCAGCACGGGGTCGTTGGCCGGCACGCGAACCACTGGCGCCACCGGGTACGCCGCCACGGCCTGCAGCTGCGCCAGGACGGACTCGAGCCCATTGGGCCCGTGCTCCATGTCGATCAGCAGCCAGTCCAGACCGCCTCCGGCGCAGATCTCCGCCACCAGCGGCGAGCCCGAGCACACCCACATCCCGGCGAGCGGCCGGTCTGCGGAGGACAGCCGCGCGGCCAGGGTGGGAGGCAGCGCGGGGCCGGTCATGCGGAGGCTCCTGCAGCGCCAGCGGCGCCCGCCGCTCCGCC
>NZ_CAJXJX010000104.1 GCF_913055775.1 uncultured Demequina sp. | reverse complement strand
GCGCGGACCAGGGTTTCACGGTCACGGAATGAGCCAGGACGGGGCGCGTGCCACGCCGAGCACGCGCCCCGTTCTTCACCGATCTACTCGGCTGCTCATCGCCCGTGCACGGGGTCGCGCTTGCGCCAATGCGTCGCGCCCGTGGGGCACCTCCACAGGAAAGGTCTCCCCATGCCCACCTTCCCCTTCGACTTCGTGTTCGGCGTCGCCACCAGTGCCTTCCAGATCGAAGGTGCCTGGGACGCTGATGGCAAAGGCGCGTCCATCTGGGACACGTTCGGGCATATGCCGGGCAACGTCGATGGAGACGTCCCGGGCGACGTCGCCTGCGACCACTACCACCGGTATCCCGAGGACATCGCCCTCATGCGTGGCATGGGATGTGACAGCTACCGCTTCTCCTTCAGCTGGCCGCGAATACTGCCTGAAGGCGTGGGGCAGGCCAATCCCCTGGGCCTCGATTTCTATGACCGACTCGTGGACGCGATGCTCGAGGCGGGCATCGTCCCGAATGCCACGTTGTACCACTGGGATCTGCCACAGGCGCTTCAAGATCGGGGTGGTTGGCCCCACCCTGATTCGCCCCAGTGGTTCGCGGAATACGCGGGGCTCGTGGCGTCGCGGTTCGGCGACCGGATCCCGCTGTGGTCGACGCTCAACGAACCCATCTCGCTCTGGGTCGGCTACGGCATGGGGGTCTTCGCGCCGGGGATCGCTGATCCGGTTCTGGGGCGCCAAGCCATGCACAACGGGCTGGTGGCGCACGGCCTCGGAGTGATGCAGTTGCGCGAGGCCGCCCCCGAGGCGGACATTGGTCTCGTGCTCGACATCTGGAAGCGGCATCCCAGCAGCGACTCGGATGCAGATCAGGCGATTGCCGACCGCGATGAGGACACGAGTTTCCGATTCTTCCTCGACGGGGCACTGCGCGGCGGCTACGGGGCACGCGTCGTCGACACACTGGAGCGCGAAGGCACCATGCCTGTCGTGCGTGACGGCGACTTTGCAACGATGAGTCAGGGTCTCGACTACCTCGGTCTCAACGTCTACGGGCGCGTCGTCGTCGACGCACAGCACTACAACCCGGAGTGGTGGGTGACGGCCGGCCAGCACCCTTCCGGCAACTACCTCCAGAACGGCATGGAGTTCTACCCCAAGAGCGTCTACGACGCGATCATGCTCGTGCGGGACGAGTATGCGGACGATCTGCCCCTCTTCATCACGGAGAACGGCGTCGCGGACGGCGACGGCCTCTCCGCGGACGAGTGCTTGAACGACGCTGAGCGAATCGACTACATTCGCGGCTTCCTGACATGGATCGCCCGGGCCATGGACCACGGTGCGGACGTGCGCGGGTACTACGCATGGAGCCTCATCGACAACTACGAGTGGGCAGCCGCCTTCACGAAGAAGTTCGGCCTCGTGCACGTCGACCCGGACACGCTGGAACGCACGCCCAAGGCTTCAGCGCGGTGGTACGCCAAAGTGATCGAAGCGAGGGGCTTCTAGCGCGAGACCCGCGCGACGCGGTCCGCATTGAGCCGGGGCCGCTCTGCTGGTCTCCTGCCGGTGGCCGACAGTGGCGCAGGGCGACCCCACCGTCTGGGCACCGTCATCCGCCTAGGTAGTGTGACTGCGATGACTCGGACCGATGTCGCCGATGTCGCGGCGCAGGTGTACCGCGACGCCGGGTCGCGCCTGACCGCCTACGGCTACGTCCTCACCGGCTCCCACCACGGCGCAGAGTAGTTGGTGCAGGCCGCCGTCGTGAAGACCTTCGTCAAGCGCCGTCGGCTCCATGACGCCCGCGCGGCCGAGGGCTACGTCCGCGCCACCATGCGGACTGTCCACGTGGATGGGATCCGCCGCGACAGCACCTGGCGGCGTCTGATCCCGAAGGTCGCGCCCCGCGAGACGGTCGAGCACGCCCCCGAGGTCGACGATCATGACGAGATCACCCGGGCGCTCGCGCAGCTGCCGCCGCGCGTGCGCACCGCCGTCGCTCTGCGCTACTACGACGACCTCACGGTCGCGGACATCGCCCACGCGATGCGCCTCAACGACGGCACCGTGAAGAAGTACCTGCAGGAGGGCCGCGAACGCCTCGCGCCGCTGCTCGGCGTGAGTGCCGAGGAGCGCGAGCGCCTGCCCGTGGTCGAGAGGAGCGAGCGATGAGCGACTTCCACAGCGAGCTGCACCGCGCCGCCGCGCCCCACGGCGACGCCGTGGGAGAAGACCTGAGGGCCGATGCTGTGGTCGCCTCGAGCGTGGACGGCATCCAGCGGGGGAGGCGCCGCCGCGCGGCCGTCGCGGGCGGCGCAGCTGCCGTGGCCGCCGTCGCGGTGGTCGGGGTGGGGATCTGGCTCGTGCCCGTTGGCGGCGAGGACCAGGAGCCCGCGGGCGGCGATGCCGTGCACGCCGGGCCGTGGCTGTACGACGTCGGATCCGATCCGAGCGGCTTCCCGGTGACCGAGCCGGCGCTCCGGGTGAGCGGCGAGCGCGCGGTCATGTGCGGCGACGAGTTATCGCTTGCGGCAGGCGTGACCGTGCATGACCCGGACGCCTACGGTCGTGGGCTGTTCTTCGCGGCGGAGCTGACGACCCTGGGCGAGACCACCGACGAGGTTCCGCCGACGGTCCGCCAGCCGGTCGACCCCGACAACCCCGACGGACCGTGGACCGGGTGGGACCCGGACCAGGCTTTTTGGGATGGCACGAGCGGGGGTGCTGCGGGCACGGCTACGACGATCTCGCTGCTCATGGACGGGCAGACTGTGGTGGGCGTCGGTCAGGGATCGAGCCGTACCAGCGGCGACCGCGGCTGGTCCGCGGGCGGTGCAGGGGCGCATATCCCGAGCGAGGATGCGTGCGACCTGACCGGCATGACGTGGGAGGAGATCGCAGCGCTCGAGCCCGGCGACCCCTTCGACACGCTGGTCGTCACCCAGTTCTGGAGTGCTGCGGACTTTGGCCAGGGGACCGCGTTGGACGAGCGCGTGCCGCTGGCGACCATCGTCGTGGATCCTGTTGAGCTCGCGAACACCGATGCCTCGCCCGGCCAGGCGCTGGACGCTTTCGTGGCGGCTCAGGAGGTCGACGCCGCTCCCGCCGAGCTGCGCGAGCCCGACGGCTTCTCCCACCAGGCCTTCGTGGTCGAGCGCCCCCAGCCCGGATGTGCGCCCCTCTCGGACCTGCGCAGAGCGGGCCACCCGAGCACCACCGACCTCGAGTATTCGGCAGTGCTGGGCGAGGTGGGGACGCTCGACGGGATGCTCTGGGGTGCCGAGCCCGTGCTGCGGACCGCCGACGGCGACGACCCTTGGTACGTGGGCCGGGATGCGTGGCTGGTCGCGGATGCGGTCAGCGCCGGCATCGAGGACCCGCACCTGGAATGGACGTCGCTCAGCAGCGAGCCAGTGTGGGCGCTCGCGATCGGCGGTGAAGACCCGCTCCGCGATCCCGACTGCGCCTACGTGCAGCCCATACCGGATGTGTCGGGTGCGGTGTTCCTGGTAATTGACGGCGTCGACCCCGATGGTGCTGTCGACGCGACGGGAGAGGGTCGCCTCCAGACGTGGGTCTACCTGGGCGAGGCGACCACCTGACCCGAGCGAAATGGGCCCACTTCACTCGTCTAGGGCTCAAGGCGAGCGAAGTGGGCCCATTTCGCTCATGAGGATGCAGGCGGCGCGGTCGCCTTGACCAGCCGCATGCCCAACCACGCCTGCCAGCCCGGCAGCACCACCATCACGAGCAGGCGCTGCCACCAGCCGAAGCCGTCGCCCGTGGTCTCCGCCCACACGGTGAAGGTCACGAGCAGCACGAGCGTCACCAGGCCCAGCGCCAGGTGAGGCAGGGCGAGCGGTCGCAGCGTGGGCTCGCGACGCAGCGCGAACCACGCGGCGATGCCGAAGACGATGAGTCCACCGAACGCGAGGATGCCGGCCAGCGTGTGCATCATGTTTTCGGTCGACGGGGCGCCGACCCGCCCGACGTCGTCGGCCCGGAATACCCCGGACCCGACGAAGCCGACGCCGGCGACGAGCAGCGTGGCGAGCACCAGGTGGGCGCCCCGCAGGCCGCGCAGCGCGCGATGCAGCGCGATGCCGACGGCCATCCACCCGAAGCCGAACACCACGAACGCCGCCTGCATGAGCCAGTCGAGGTCGCCGCGCGCATAGTTGCTGACGAACGCGCAGCACGGCTCCAGGTCGGAGCGGATCCAGTGGAACGCGACCACCACGCCCACCCAGAAGCCGGCGGCGAAGACCGCGGCGAGACCCAGCGCGCCCGACGACAGCGGCACGCGACCGGTCGTCCGCTGCCCAGCCCGCGCATCGGCCCTGCTCATGGTCGCCCCCTTCGAGGTCGTCCCTGCTTCTCACGGTACTCCGCGCATGTACCGCCCGCCCGCGGCGCGACCTTGTTGCTAGGGTCGAGGCGGGTCGCGCGGGTGCGGCCCCAGAATCACAGGAGAGACGATGGCGGACAATAGCGACCTCAACCAGATGAAGGAGCCTCAGCGGGGAGGTGGCGTGTCCTCGAAGGGCTGGATCGGCATCCTCGGCACGCTCGTGGTGCTTGCCCTCATCGTCGGGCTCATCAGCAACGAGACCGAGATCGAGGTCTTCGGCATCCCCCTGCGGCCCTCGTACCTGGTGCTGATCGCCTTCTTCGGCGGCTTCTTCACCGGTCGCTTCCCCCCGCGCCAGCGCTGACATGAGCGAGTCGCTCGCCATCCGGGTCGAGGGGCTGCGCAAGTCCTTCGGCGACAAGACCGTCACCGATGGCCTCGACCTGGAGATCCCGCGCGGATCCTTCTACGGCATCGCCGGCCCCAACGGCGCCGGCAAGACCACCGCGATCCGGCAGATCATCGGCGTGCTCGAGCCGGACGCTGGGTCCATCGAGCTCGACGGCGTGGCTGTGTGGCCGAACCCGCTCGAGGCCAAGCGCCGCCTGGGCTTCGTCGCAGACAATCCCGCGCTGTTCGAGCGCCTGTCAGGCCGCGAGATGCTCGAGTACGCGGGGCTGCTGCGCGGGATGGACCCCGCGGACATTGCCCAGCGCGCAGGTGAGCTGCTGCGGATCCTGGGCCTCGAGGAGGCCGAGAACCGGATGGTCGCGGACTACTCGCTCGGCATGACCAAACGCATTGGCCTCGCGGTCGCCCTGCTGCACAGCCCCCGCGTGCTGATCCTCGACGAGCCCTTCGGCTCGCTCGATCCGGTCAATGCGCAGGTGATGGAGGAGATGCTGCAGCGCTATCGCGCGGGCGGCGGCACGGTCGTCTTCTCGAGCCACGTCATGGACGTGGTCGAGCGGCTGTGCGATCGCCTGGTCGTCATCTCCGCGGGACGGGTGCACGCCGAGGGGACGGTCGATGAGGTTCGCGGCGACGCCTCGTCTCTCCAGCAGGCGTTCGTGGACCTCGTAGGCGGGCGCGACCTGGACGAGGGAGAGCTGTCGTGGCTGCAGTCCTCCTGAGGCTGCGCCTCGCGATCCAGCGTCACGGTCGCGGCTCGACGGTGTGGGTGACGTGGTCCATCGCGGCCGTCCTGGGGCTCGCGGGTGCTGGGCTCGTCGGCTTCCTCGAGTCTCTCGACAACGGCGACGCGCTCGTGCTGATGGTGTTCTTCGTGCTGTTCATCGGGTGGGTGGTCCTCCCGGTGACGGTGCCTGCTCTCCAGGACCAGACGGTGGACCCGCAGCGCCTGGAGATGTATCCGATCACGACGGTGGAGAAGGTCAGCGGCCTGCTCCTGGGCGGCCTGGTGGGGCCCACCGCGCTGTTCACCTTCCTGGTCGCCAGCGGAGGCGCGCTCGCGCCCGACGAGTCGGTCGGAGTGCGCGTCGCGGTCCCCCTGGTGTCCGTGATCTTCGTGGTGATGTGCGTCGCCGCGTCGCGCGCGCTCCAGGCGCTGACGGTGCGCGCAGGCTCCTCCCGGCGCGGCCGCGACGTGGTGCTGGTCCTCACCGGCCTCATCACGATCGGCCTGTACCTCGCGGTCCAGTACTTCTCGAACAACACCTCCGCGCTGTCCGCCTTCGAGTCCTCGACAACGGCCACGATCCTCGAATGGACGCCGCCCGGTGCAGCCGGGCAGGTCAACCTCGACATGCGCGCGTTGGACTGGGCCGATGCCATCGGCGGTCTCGCCTATGCTCTCGCGTGGACCGTGGCCTTCGTGGGCGCGTGGGTGTGGGTCCTGAGCCGCCGCGATAAGGGCGGTGGCGGCGGGACTGCCAGGCGCCGTGTCTCGCGCACCGGCGACGACGCCCTGTCGCTCACCGGCGGAGCGTGGAGCGTACTGGCCCCATCGCCCGCGCTCGCCTCGGCCGCGCAGTTCGCCCACGCGCTGTTCTTCCGCAACGCGCGCGCGTCTCAGCAGGTGCTGATCTCGGTGGTGTTCGCGGGGCTTCTTTCGCACTCGACCGGCATGGAGCACGGGATCCCGTTCGCGGCCGCGCTGTACGGAGCGTTCGCGACCATCTCGATGGGCAGCGGCGTGCTCAACTATGACGGGCGCGGCATGGAGTACCTCACTGTCGCCGGTGCGCCGATGCGTCCGGTCCTTGTCGGCAAGGTCGCCGTGGTCGCCGGCGTGGGTTTCGTGGGCGTGCTGGTCTTCGTGATGTCCGAGGCCGCTCTCACCGGGAGGTGGGCCGACATCGCGGGAGCGGGGATCTTCGGACTGGCCGGCGTGCTGTGGGCTGCCGCCGTGGGCGCCGTGATCAGCGTCTTGGCGCCCTTCGACTCCGAGCATCGTGGCAAGGGCCGCGGACGAGCGCTGATCTTCATCCTCGGCGGCCTCGGCGTCGTGCTCGGCGTGGTCGCCGGGGTGGCGACGGCGGTGCGGGCGCTGGATGTCCCGCTGCTCGCCGCTGCGGTCGTGGTGCTGGCGCTCGCGGCCGTGTGCCTGTGGCTCGCGCTGCGTGTCGCCGCCGCCAGGCTCCAGGTCACGCAACTGTCGGTGGCGGAGGCCGTCTCGGTTGGCTGATCGGCGTTCATCGGCCCCGTCAGCGCGCCTGCCCGGCCCCGAGGCCGCTCCGGCGCTCCGGTGGGGAGTCATCGGCGCGGGCTGGATCGCGGATGTGTTCGCGCGCTCGCTGCTGGGGCACACGGCATCGCGCATCCGGGCGGTCGCGAGCCGGGACGCGGCGCGCGGGGACGCGTACTCCCGTCGCTACGACGTGCCGACGGTGCACTCGGGGAAGCGCGCATACGAGCGCCTGGTCGCTGACCCCGACGTGGACGCCGTCTACATCGCGACGCCGCACTCGCACCACCGCGACCATGCGCTGCTCGCCGTCGAGGCCGGCAAGCCGGTGCTCGTGGAGAAGGCGTTCGCGCGCAACGCGACGGAGGCGCGCGAGGTGCTCGGCGCCGCCAGCGCCCGCGGAACCTTCGTCATGGAGGCAGTCTGGACGCGCTTCCTGCCGCACATGGTGGAGGCCCGCCGCCTGGTCGCGGAGGGCGCGATCGGGCGCGTGGTGCACGTCAGCGCGGACTTCGGCGGCACCCCCGAGTACGACCCCCGGCACCGCAACTTCAACCCTGAGCTCGCGGGCGGCGCGCTGCTGGACCTGGGCGTCTACCCCATCAACCTGGTCCACGACTTCCTGGGCGCTCCGGAGTCGCTGCGAGCCGCCGGTGCTCTCGCGCCCACCGGAGTGGACCTCAGCGAGACCGTGCTTATGGACTATCCGTCGCGAGGCGCGCAGGGCGTCGCGCTGTCCACCTTCGAGGCCGACACCGCGAGGGTCGCGTCCATCGCCGGCACCGAGGGTCGCATCGACATCCACGCGGAGTACTACCGGCCCAGCTCCTTCACGCTGACCCGCGGCGGGAGGCGCATGCTCGAGTTCGACGGCTCGGGCCCGCTGGGCTGGCAGCACCAGTTCGCCGAGGTGGCGCGCTGCGTCGCCGACGGCGCCACCGAGTCCGCGATCATGCCGCACTCCGCCACGCTCGAGATCATGGACGTCCTCGATGAGGTGCGTCGCCAGCTGGGGGTCGTGTACCCCGGCGAGTAGCGCCGATGCGCGCGCCATTGTCCGTGTCGCGGATCCGCGAGTGCGATGGCGTGGCGCGCCAGTAGGGTGAGAGGCATGACGACACCTGACCCGAAGTCCGCGCCCGCCATCCGCTGGGGAATCCTCGGAGCGGGCGGCATCGCCCACAAGATGGCCGATGCGATCATCCACCACACCGCGTCCGAGCTGGTCGCGGTCGGGTCGCGCACCCCCGGCAAGGCGGAGGCCTTCGTGGCGGATGCCGGTGAAGGCACGGCCTACACCTCGTACGAGGACGTCGTGAACGACCCGAACGTGGATGCCGTCTACGTCGCCACCACCCACAACGATCACCACGAGCCCGCGCTCCTCGCCATCGAGGCAGGCAAGCACGTGCTGGTGGAGAAGGCCTTCACCCAGAACACCGCGCAGGCAGAGACCGTGATCGCCGCCGCCCGCGCCAAGGGCGTGTACCTGCAGGAGGCGATGTGGACGCGCTTCCTCCCGCACGTGGTCGAGCTGCGCGCGGCGATCGAGCGGGGCGAGATCGGCGACATCGTGTCGCTGCAGGCCGACCACAGCCAGGCCCTGACGCACGTCGAGCGGATGTTCCGCCCCGAGCTGGCAGGCGGGGCACTGCTGGACCTGGGCGTGTACCCGGTCGCCTTCGCGCACGACATCCTGGGCGTCCCAGACGCCATCACCGCGGTGGGCCGCCTCCGTGACACCGGCGTCGACGGCCAGGTGTCGATGGTCTTCGAGTACCCCACCTCGCAGGCGACGCTCCACACCACCATGGAGGTGCGCGGCCCCAACACCGCCGTCATCACCGGCACCGAGGGCCGCATCGAGATCGCCGACACCTTCTACGCGCCCACGACCTTCACCGTGACCCGCCAGGACGGCACGTCGTGGACCTACGACGGTCGCGTCGAGAACGGCTTCCAGTACGAGGCCGCCGAGGTGGCCCGCGGCATCGCCGAGGGTCGCTCGGAGTCCGCAATTCTGCCGCTCGACCAGACCCTCGAGATCATGCGCATCATGGACGAGGTGCGGGCGCAGATCGGGCTCGTGTATCCGAACGAGCGGTAGGCGGGTCAGCTGCCGTCGATGACGTGCGAGGTGAGTTCCGCGATGACGGCGTGGCCCTCGACGGTGGGCTGGCCGTCGGCGGCGACCAGGTCGGGTCGGTCCTCCAAGGCGTCGCCCAGATCCACGTAGGTTGCGCCCGCCTGCGCCGCCTGATCAGCGATGACGGCGTTGAGGCTCGCGACGTCGGGCGCGGTCGAGGCATTCGTGTCCAGTGCGCCGATCGCGTAGACCTTCGCGGCGGGGAACGTCTCCGCGAGCGTCACGAAGGTGGCGTGCACCGCGGCCTCGATCTCGCCGAGGGTTGCTCCCAGGTCGCTGGCCCCACCGGAGATCACGATCACCTGGGGGTCCTCCTCGAGCACGCGGTCCACGCGCTCGCGGTAGGTGGTCATGCAGTCCTGTCCAGGCCGCGTGTAGCCCGAACCCTCGCACCCCGCGTTGACCTCACGCCAGCCGAACTGCTCGGCCACGAGCGTGGGCCAGCGGCCCTCGATCTCGTCCATCTTCAGTGACGTCCCGGCCGTGTCGGCGTCGCCCAGGAACAGGGCCGTGGGCGGCTCCGACGCGCAGGCCGAGAGCGACGCCACCGCCGCAGCGGTGACGGCCCAGATGAACCGACCCCTCATGCCGTGCCCCCTCAGGATCAGGTCTACTCCTCGCGTGCGCGCGAGCGCCAGACCTCTGTGGCGTGTTGCACTCACCGGACCCGCGCATCGGCCCTCCCGAACCGAGCGAAAGGGGCCCGAATCGCTCACCTCGGGGCTTAGGCGAGCGATTCGGGCCCCTTTCGCTCAGGAGGAGAGGGGTGTCGGGGGGCGCCGGTAGGTTGGGTCCCATGACGGGGTTCTTCGTGGTGGTCGAGGGCGGCGACGGGGTCGGCAAGACCACTCAGATCGATCTGCTCGCCGGGCGGCTGCGCGCGCCGGCGGGCGGAGGATTCGACGTCCTGACCACGCGCGAGCCCGGTGGC
>NZ_CAJXJX010000103.1 GCF_913055775.1 uncultured Demequina sp. | reverse complement strand
GTCGATTCGCACTCGCCCAAGCCCTGAGACGAGCGAAATGGGCCCACTTCGCTCGTCTCAGCGCCTCAATGAGCGAAGTGGGCCCATTTCGCTCGTGATGGGGGATGGAATGCGAGGGTCAGGTCAGCCGATGATCTCGGTGACCGCCCACCACACGGCCGCGATACCGAAGACGGCGGCGAGCCCGACGAACACGTAGGACGCCCACCGGCGGCCGTGGCGCAGGCCGCCGCCGATCGCGAGCGCGACCGCCGCGATGCCGATGCCCACGAGCACCATGCGGACGTGGTCGCCGCCCGCGCTGGACTGGTGCGAGTCCTGGAAGTCCGCCCACATGAAGGCGTAGGCGATCACGGCCAGCCCCACGAGCGTGCCGACTCCGCTGACGATCCAGCCCGCTGCCCTCATGCCGAGGACGCTACCGGGGTGCGGAGTCTACGCCGCGACCGCCACGCCCCGCGCGATCGGGCCGCCCGGAATAGCCTGGTGCACATGTCCACGATGTCCGGATTGCGCCGCACCACGGTCGAGGTCGCCGCGCTCGCGATGGCCGTCGTGCTCGCCGCGTGCGGATCGAGCGAGCCCGACGATGCCAGCGCGGACGACCCGTCCGCCGCACCTGCCGACGCGACCGAGGTCGCCGTCTCCGCCTTCGAGTTCGGCTACGAGCTCACCGCGCCCACCGAGGCCGGCACCTACACCTTCGTGCTCACCAACGACGGCAGCATGCAGCACGACCTGGTGCTCGAGGGTGGTGCCGACGGGGCGACGGCGATCATCGGCGCCGGCGAGACCGACAGCTTCACGGCGACGCTCGAGCCCGGCGACTACACGCTCTACTGCTCCGTGGGATCGCACCGGTCGCAGGGCATGGAGGTCACCTTCACGGTGTCGTGATGGCGTGGCACGATCGCCTCATGCGCATCGAGCCCGCCGACCTGGACGCCCCGGACGTCGCCGCGCTGCTCGCCGAGCACCTGGAGGAGATGCACGCCAGCTCGCCTGCGTGCTCCGTGCACGCGCTGCCGCTCGCGGCCCTGCGCGCGGACCACGTGACGGCGTGGACGGCGCGCTCCGACGCGGGCGCGCTCCTGGGCATCGGCGCGCTCGCCGAGCTCGACCGCGAGCACGGCGAGGTCAAGTCGATGCGGACCTCGACCGCGGCGCGCGGGCAGGGGGTGGCCGCGAGCGTGCTGACCCACCTGCTCGACGAGGCGCGGCGGCGGCGCTACACGCGGGTCAGCCTCGAGACCGGCAGCCAGGAGATCTTCGCCCCGGCGCATCGGCTCTACGCGAGGTTCGGCTTCGAGCCGTGCGGACCCTTCGCCGGGTACGGCGAGGACCCGGCGAGCGCGTTCTACACGCTCACTCTCGACGCAGATCCAGCCACCGGTCCGCGCTGATCACCAGCCCCAGGGTGAACAGACCCAGGCACGCGCCCGCGAGCACGTCCGACAGGAAGTGGTACCCGAGGTACAGGCGCGTGGTGGCGACCAGGCCGATCAGCGCGACGGACCCCAGCGCGAAGGCCACGAGCGCCCGCTTGCCTCGGTGGCGCCGCCACAGGAGATAGGCGGCGACCAGCACCAGCGTCGCGGTTCCCGTCGAGTGACCCGAAGGGAACGAGAAGGACGCCTCCTGCCCGGGCACGACCTGGAACTCCTCGGCGGGTCGTGGGCGCGCGACGGTGGCCTTGATCGCCACGGACAGCAGCGTCGAGACGATCATCGCCCCCACCAGCAGGGCCGGGTCGCGCCATGATCCTGACCGGCGCCACCACACCAGGCACCCCACGCCTACAAGGATGGGCAGCACGACCGGCCCGAACAGCACCGTGATGCCCTCCATCACCGCCGTCAGGCCGTCCGTGCGGTGCTCGGCGAACCACTCGAGCAGCGGCTGGTCGATCCGCTCGAAGGTGTCGCGCTCGAGGACCTCGTCGAGGATCTCGAGGAATCCCCACAGCCCGAGACCGCTGACGATCAGCCCCGGCACGAGCGCGCGCACGAGCGCGGGCAGACGGTCCCAGACGCGGCGCATCAGGCCAGCCTAGACACGCGCACGCCCGCACCGGGCCAGGAGCCGCCCTACCCGCGCAGGTCGCGCGCCCGGTACGCCACCACCCCGATCCCGACCAGCACCGCCGCGACCCCGGCGAGGACGCCCAGGTTCGACCAGGTCATCCCCTCGACCAGCGGATTGGGCGTCGAGTAGTAGTAGAAGGGCGACACGCGCGCCCAGTCGGCGAGGTCGGGGTTGACGGGGATGAAGCTGTTGATGCCCCAGCCCAGGATCGCGACGCCCGTCCCCGCACCCACGGCGATCGAGCTGCTGCCGGTGATCCCTCCGGCGACGAACGCGACGGCGCCGAGTAGGCATCCCAGCCCCGCGGTCAGCAGGCCGGCCGCGGCGATGCTCCCATAGGACATCCCCAGACCGGCGATCGCGTTGCCCGCGGAGATCCCGGCCACCACGGCGGCCCCCACGACGAGCGAACCCGTGAGAATCGCGATGGCCTTGCGCACCGCGACCTGTCCGCGCGCCAGCGGCAGCGACAGCAGCACGTTGGAGGTGCGGTTCTTCTCCTCCCGTACGAGCGACGCGCCGGCGTTGATGGCGACGACGGCGACCGCGACGGGCGCGACGATCGACAGCAGCTCGCCGTAGTACCAGCCCTCGGGTGTGGAGAAGTCGGCGTAGCCGATCATGGCGAGCAGCGACTCCGGCATGGCGTTCACCACGTCGCCGATCGTGTCCGAGATCGCCGTGAACATGGGTCCGAGCACGGTGGCCTGCAGCAGGATCAGCCCGCCCACGAGCACCATGTAGGGGCGCAGGTCGGTGAGCGCCTTCGCGGCCACGCCGCGCGTCGAGCCGCGGCCCGCGAGCATCGCGACCGCCCGCCCGATGCGCGGGTCCTCCCGCAGGCGCTCGATCACCGGCGTCCGGGTCGCGCCCGAGCCCAGGTCGCGGCGCGACAGCCCCCACCACGCCACCGCGGCGAGTCCGAGGGTCGCCGCGAGCAGCACCAGGAGCGGCACCCAGTCCACACCGGTGGTGAGGGGCTGCGTGCCGGCGATCCAGTACCAGGGCGAGAGCTTCGCCCAATCCGCGAGCCCGTCGAACAGCGGCAGCAGGCCAGCGACCAGGAACGAGGCGACGATCAGCCCGACGGACAGCCCGGAGGCCAGCGCCCGGTTGCCGGTCCAGGTGCCCACCGCGAGCGCGAGAGCGCCGAACAGCAGGCAGACCACGAGCATGTGCAGCGTGGCCGCGGCGAGGTCGAGCGACCCCAGCTCGGTTCCCGAGAGGGTGACGGCCGCCGTGTAGGACAGTCCAGTGACGACCGCCGATCCCACCGCGATCGTGAGGATCGCCAGGGACTTCGACGTCAGCAGCCGCGAGCGCGATCGCGGCAGGGTGCCGAGCACGTTCATGGTTCCCGCGGACTCCTCGCCCGCGATGGCCGCCGCGCCCATGGAGATCCCGATCCCGGCGATCACGAACGGCCCCAGGAAGTTGAACATGTTCGACAGCATCATCCCGGCGACGCCGGAATCCGCCGTGATCCCCAGCAGCGACAGGTAGGCCTCGGGCATCGAGGCGACGAAGTCGGTGGCCTCGTCGCCCATGCCCGCGTAGGCCCACATCCCCATCCACGCGATCGCGAACAGCGACACCACGGCGATGGCCGCAGCCATCCACCGGTCGCGGACGGACTTCAGGTAGACGGTGGCGAGCATCAGGCGCGCTCCGCGACGGCCTCGGACTCAGCGCCCCGCTCGCCCGGCTCGTCGGGATCGTCGCCGGCCGCCACGACCTCGTCGCGGTAGAACTCGAGGAAGATCTCGTCGAGATCGACGCTCGCGGAGGACACGGACAGCACGTCGTGCTGCGTCGCGACGGTCAGCAGCGGGGCCATCGAGCCCTCGTACTGTGCGGTGACGGTCGTGCCCTCGGCCGAGGCCTCGTGCACCCCCTCGATCCCCTGGAAGGCGGCGACCGGCACCTCTGCACCGAACTCGAGCGTGATCCGTCGCAGCGCCTTGTCCTGCAGCTCGCTCATGCGCTCGACCGCGATGAGGTGGCCGCGCCTGATGAAGCCCACGCGGTCCGCGACGCGCTCGACCTCGGAGATGGTGTGCGAGGACAGGAACACGGTGCCCCCGGCATCGGCCATCTCGCGCAGCATGGTGTGGAACTCGAGCTGCACGAGCGGGTCCAGGCCCGTGATGGGCTCGTCGAGCACGACGGCCTCGGGCGCGTGCATGAACGCCTGGATGATGCCCAGCTTCTGCCGGTTGCCGGACGAGTACTCGCCCACCTTCCTCGTCAGGTCCGCGTCGAGACGCTCGGCGAGCGCATCGACCCGGCCCCAGTCCACGCCGCCACGGATGCCGCCCAGGTACTGCACGGTCTGGCGGCCGGTGAGGTTGGGGTACAGCGCGAGGTCCGAGGGCAGAAAGCCGATGCGGCGATGGATCTCGACCGCGTCTCGCCGCGAGTCGAGGCCGAACATTCGGCACGCGCCGCTCGTGGGCCTGATGAGGTCCAGCAGCGAGCGGATCGTGGTCGACTTGCCGGCGCCGTTGGGGCCCAGGAAGCCGAAGATCTCGCCGGCGTGGATATCGAAGCTGACATCGTCCACCGCGGTGAACGAGCCGAACTTCTTGGTGAGGTGGTCCACCTCGATGACGGGGGTCTCGGTCATGACCCCTCCTTTCTCAAGTAGTCGTCGTAGCGCGCCATGAAGGCGGGCCACTCGGCCTCGAAGAACCGCACGACGGTATCGAGCGCGCCGATGCGGTCGGGCCTGGTCTCGGGGGACACCTCCGCGGCGGCGTCGACCAGGCGGCGCAGGCCCGCGATGCGCTCGGTCTCGGAGCCGATCAGCCGCAGCCACACGTTCTGCGGCAGCTGATAGCGCAGCGCGCGCTGGCCGGGCAGTCGCACCTTCTCGACCAGCGTGGTCGCGATGAGGCTGCGCAGTTGGGTCGACACCGTGCCCGCGGACAGGTGCAGCGCCTCCGCAAGCTCGGCCTGCGTCTGCGCGGCGGGCTCGCACACCATGAGGTGGCCCAAAATCGCGCCGGCCGCAGGCGAGAAGCCCACCGTCTCCCAGTACTGGGCGACCTGAGCCGCGTACTGCGCCCGCGCATCGGCCCTCTGCGGTGCCGCCGCGCCACTGGCGGCAGGCGCGTCGCCACCGTGGCCCGGCGACCCGGCGGCCGATGCGCGGGTCCAGTCGATCGTCATGTTTCAGTTCTATCTGAAACTTATGAAACAGGCAAGTGGACGGCCGATGCCGCCGTGCGGGACGCGTCGAGGCAGGACCAAGCGGGGTAGTCGCACGGCCCCGCCCGTGGCAGGCTGGGCACATGCATGACGGCACGCCCCTCGAGGCCCTGGAACAGACCGCCCCCGCGCCGCTGCCGGCGGCCGGTTCGAGCGAGCCCGCTGCGCCCCACGCCTCGGCGGCCGTGGTCGAGGACCTCAGCGCGCAGACGCCACTCGGCTCCGACCCGTCCGCGGACATGGACGACGAGGACGCCGCCGCCCACGAGCCCCTGCCGGCAGATCGCTACCTGGACCGCGAGCTGTCGTGGCTCGCGTTCAACGAGCGCGTGCTCGAGCTTGCCGAGGACGAGGGCACGCCGCTGCTCGAGCGCGCGCGATTCCTGGCGATCTTCGCGTCGAACCTGGACGAGTTCTTCATGGTCCGCGTGGCCGGGCTCAAGCGCCGCATCGCCGCCGGCTTCGCGGTCCCCAGCGCGACCGGGATGAGCCCCACGCGACTCGTGGAGGCCCTGACGGATCGCGCGCACCAGCTCATGGATCGCCACGCGGACGTGTTCGAGGACCGCATCCGGTCTCAGCTCCAGGAGCAGGGCATCCACCTGGTCCACATCCAGGACCTCGAGGAGAAGGAGCGCGAGCGGCTGCGCAAGCTCTACCGCTCGGACATCTTTCCGGTGCTGACGCCGCTGGCCGTCGACCCCGCGCACCCGTTCCCCTACATCTCCGGCCTGTCGCTCAACCTCGCGGTCGAGCTGCGGGATCCGGATTCGGGCAAGCAGTTCTTCGCCAGGGTGAAGGTGCCGGAGACCCTGCCGCGTTTCCTGTCCGTCGACTCGGCGGGGCACGCCGCCCAGGTGACCGACGCATCGGCCCTCAGCGACGAGCCGCGCAGCTTCGTGCCTCTCGAGGACGTCATCGCCGAGCACCTCGACTACCTGTTCCCGGGCATGGAGGTGCTCGACAGCTATACCTTCCGCGTCACCCGCAACGAGGACGTCGAGGTCGAGGAGGATGACGCCGAGAACCTCCTCAAGGCGATGGAGCGCGAGCTGCTGCGCCGGCGCTTCGGGCCCGCGGTGCGCCTCGAGATCGCCGAGGACGTGCCGCAGAACATCCGGGACCTGCTGGTGCGCGAGCTGGGCGTCACCGATCACGACGTGTTCCAGCTGCCCGCGCCACTGGACCTCACGGGCCTCAACGTGATCGCGGACCTGGACCGCCCCAAGCTCCAGTACCCGGCGTTCCGCCCCACGACGCATCACCAGCTCGCGCCCGTCGAGACCGCGGACGAGCAGAACGTGTTCGAGGCCATCCGCCGCGGCGACATCCTGCTGCACCACCCGTACGACTCGTTCTCGACGTCGGTCCAGGCGTTCCTGTCGCAGGCCGCCACGGATCCGCAGGTGCTCGCGATCAAGCAGACGCTGTACCGGACCTCGGGCGACTCCCCCATCGTCGACGCGCTCATCGAGGCGGCCCGCAACGGCAAGCAGGTGCTGGCACTAGTCGAGATCAAGGCGCGGTTCGACGAGCAGCAGAACATCGGCTGGGCGCGCAAGCTCGAGAAGGCGGGCGTGCACGTGGTGTACGGCCTGGTGGGCCTCAAGACGCACTGCAAGCTGTCGCTCGTGGTGCGCCAGGAGGACGAGGGCCTGGTGCGCTACAGCCACATCGGCACCGGCAACTACCACCCCAAGACCGCGCGCCTCTACGAGGACTACGGCCTGCTCACGCGCGACGACCACGTGGGCGCGGACCTCACCAAGCTCTTCAACCAGCTCTCCGGCTACGCGCCCAAGGCGAAGTTCCGCCGCGTGATCGTGGCGCCCACGGGCGTCCGGCTGGGCCTCATCGAGCGCATCGAGCGCGAGATCGAGCACGCCGAGGCCGGCCGCGAGGCGTGGGTGGGCATCAAGGTCAACTCGATCGTGGACGAGAAGACCATCGACGCGCTGTACCGCGCCTCGCGCGCGGGCGTGAAGGTCGACATCAACGTGCGCGGCATCTGCGCGCTGCGACCCGGCGTCGAGGGCTACAGCGAGAACATCCGCGTCCGCTCCGTGCTCGGGCGCTTCCTCGAGCACTCGCGCATCTACGCGTTCCACAACGACGGCGAGCGCGAGGTCTACATCGGCAGCGCCGACCTCATGCACCGCAACCTGGACCGCCGCATCGAGGCGCTGATCTCGATCGAGGCGGAGCAGCAGAAGGACGCCCTGATCGAGTCCATCGCGATGGCGATGTCGCCCGACTACGCCGCGTGGGAGCTGGGCCCCGACGGCGCATGGTCGCACTTCCTCGAGAACGAGGCCGGCGAGCGCCTCAAGGACGTCCAGGCCACCTACATCAAGCGCCAGCCCAAGCGGAGGGCCAAGCGCAAGTGAGGCGCTATCCCCCCGGGACCGTCATCGCGGCCGGCGCCGTGGTGTGGCGCGTCCGCAACGGCGAGCTCCAGGTGCTCGCCGTGCATCGCCCCAGGTACGACGACTGGTCGTGGCCCAAGGGCAAGCTCGACCACGGCGAGACGCTGCCCGCGTGCGCTGTCCGCGAGGTGGCGGAGGAGACCGGCAAGCAGGTGGTGCTGGGCCAGCCGCTGCCCACGCTGCGGTACCCCGCCGGCGGCAAGACCAAGGTGGTCAAGTACTGGGCCGCTCACGTCGCCTCCGACGGCGCCGCCTACGTGCGCGCCCGGCCCAAGGTGAAGGACGCCTCCAAGAACGAGATCGACAAGAAGCGGTGGATGTCCGTCGAGGAGGCGCGGCGCAAGATCACCTTCAAGGACGATCTGCGTCCACTCGAGGTGCTCGTCGACGCGTTCGAGAACGATCGCCTCGAGACGCGGGCGTTCGTGCTGGTCCGTCACGCCCGTGCGAAGCGCCGCAAGGCCTGGTCGGGAAAGGACATCGAGCGCCCGATCACGACCGCGGGGGCCACGCGGGCGCGGCAGCTGGTGCCGCTGTTCGCCGCATTCGGGGCCAAGCACGTGGACTCGTCGCCAGCGCGCCGCTGCGTCGCCACGGTCGAGCCCTACGCCCAGGCCGCCGGCCTCAAGGTCAAGACCTACGACCCGCTCACCGAGCCGGGCCACGCGTCGAAGCCACTCGCGACCGCGAAGACCTTCGTCAAGCTCATGGAGCGGACCTCGAGCCACGTGGTGTGCGCCCACCGGCCCACGCTGCCCACGATCATCGAGATGATGCGGGCCGCTACCAGGCCGTATACCCGCGGCGCACTGCCGCGCAAGAACCCCTATCTGCCGGCCGGCGGGCTGCTGGTCGCCCACATCCTGGACACCGAGTCCGGGCCGCGCGTGACGGCGATCGAGACGCACCTGCTGCAGGTGCATCCGTAGCCCGAGCGCGCATCGGCCGCACCCGCCCCGCACCCGGGGCCTCCCGGGCAAAGAAAAAGACATCGGACTGGGAGCGCCAGTCGGCGCGAAGGCCGCTCGTGGCGGCTGGTGTTGGAGCCCGGGGCTGCCGCAGTCCGATGTCACCTCCCACCATACGCCTCCGAGCGCCCCAGCAAAACGATCGAAGTGGGCCCGAATCGCTCGCTCAAGCGCTTAGATGAGCGAAGTGGGCCCATTTCGCTCGTGAATGGGGAGGGCCGATGCGCGGGTTGACCCCCGTACCTCGCGCCTGCGGCGGCGTGGCGCGTCTCAGTCCAGGCGGTCGTCTCGCCACATCTCGGCGCAGCGCTCGAGGTCCTCGCCGGTGCGCAGCAGCTGCGCGGCGCGCAGAGCGGTCTGGTGAGCGCGGCGGTCGTTGTGGCCGTCGTCGGACTCGGCCTCGTAGGCGGCGCCGGTCGCGACCACGCGGCAGAACGCGCCCGCGCGATCGAGCGCCACGGCCAGGTCGCCGGAGAACACCCCGGACAGCACGGAGTCCGCGAGCGCGCGCACCTCGTCCGGCCCGGGCGGGTCCTGGACCCCTGCGATCGCGTGCCTCACGTGGGCCGCGTGCACGCCCTGGTGGTAGGTCCGCGCGACCGCGGCGGCGTCGTGCTTGACCCACTCGCGCAGCATGTAGATGCGCCAGAGGGCTCCCGGGAGGGTGTGGGCGCCCGCCTTGGACCACATCATCGCGACAGTGTCGATGCCCTCCTCGTCCACGAGGCGGACCAGCCGCGACGTGAGCTCCGGGTCGTGCGCCTCGCGCGCCTGCGACACGAGCGCGACATGATCGAGCGTCAGCCCGGCGGCATCGGCGATCCGCGCGATCTCGACCCCGTCGAGCAGAAGGCGCTGCGCGCCGGGATCGTCGGCATCGGGCTCGAGCGCGATGTCGGGTTCCTCGCCTTCGGGCGCGTCATGGAGCACCATGATCATGTCCTCCTCGACCGAGAAGTCGAGAATCTCCGCCTGATGCGCGGCATCGAGCCAGCCGCCCAGCATCACGGTATCCGCACCGCCGCCCGTGGTGACGATATCGCCGCGCCCCGCCACGATCAGGTCGTCGCCGCCGCCGCCGTTGAGATAATCCCGTCCCGTGTCGATATCGTCGATGCCCTCGGTCGCGGGATCGTCCACCACGCCGATCACCGTATCGTCGCCATGCCCGCCGAACAGCCTGTCGGATCCGAGACCGCCCTCCAGCCAGTCATCGTCGAGATCGCCATGCAGCGCATCGTCGCCCTCCCCGCCAAGCAGCGTGTCATTCGCGGCGCTGCCCACGAGGGTGTCATCGCCCGCGCCGCCGTGCAGCAGATCGTCGTCGTTGTGACCGAACAAGCGGTCGTCGCCCGCCCCGCCCTCGAGCGTGTCGGCACCGTCCTCCCCATGCAGCGTGTCGTC